>CAZZPQ010000076.1:0-3205 GCA_964655595.1 uncultured bacterium
TCCGCCCATCACTCAGCAGCCCAGAGGCTTTGACCTCTTAGGCCTGCCTGGCCTCAGGCGCTTTGTCAGATGGAAGTACGCCCGCCTGCTAGTCCAGTTACCTTTGCTTATCCTGGCGATTATGGTGATTATCGACGGCTTCACCGGGCGACAGCTCGCCCCGCGCAACCTGTCTACCACCAGCATCTGGCTGCATTACCGCGGCTTTGTGGTGATTGCTCTGGCACTTTTTGGAAACGCTTTCTGCGCTGCCTGCCCGCTTATGCTGACACGGGGCTTAACACGAAGGCTCGAGCGCTTCCTGCCTCATAAGTGGCACTGGCCCAGTCAACTTAAAAACAAGTATTTCATCATGGTGTTTCTGTTTATCTATTTTTTCAGCTACGAGTATTTCAATCTCTGGGCCAGCCCCTGGATTACTGCCTGGCTGGTGGTGGGCTATTTTGCGGGCGCACTCATTGTCGATACACTGTGGCCCGCTGGCACGTTCTGCCGCTACATCTGTCCCCTGGGCAACTTCAATTTTGCGCTAGCGAGCGCTTCCCCAACTCAGATTACCGCAGTCAATCATGATGTCTGCCGCAGTTGTGCCGATAAACCCTGCCTGCATGGGCGCTACAGTGCAGCAAGCAAGCCAGATGCCTTAGCCATGCAAAGTGGCGGCGGCAAAGAAGTGGCCTTCATTCCACTATCCGAGATTAAGTCCAGCAATGGTCAGGGATATTTTCCTGGCTGTGAGACGGGGCTTTTTGTGCCTAGTATGCAAAGCAACATGGATTGTACGCAGTGCTTTAACTGCGTGCGCGCCTGCCCCTATGACAACGTCGCGCTAACAATGCGCAGTCCTGCCTGGGAATGGACGCAAAATCCCTGGGCCAAACGCGGTCGGCTGGCAGTCATGCTGATGGCTGTCATGCTCACCTACTACGGTCTCATGAATGCCATCGCCATGATTGGGCCCTTTTTTGACACTGCTGAGGCCATTGCCACTACGCTTCGTACAGATAGTGAGTTTCTGGTCCTTGGCCTGATATTTTTACTCATTGTAGGTGTCGGCCTGACAATAACCACTGGCATGGCCATGCTGGCAGATTTGGCGGGTGGTGTCACCACAAACCCGAAACAGGCACTTCTTCGCTGGGGTTACGTGACGGTGGCGCTTGGTTTTGGCTTCTGGTTTGCACACTACATTTTTCATTTTCTGACTGGAGCGCTGAGTATCATTCCCGTCTTTCAGCATTTCTTTAGCTATCGTGGTGTGGACATTACTCCAAATTGGCGGCTATCGCAAGTGATTCCCAGTCGCTATCTTTTTCCCATCACCGCAAGCATTACCATGCTTTATTCACTGGTTGCTGTCTATGTGGCGATACGCATCAGCCTGCGCGATTTTGGACGGCGAGGTGTTCTTGCCATGTGGCCGATGATGCTGTATGTCCTCGCATTTGCAGCACTGGCACTAATTATTCTGGCCCAACCCATGGAGATGCGCGGGACGATCTTTGGACCGAGTTATTAGTTGCCCTACCTCACCGCAGCTAGCGAATGCCTGATAAGGCGCACGTCTTGTGACTTGAGACCATAAAGCTCGAAGGTGGCAGCGTCGACCGCTTCGATATCATCAACTTCAGCCAAATTGAGCAGTCGCTGGCGCAGCGGCGCTGCCAAAGCCTGATAGGCAGGTAGGCGTATGCGCCTGAGATTTTGTGCTTGATAGCGCAGATAACCACCTCGCATCCGCACTGAGTACAAAGAGATAAAGAACTTTGCTATTGACGAGCGCAGCACCGTCTGCAGCGCACGCAAGTCCCAGATCTCCGAAGTGATCCAATAGAGGTTGTGATGCGGATAGAACGTACCCTTCTCAAAGACTATCGTGGGCTTATGCATAATATCCGGTATCAGCAGCTTGGGTTGCCTGGCTAAGGGTTGATAGATACGGTCAATGGTTCGGTACCAGGCATGCGGACTCCGTTTTGCCACGTTCCGCTGACGAATTGCCGCCTCATGAGCTGTAAAATACGCTGCCAGGCGTGGATAGTCTTTAAGGTCAACCAGTTGACCTGCGTCATCGAACGGATTAACCACGCCCTTGCCTCGCCATAACAGCTGTCCTGAGCGAATATCAGGGGCCATGATGAGTGGTAGCTTGCGACCTTCCTCGACATCAAGCGCTTCATAAGGCTGAATATAAACGCGATCACTCCCAGTGGCTACGCCGATACCAATCTTGCAACCTTCTGCTTCAAGCGAGGCGAACCGCTCTTCCAACTTTCTGACCAGGGCTAGCTGCTCCGCTGAATCAAGCAGCCAGGGTGCATTACCTTGGGTCGCGTAAGGCACTGCCGTGACAAGGGAAGTTTCCTGACTCGAGTTATTCAGGGATTTAGCCAGACGCGACAGAAACGACTTTTCAATCAGCGGCTTTTTGGCAACTCGCGTCACGGTTCCCTGAATGCGGGTAATCGTAACGATTGCCGGGTAAGCGCTCACTTCATGCTTGAAAGCGTCAGTATTCACCATATCAACATAGTGTTCAACGTGGTAGCGTTCGGCGATAAGCTTACGCAAGGGGCCACCAAAGCGATTTTTCATCCACCGATCTGAGCAGATAAATGACAGCTTTCCATCACGACTGAGTAATGATAGGCTGCGCTCAAAAAAAGGGATGTACAGGTCAGCACGATCATAGATCGTGGCAAACACCTCTCGATAAGCTTCAATCAGTGGCTGCGGAATCATCTCCTGCCGGACATAGGGGGGGTTGCCGACAATATGCGTAAAACCTGGTGCTAACTCACTGAGCAAAAAGTCATCCTGAATCAGCCAGTGTCCACTAACTGTATGGGCTTCCGTTTTTGCTAAGCCAAAATCTTCTAAAAGTGCTTCGACCCCGCACCTGGTCTTTTTATAGGTATCCTGATGTAGTTCGACTCCAACAAGGCAGTTTGAAAGCTTATCAACCATCGCCTCATCTCGTGCATGATGGTCTTGAAAGGACTCGAGGAGTCTGTAGATGACCGCGAATAAGAAGTCGCCCTCCCCAAAAGACGGTTCCAGGATTCTGAAGCTGGTCAGATCCGCGCTTGGATCATAGCCAATCAGATCCAGCATAAAGTCAACGACTTCTGTTTTTGTATAAACCGCCCCGCGCTGCTCTCGCCCTGATTGGGCCATTTCTAAAATGGCTTCCTGAACCAGCGAG
>CAZZPQ010000076.1:3305-15305 GCA_964655595.1 uncultured bacterium
GCGCTGCTCTCGCCCTGATTGGGCCATTTCTAAAATGGCTTCCTGAACCAGCGAGCTTCGCTCAAAGAGTGATGTTGAAAAATGATAGGATCGCCTCACACTCTTTATGCTACCCAATAAAAGGTATAAAGGGTAGGCTAACATGACCTAGGTCGTGGATAAAAGTCAACAAGCGTATCCTTTTGATGATAACGAGATTTTGCGTAACAAAAGGCAGCAACGAATCGGTCTGATGTGGCAGCCGTCAGGATGATACCACCACCCGTAACCAACTAGCCATCTTGCTACTTGAATACCCATACAAGTGCTATCAACACTTGGGCTACATCATCTTTCTGCCCCTATCCGGGTATTCAATTCGGATCGTAATAGTATTCAGAGAAGGCCAATATAGCTATGTTTATTGTCTCAAGTACAAAAAAGCCTGACACGCTAGACTACCTTGAGTGAGACGCTTGACTTGCTTTTTTGTTATCTTTATGCTGCAAGCTGCATTGACTCAGCAAGCCGTGCCCGAATGCCGCTATGACAGCCTACCCACTGCCTACCAATCCTATGATGACTGGCAAGGCAGCCTGCTGGATCCAATTTACAAACTCGAGCCTTTCTACCAACCCCCCGATCTGGTTCCTGTCTCACAGGCTGGCTTTCCGTCAGATCACCTGGTTCGCCAGATTCTTATAGAAGACCTCCGCACTCTGCGACAGGCCGCACTAGCCGCCGGACATGCATTGGTCGTACTCAGTGCCTACCGCAGCTATGAGTATCAGGAGCGCACTTTTAACTACTGGCTTGAGCGGCTGGGCGAGACTGCGGCGCTAAAGAGCAGCGCTCGAGCAGGTCACTCGGAACATCAGCTGGGAACGGCTGTTGACTTTGGCACAGCTGGGGCCGCGGCCTCCTGGGATATGGACGACTGGGCACAGACGCCTGCGGGTGCCTGGCTTAGGGAAAATGCCTGGCAATATGGTTTTATCATGAGCTATCCTAAAGGTCAGACAGCAGTCACCTGCTACATCTATGAGCCCTGGCATTACCGCTATATGGGTAGCGAACTGACGCAGGCAATTCTGGAAAGTGGTTTAAGTTTACGGGAGTGGTTATGGCAACAACAATAAGAGTGCTCATCTTGGCTGTCCTGCTGATGCTGGTCGGCTTTGCTTTTTCACATGCATTTATCGTGCTGGGAACGCTGGAAACCACTCCCGCGACACCCGTACCCAACGAAGCCTTTCACCTCCGTATCACCATGGTCGATGTCACTCAGACACCGGTCCTGCAAGCAGTAGTCTTTTCAGAGTTCACGCTGCCCGGACGCTCGACCATCATTGACCTGCTCGAGCCTCAGGAAGAAGAAGGAGTCTACGAGGCGACCATTGTCCTCCCAGCAGCAGGCGAGTATCAGTTACTCTTGCGAGACAAAACCTATCGTCAGGAAGACGCCATTGCCGAGCTTTCGCTTTTTGTGGGTGTAAACGAGAACCCGGCAAGTATCGCTTTCATTTTCCCCCCCACCCGCACCACAGACAATATCCTGATGTGGCTCATCTGGCTGATTGGCGTACCGGTTCTGGCTGGCATTTTCGTCACCATCATGGTACTAAACAGCAAAAAACCTTTGCCCAAAGAGGCTGAAGCAGTGACAAAATAACGTTTAGCCAAGCCGTTTGACTTCCTGCTGCATCAGCTCCCAGAGCGCAGCCACGTCCTGCCGTTCGGTCAGCAGTGAGCCAATCGATACACGCACCATCCAGCGGTCAGCCAGTTTTGCAGGTGTAAGATAGGCTTCACCCGAAACATTGATGCGACTGACCCAGTTGAGCAAATGTTCATCGGTGGCTTCTGGGCTGAGACCTACCGGTTCATAACGCAGGCACACGGTTTGCAGCGCTACAGGTGCCACGACACGCCAGTGGGCGGTAGCGCGCGCTTGTTGCTCGAGCCATTTGGCATTGTCCATATCGCGCTTAAGGCGCTGGCGCAGCGCCTGAGCGCCCTCAGCACGAAGTAAAAACCAGAGTTTCAGCGCCCGGAAGCGCCGCCCCAGTGGAATCCCCCAATCCCGATAGTTTTTGACTTGACTGTCCTGTGCGGTCTGCAGGTAGCTGGGACTCGTCGACATCACCCGAATCAGGTGCTCTGAATCTTTGACATAATACACCGAACAATCAAAGACTGCCCCCAGCCATTTGTGTGGATTCAGTACCACCGAATCAGCCGCTTCAATGCCCTGCCACATCCAGCGGCACTCTGGCAACATCATGGCGCTACCTGCCATGGCACCATCCACATGCAACCAGATGCCATAACGCGCGCATATCTGGGCAATGTCCGCAACTGGGTCCAGAGCTGTTGTGGCAGTCGTGCCCGTAGTCGCGACTACGGCACAGGGTTTTTTACCCACAGCCAGATCCGCCTGAATGGCTTGCTCGAGTGCTGCTGGTCGCAAGGCAAAAGCCTCATCTACTGCCACGAGCCGCAGGTTATTCTTGCCAAAACCCGCCAAAAGCGCAGCTTTTTCCACCGAGCTGTGGCTCTGCTCTGACACATAAATCGTAAGCGGGCGACCAGCATTCTGGAAACCCTCCCCTGAAAAGCTGTATCCCGTTGCGCGCTCCCGCGCTGAAATCAGCGCCACCAGCGTACTCGTTGAAGCAGTATCCTGAATGACCCCTGCAAAGCTCTCAGGTAAGCCGATCAGCTGCCTGAGCCAGTCGGTTGCGACTTCCTCGAGTTCAGTGAGCGCTGGACTCGCCTGCCAAGTAAGACCCAGCTGTCCCCAGCCGGAGCTGAGCAAATCTCCTAGCACTGAGGCCAAGTGAGCATTGGCAGGAAAATAGCCGAAAAAGCGCGGGTGCTGAAAGTGAGTTAGGCCGTCACCAAAAAGGGGCTCCAACTCTGCCATGATTAACTCTAAGGATTCCGGCTCTTCGGGTGGACTCTGGGGTAAACGCGCCCGCACCTCACCTGGCTTCACGGTAGCCATCACCCGACGCTCGCCCAGACCCTCACGATAATCTGCAATTTTATCGATCAACTGATACCCAAAACGGCGAAACTCATCTGTTGTCATGAGGATAAGCCTAGCACTATTCCTTTATCTCCTTCTATTCCCCTTATTCCCTTTACATTCTGCTCCTGGCTGGTAGTCTCATGGCTAGACCGTAAAAACTGCCCCTCATCAACGAAACTTGCTAGACTGCTCCCATGAGTATTAGCGACAAAGACATGGCCCACTTAAAAACTCTGGCACGGCTCGAGCTCAGCGAGGCTGAAACCCTGAGCCTGAAAACCGACCTGAACAAGATTCTAGGCTACTTTGAACAGATCAGACATCTGGATACCGAAGGTGTGGAGGAACTGGTGCGCCCCATCAATCTGGAAAATGTCTTCCGCGAGGACGTCATCGGCACGCCCCTGACCCATGAAGATGCCATGCAGCTCGCCGTCGAACATGAAGACGCTTTTTTCAAGGTTCCACGAACCGTTGATTCCAGTGATGCCTAAACCCCTGAACGCGGAAGACTGGATTCGTCAGCTCGCCCTCGTGCCCCATCCCGAAGGTGGCTACTACCGCCAGACCTATCAGGCAAGTGAGCTGATTCCCCACAGCGCTTTACCAGCGCGGTTTAGCGGTAGCCGCTCGTTTTCCACCGCCATTTACTTTCTCCTCAAGCACCCACAGGTCTCGCGCTTTCACCGCATTCAAAGCGATGAGATCTGGCACTTCTATACGGGCTCAGGCTTAACTATCAGCATCCTGCAGGATGGCAAACTCCGTCAGGAACGTCTGGGGGCTGACATCGGCGCAAGGGATTCTTTCCAGGTCGTTGTACCAGCAAATTGCTGGTTTGCCGCAAGCGTCAATACACCCGGGGCTTTTTCACTGCTTGGCTGCACCGTCGCACCCGGCTTTGATTTTGCCGATTTTGAACTGGCAACAGCCGAAGCGCTCATACAGGCATATCCAGACCATGCTCAACTGATTACCGAAATGTGCTGAATGGTCTGCTGCCCCTGCAACAACCACCTTCGCTTTTTACTCATTGCTCATTGCTCATTGCTCATTGCTCATAACTCAGTTAGGATAGCGCCATGAAAGCACTACTTGACCGTATCCACGAAGAAGGCAAATACCTCGGCAATGGGATTCTCAAAGTTGATGGCTTTTTAAATCACCAACTTGACCCCGTACTCACTATGGCGATGGGCCGTGAAATCTGCAAACGCTTAAGCCATGCGGGTGTTCATGGTGTCACACGCATCGTCACAGCAGAAACCAGCGGTATCGCGCCAGCACTCGCCGCCGCAGTCGCCTTTGATGCACCGCTGGTTTTCGCCCGCAAGAAGCGTCCGATTACCATGCCAGACGGCTATTTTAGTGCTGAAGCACCGAGTCATACCAAAGGTGGTATGACTACACTCATGCTCTCACCCGAATACCTTAAGGCGGATGACCGCGTAGTGATTATCGATGATTTTTTGGCTTCTGGCTTAACCACCGACGCACTGGTCAGGGCTATTCAGCAAAGTGGCGCACAGGTTTTGGGCATCGGCGCTGTGATTGAGAAGGCATTTGAGGAGGGGCGCAAACGGCTCGAGACCTATGGAGTCCCACTGGTGAGTCTGGCAGTCATTGAGCGTATGGATGACAGTGGTATTTATCTTCGTGACCCTGAGGATTGATGCCTGCCTTAAAAGACAGCTCAGCCTCCATGTTTAGTCTGGCTTGACTTATAGAAGGCAAGTCCGTAAGCTAATGAGAATGAATTATCATCTTAAAATCATCCGCTCGCTCATTGTCTGGATCATGTTACTGACCCCCTTCGGATTCGCGCAGATGACCGTAGTCAGCACCTTGCATCCCTACCATGACCTAGTACGGCAAATCGGTGGTGAGGCCATTAATGCTGTCCGCTTACTGCCCCCAGGCGCCTCACCTCATACGTTCGACCCGACACCCCGTGACATAGCCAGGGTCGCCGAAGCTGAGCTGATTATCATCAATGGCGGACAGGGTATGGATGAATGGGTTAACCGCCTGATTCTGGCAAGTGGCAGCAAAGCCCCCATCATTCGGATCATTGAAGAGGTCAGTTTTGAGGGCGTCACCAGCTCGATTGCCGAAGGTAGTGACAGTGGCTTTGTCAACCCACACATCTGGCTTGATCCAATCATTATGATCGAGGCGAGCAGGGTCATTGCGGCAGCACTGGGCACTGCTGACCCAAATCATGCAAGCGCTTATGAGCAAAACGCCGCAACACTCATCAGTAAACTCGAGCAACTCCACACAGAACTTGAAGACCTTCTCTCGGACTTGCAAGATGCTGCCTTTGTCCCCTTTCATGACGCCTGGCCTTATTTCACGCGCCGTTATGGTCTTAACCTGGTGGTCGAAATCGAACCTTTCCCCGGACGAGAACCCAGTCCCCGCTACTTGCAGTATGCTCTGGGCGAGATTAAGATGAGTGGCGCTAAAGCCATCTTTACTGAACCACAGCTTTCTGTTCGTCCGGCAGAAATCGTAGCCGAGCAGGCAGGTTTGCCTCTTTACAGCATTGACCCGCTGGGTAGTGACCAGGAGAGTTATCAGTCACTGATGAGGCGTAATGCCGAGATCATCCTTCAAGCCCTGGGACAACCTTAAGTACTGACACCAGCCAGGGTTTTCATCTGCCATTTGGAGTACAGTAAGCACACATGAAGCTTCCAGCTCTACATTTCCATCAGGTTAGCGTTCAAATGGGGGACGCTGACATTCTGCAGAACATCAACTTTGACCTGGATGCTGGCGAGATTCTGGCTATCGTCGGTCCCAATGGTGCAGGTAAAAGCACACTGATCAAGGTAGCTTTGGGCCTCATACAACCGCAAAAAGGGCACGCCGCTATCTTTGGCAAGAATGCCGGCGAAAGTCCCGAACGCATCGGTTATGTCCCTCAGCTCAAAACCTTTGATCGAACCTTTCCAGCCCGTAGCGTCGAGCTGGTGGTTTCTGGCTTGCGGCAAAGCTGGCCCGCCAGGGTCAAGCATTCCGAAAGAGTCGCAGCTCAGCAAGCCCTGGCGGATGTTGGTGCTCCGCAGCTCATTGACCGCCCACTTGCCCGCCTCTCGGGTGGCGAATTGCAACGCGTCTATCTGGCACGCTCGTTGATTCGGCAGCCAGACATCATCCTGTTGGACGAACCCGCAACCGGTGTTGACTTTCTGGCCGAGCACGACCTATATGACCTGCTCGAGCGCTATCAGAAACAAACCGGGGCAACGATTGTCATGATTACCCATGATCTGGCAGCAGCGCGCTACCATGCCAGCCGCGTGGTGGTCTTGAACCGTATCGTTCATGGCTATGGCAAACCAGCTGAAGTTCTCTGTAAGGAATATCTCCAAAAAGCCTATGGTCACTTTGGGCATGCACATGGTCTGGTCATGGCATGAACGACTTTCTAGCTGTCATGCAGCTACCCTTTATGCGCAATGCCTTTATTGCTGGACTGACCGTCGCCCTGATGTCTGGCCTGTTGGGTGTCTTTATCGTCCAGCGACGCATGGCTTTTTTAGGTGATGGTCTGGCCCACTCAGCCTTTGGTGGTGTGGCACTCGCTTTATTCATCGGTGTTAGCCAACCCCTATGGCTCGCCATGCCCTTTTCAATTCTGGTTGCCCTTGGTATTACCTATGTCAGGAAAGAAACCCAGCTGAGTAATGACACCACCATCGGCATTTTTTTTGCCGTATCTGTGGCGCTGGGCGTGCTTTTTATCAGCTTGAAACGTGACTACACCACCGACGCCTGGCACTGGCTTTTTGGCTCCATTTTGGGGGTAGGTCAGCAGGAACTGATAACGATTCTCCTTACAGCAGTCGTGACCACGAGCCTGCTTTTACTACTGTGGCAACAGCTAGCCTATATGACCTTTGACGAAGAGCTTGCTGCTACTGACGGCATAAAAACTGGCAGGCTCGAGTATATTCTCCTGGTACTTGCCGCCGTTATCATCGTGGCAAGCGTTCGCGTGGTTGGTGTCATCCTGATGGCGGCTTATCTGGTCATCCCAGCAGCTGCAGCGCGCTTGCTGTCACGCTCACTATTTACCATGACCATTCTAAGCATCAGCTTTGGTATTGGCAGCACCGCTGTCGGGCTCATTGCCTCATATTTTCTGGATGTCCCCAGCGGCAGCACAATTGTGCTGACACAGGCAATCCTCTTTGTTTGCGCTGCAATTTTTGCACGAAAATGAGCTTGTGGCGCTGCTTCTAAAAACCTCTTTCGCCTCAGCACTTGCTTTTTACCCTATCCGGACTGTTAAACTATGCTGGTGAAAACCTTACGACAACTCGGCTCGAGTTCTTTAAAGGTCTCGTCTGTTGGTCTGGGGTTAGCTGCCCTGGGTCGTCCTGGTTACATCAATCTGGGACATGGGGAAGACCTGGAGCACAATTACGACATCGACGCCATGCAGTCCCGCGCTGCTCGCGTTCTTGATTCGGCACTTAGGCAGGGCATTCGCTATTTTGATGTAGCGCGCTCTTATGGACTGGCAGAAGCCTTTCTGAGCTACTGGCTCAAGCAGCACCAGTTGCAACCCGGAGATGTGACCATCGGCTCCAAGTGGGGCTATACCTATACTGCTGGCTGGCAGATTAGCGCCCCGATACACGAGGTGAAAGATCACAGCCTGCAAAGCCTAAAAAAGCAGTGGCAGGAAACTGAAGGTCTGCTCGGCAAACACCTAAACCTCTACCAGATTCATTCGGTCGATCCCAACAGTGATGTGCTTGATGATACCGAAGTCCACGCCTTTCTCATGGACATCAAATCTCAGGGCGTGGCTATCGGGCTGACCGTCAGTGGTCCACAGCAAAGCCAAGTGATCGAGCAGGCGCTGCGAACAACCGTTGCAGGTCAGCGACTTTTTGACTGCATTCAGGCCACCTTTAATGTCCTCGAGCCCTCAACAGCAGCAGTGCTCAAGCTTGCCAGACGCGAAGAAATGGGCGTCATTATCAAAGAAAGTCTGGCCAATGGTCGCCTGACTGAACGCAACAGCGCGATTAGCTTCACCCCACAGCGACATATTCTAAAAAACAATGCCGACCGACTTGGCACCACCATTGACGCTCTGGCACTTGCCTTTGTACTACAACAACCATGGCTCGATGTTGCCCTGAGTGGAGCCAGCAGCCCCGAGCAGCTTCAGTCCAATATGCAGGCCCTCGATCTTCAACTTGATGAGCAGGCGCTTACGGAACTCTCGCGACTTGCTGAAAATCCTGCGCAGTACTGGGAAACCCGCGCACGGCTCGAGTGGAACTAGACTTCTCGCAAAAGTCCAGATTGATAGCGATTCTAATCGGTCTTAATACCGAGCCCGCTAAATTGGCGAGGGAATTGAAAAGTACTTTCCCGCTTCCTACTCGCTCTGCTCGGGATAACACCACCATCGTCTATCAGTCATGTGACAGCGTGGCATAGGTCGCCTCACCCTGCTGCCAGACCATCCCGCCACCCAAACTTAACGCCAACTGATCTTTCAAAGTAGCCAGCCCATCACCAGTTACCGCCGAGACACTGTGGGCGTTGTAACGTTCCTGCAACTGACGTAAGACCTCAGCTTCTGCCTTATCCGCCTTATTTAGCACCACCTGCCTGGGCACCTCGAGCCCCAGGTCATCCATAATCCGGTTAACGGCGTCCACGCGGTCAGGCGCACCCGCAGCGGCCGCATCGACGACATGCAACAGCAAATCAGCGTCATGGAGTTCTTCCAGAGTTGCCCGAAAAGCGTTGACCAGCTCAGCAGGCAAGTCCCGAATAAAACCTACCGTATCGGTAAAGAGCACCTTAGCGCCCCAATCGCCCAAACCAGGCAACCAGCCTTCGCGCGTCGTGGGTCGCAAAGTAGCAAAAAGCTTGTTCTGTGACAAAACGTCTGACTTGGCCAAATGATTAAACAGCGTAGATTTACCAGCATTGGTATAACCTACCAAGGCAATCACCGGCACATCCGATCTGGTACGCGCTTTGCGTCCCTGCGCGCGACGCTCACTGATTAAATCAACAGCTTGCTCGAGTGCGGTGATACGCTCACGAATGCGCCGCCTGTCCTGCTCGAGTTTTGTTTCACCAGGTCCACGCGTACCGATGCCCCCACCCAAGCGACTCAACTGCTGACCACGCCCCGTTAGCCGCGTGAGCTGATAGTGAAGCTGCGCCAGTTCCACCTGTACCTTGGCTTCCCGTCCGCGCGCATTCTGAGCAAAAATATCCAGAATCAACTGGGTACGGTCAACCACTTTAAGTTGAGTTTCATCGGCTATTTCACGTGCCTGTGCCGGATTTAGCTCACGGTCAAAAATAAGCAGATCAGCATCTTCATGATAAGCCATGGAAACCAGCTCTTGCAGCTTGCCGCGCCCAATTAAGGTACGGGGATCAACCGAAGCGCGTATCTGTAGGGTGCTATAGGCAATCTGCGCCCCGGCACTCCGCGTCAACTCTACTAGCTCTGCCAACCTCGCTTCTGCTTCAAAGGGTGATTCGTCAAGCTGCAAACCGACCAAAACTGCACGTTCGGCAGAACTCCTTTTGACCTCTCGGGTACGGCCACTGCGAGCCAGTTCTTCCTCCAAGGCCCGTATGCGCTCTAAAATTTGAACAGCCTCGATATCCTGCAATCTGATTGGCGGCTCGATAATCCAGTCTTCTTCCTGGGCGGTAGGCGGTGCAACCATCGCCACATGTACCTGGCTGACATCGGCCTGACCCCGCTTATCAACCAAAACATCCAGCGCAACAATGGCGTCCAGCCGGTTCAGGAACAACTTGGACAAATCAGAACCCGACAAACCCCCAGCCTTAAGATGCGTATGTACCAGCCGCAAACCATAAAGCCGCGTTTCCGCCTCGCCAAAGACTTGAGGCAAAGGTGTATCCTGCGCGTCACCCACTGCGACTGTCACTACCCGACCCCGACGGTCAATCAGTAGTGACAGGTTTCGGTTTAGCTCATAACTCAAAGCCGCTAATGCTCTTGCCAAATCCAGACTGACCGCCGCCTGCACAGGCACTTTACGGCGATAGAGGTTGCTCAGACGCTTGATCGCGTTATTTTTAAGACCAGACAGCTTACCATGAACTTTTTCTATACTTGTCACATCCTTTCACATGTGAATAACCGACAATACTCGAGCCAGAACGGCTCGAGTCAAAAAGCCAGTGGGTTCGGGATAAAGGCACAAGCTCAGCCAGAAACATTAAATTCCAGTAGGCTGAACACTTTATAGATCACCATTCGTACACTAGAGTATAGCGCGAAACCCCGCCGATTTCAAGAACGCCGCGTCCTGAATCCAGCAACACGCAAGCGCCCTGGTTGCAAAAGGTAGCACAAGTCGTCACTAGCTGTTCCCCACTCTCATGCGTCATTCCAGTGAAAGCTGTAATCCACGAGGGCTGTGCTACGTTAAGACATGCTTGGCTAATCTCGACAGGTTACACCTGAGCCAGACAAAAGCTGCCGCACAACAGGTATTACAGCTACCACGGCAGGTTAAATCCCCCATGATTGGCACTGTGATAATAGGCTTCAATTTCATCAGGGATGGCAGTAACATCGTCTAAAACCTTGAAGAGGTGTAAATCCTCTTCCGAAATCGTACCCATTCTGACCAAGGTACTCCCCAACCACTGAATAAGCCCCTGCCAGAAATCCACACCGATGAGGTAAACCGGAAAGGGTTTAATTTTGCGGGTCTGGATGAGCGTCAGGGCTTCAAAGAGTTCATCCAGCGTACCAAAGCCCCCTGGAAAGACCACAAAAGCGGTAGAGTACTTCACCAGCATCACTTTGCGGGTAAAAAAGTACTTAAACTTCAGATCATCGGTCAGGTAAGGATTAGCATGCTGCTCAAAGGGCAGGTCGATATTCAGGCCGACACTGCGCCCCTGTGCTTCATAGGCCCCCTTGTTACCCGCTTCCATGATGCCTGGACCACCACCCGTAATAACCGCATAGCCATTTTTGGCCAACAGTCCTGACAGGCTCACAGCTTTTTCGTAATAGGGGTTATCAGCTGTGAAACGTGCAGAGCCAAAAATCGTAACTGCCTTGCCAACATCCGCCATTTCCTCAAAACCCTGGATGAACTCACCCATGATACGGAACATGCGCCAGGAGTCAACCGCCAAAGCGTCAATAACATATTGTTTTTCAAGATTGTCCATTGCTCTATGCTAACTCGAGCTGACAAAATTGCACGTAAAGGATTTGGCGCGCAGAAAAAGGGCTCGAGTCCCTGAGCAAAAGCCCTGCCAGAACACATCCAAAGGTGACACGTTCCATTTATATGCAAGCCAGTGAGCTCGAGTCTGTTTTTTGGCATTCGCAAGCTTGATTAGCTCAAATACTGCCGTCCACAAAGGCCTATTGGTTCACACTTCCAAGATTTGCCAGTCAATGTCAGGATAGACTTTATTCAGGACAAGGAAAAGGGGTTTAGAAATGTCTTTCAGCTACGCTACTTTTCATACATAGCAGCACAGGTGGCCACTACAGGAAGTTATTCGGTGGCCAGTATACAAAGCTACCGCTTGTAAATTATTAAGATGCAAAAGGAGATAAATAAATGGCCGTTCCAGATTATCAGAGCGTGATGCTGCCACTTCTTCAATTTGCAGCAAAGAAAGGCGCTGAAACAACAACTAGCGAGGCCGTTGAAGCTCTGGCAAAGGTATTGGGCCTTAGTGAGAATGACTTAAAGGATATGCTACCGAGCGGCATACAGGCAACTTTCGTGAATAGAGTTGGTTGGGCCTCAACTTATATGAAAAAAGCTGGGTTGCTCGAATCAACACGCAGAGGATTTTTCCAAATCACCGACCAAAAAGGTACATGGCGATCAACTTAAAAGTTCTAACTCCAGATGACTGGTATCTGTGGCGTGAGCTGCGCTTGCAGGCCCTCGCAGAAGCACCTTATGCCTTTGGCTCGA
>CAZZPQ010000077.1:0-15161 GCA_964655595.1 uncultured bacterium
TAAAGAATTCCTTATACCAATTCCGGTTATTTCCTTAAGGAAATAACCCGAGCGTAGCGAGATGAATCAGATACCGATTCCGATAAGAAACGATACAAAACCAACTGGATTTTGTTATTGTATTATCGGAATCGGTATTAGAACTATTTACCAGCGAGTCCGATTGTGGATGCTTGAATCAACGCGCTCTTTGGATGTGACTAATGTCGAAAGTGGTTTTTTTACATTTGTAGCTGGGAGTTGCAGCCTATAATCAGTGAAATGCAGGAAAATCGAACCATTATAGGTATTCACAATACCCTGTTTATTTATACCTTCATCGTTACCATTTTGGGAATCTTGCTCACGGGAATGGGGGGTCTATTTGTTGCAAATGTACTGCACCCCGAAGCAAGGTTTATGTTGGGTGAGGTAAGGGGTATGAGTAGTAAAATTGCCCTTGTTGGCTTTGGCTCCCTATTTTTGGTTTTCGGCGCCTTCATAGCGATTTATACACCACTACGCTCCTTAAAAAGCACCCGTGTGGTTTTGCACCAGATACCCAAAGATATCGAAGTTAAACTGATTGAAAATGCTGGCAGTGATGGAAGCAGTCTGTGGATAGCGTTTCAAGATAAGCACTATTTAGCCAAACATCCAGCATGGTTTCAACAAGTCATGCTCGAGCAGCCTTTAAGAGTCAAGGCTTACTTTGATAGCAGTGGGGAATTGACGGCTATAGCGCTGGATGAAGGCTTAATCTGGACCCTAAATCTTAGTAACCCGTTTAAACCTACCTAGACATTATACTGCAAGCCCTGCAACTGCTTCTTTGGCAACAGCCATCAGGTCGCTGGGGCGAAAAGGCATGGTCAGCCTGGCTACTTCGTGTTGTAGAATGCTCGAGTGATCGCTCGAGTTGCTGATGACAATAACAGGTATTCTGGCAGTTAGGCTTGTTAACAGACTGCCGTGCTGAAAGTCGGCAGCTTTGCCCAAAACAATCAGATCGGGCTTCACTTCCAAAAACAGCTCTCCCGCTTGCTGCGACTCGACAGTCATAACCTCAAAGCCCTCGAGTTCAAACTTGCGCCTCAGAGTGTCGCGGATATAGGGTTCGGTGTCAACAAGCAATACCTTAAGCATTATGCTTTCAGTCTACGAGCAGTAAGTGGTCTTGTCTGTGCGCTTTATCGCTGCAAGTAGGCCAAGGGGTCAACCGCGTGACCGTTAAAGCGAATCTCAAAATGCAGATGCGGCCCGGTAGAAGCTCCGGTGCTGCCCACATAGCCCAGAACATCGCCTTGTAAAACACTTTGCCCCAGCTGCGCAGCAATCTGGCTCATGTGGGCGTAGCGGGTCTGGCTGCCATCTGGGTGATCGACATAAACCACATAACCATAGCCTCCACCCCAACCCGAGCGCGTGACTGTACCCGCCCGAGATGATTGAATCGGCGTGCCTGTAGGAGCAGCAATATCGATACCCGCATGAAAGGTATTTCCGCCAACTGAGATGTTGCGTCGTCCAAAATATGATGTCAAGCGGCCACTGCTCAGTGGCCAGATAAAGTTATCACTGCTGATGCTGGGTTCAAAACCAGCCAAGATACTAGCTGTTTGCTGCAGGAGGCTCTCTTGCAATTCTGTGTGATGTTCCCTTGCAGTGAGGGTCTCTTGTGCAACTGAAGCCAAAAAAGGATTTCTCTGGGGAATAAAGATGAGATCACCAGCGTTTATCTGTGTATTCAGATGTGGATTATAACTGGCCAGCTCCGTTGGCCTAAGGTCATTATTCAAAGCTACGCTAAGCAGATTTTGGCCGTTTTGCACGATCAGAACCCGACCTTCTCCTGGTGGAATAATAACTGTGAGTCCCGCAACGAGTGGCAAATCAGGATCTGCATGTAAAAACTGCTGGTTAGCATTGCGCAAGGTATCCAGTGACAGGCTGTACGTCGCAGCGAGACTCCTAAGGCTATCGTTACTGGACGCCGAGTAGACAATAATGCCTCTGATTGCCGAGGTCTCAACAGCTACCTCCAACTGCTGGCTGGTATCAGCTTGCGGCACAGCAAGGACCTGACCAACCTGCAGGCTGGTATCAGACAAGCTATTTATCTGCATGAGGGTTTCAATATTTGTTTGATACTGCCGGGCTATGCCAGATAAGGTATCACCTGACACCACCGTATGACTGCTTTGCGTTGCCGCAAGTGGCAGTAATACAGCTAAAATCAGAAAGCCAAATTGCTTGATTCGGTACTGAGTTGTACGCCAACCTCTGCCCACAACTCAGCACCTTAGCATTTAGCCATGGCCAAGGGTTGATAAAAACTCCTCGTTCGTCTTGGTGCGGTTGAGGCGGGAAAGCAACATTTCCATGGCTTCGGCTGGGTCCATGTCGCTAATCACCTTGCGCAAGAGCCACATCTTGGCAAGTACTGCTTCACCCAAGAGCAAGTCTTCACGGCGCGTACCCGACTTAAGAATATCGATGGCCGGGAAGATACGGCGCTCTTCAAGACGGCGTGAGAGATGGAGTTCCATGTTGCCAGTACCCTTGAACTCTTCAAAAATCACATCATCCATACGTGAGCCGGTTTCAACCAGGGCAGTTGCCAGAATTGACAGAGAGCCACCGCCCCGAATATTTCGGGCTGCACCCAGGAAACGCTTGGGCCAGTGCAGGGCCGAAGAGTCCAGACCACCCGATAGCGTGCGTCCGGTAGGTGGTGTCACCAGGTTATTGGCACGTGCCAGACGGGTAATTGAGTCAAGCAAAATCATCACGTGACCACCATCTTCAACGATTCGACGCGCCCGTTCATGTACGAACTCCGCCACCCGGATATGGTTGGCAGGTGGCTCATCAAAGGTGCTGGCAATAACCTCAACACCCGTGACCGATTCACGAAAGTCGGTAACCTCTTCTGGGCGCTCATCCACCAGTAGCACAATGACCTTGATATCTGGCTCGTTGTTAATAACTGCATTGGCAATTACTTTAAGTAGCGTCGTCTTACCAGCCTTAGGCGGCGCAACTATCAAGCCACGCTGACCACGCCCAATGGGGGCAAGCAGATCAATGACTCTGGATGACACTTCCTGCGTGTTGGTTTCCAACTTGATGCGTGTGTCGGGAAAGGTGGGAATCAGATCGTCAAAACGGGGGCGCTTGGCTGCCTGAAAAGGATCAATGCCGTTAACTGCCTCTACGCGAATGAGCGTGCCATAACGCTCGTTATCACGTGGCCGGCGCGACTTACCCAGGATATAGTCCCCCGTACGAAGTTTAAACTGCTTGATAAGGCCAGCAGACACGATGACTTGGCGGGTATTGTTCTGGAGCAGCGAGTCCTGCAAAAAGCCGTAGCCATCTGAGGAGATCTCGAGATAGCCCTTGACCAAACGCAAACCTTCAGACTCCGAGCTGCGCTCGAGAATTGCAATGGCCAATTCATCCTTACTGAGTTTACGGTAGTCCTCCACACCAACTTCTTTGGCAAGCAAGTGTAATTCAGGCAATATTTTGGCCTGTAAATCCCGATAATTCAGACCGGGTTTGCGCGGCTGATTACGGTTTCGATGTTGAGGTTTTTTAGCTTCCCGCTCGCCACCCTCAGCTGTACTTGACTCACTTACATCTGTGGCTTCGCCAGTCCCTTCTGGCTCAACTGGGGTAATCACCTCTATTGCAGACTCTGGGGTATCTATAGGTGCTTCCTGGGGTTTTTGCTCAGACTTCCTGGGGCGACCCCGACGCTTGGGAGGGCTTGCCTCGTGCTGGCTTTCAGAATGCTGAACGCCTGCATCTTTAGCGTCTTGCGTCTCTGCCGCACTCTTGCGACCACGGCGTTTTGGCATCACTTCGGCTTCATTGAGATCTGCCACAACATCACTTTCCTTTTTCTTTCTAGGACTCATTTTGCTCCTAAAGTTATTTGTGCAGCATGGCTACAAACTCATAACTGATTTTCTTATATTGCCAATTTGACTTTTGGGTCACAGATTTCCTTCGTACCAAATCCAGGCTTTAAGTATATCACCCACTACAGCGCAGCTCTGAGGTTAAATCAATAGCGAGTTGTTAAGGATGACAAGCAGCAAACGATAAGAGGAAATAACTTGACTTCAGCATCTTTAACTGCTAGCTTAAGTATAAGCAGGTTTGCCAGCAAATGTAAAGCAAACCCGAACATAAATGCCATAACGGGAACGAGTAAGTAGCAAAAAGCTGCCCAGCGAGCTGAAGACGGTGAAAGTTCAGCCAGAAACCTGCTACCGAAAATCCTCCCCGAGCAGCTCTCCGAACGCCAAGGCCAGTAGATAGAGACGGTTGGCAACCGTAAACCCGCCAGGTTTTCTTTTAGGGAAGCCACTAAGGTTTTCACCGTGAGGTGAAAACGAAGTTGGGTGGTAACACGTCTGGTCTGCGTCCCAACATCAGGCACGTCCAATCGAGGCGCAGATTTATGTTTTTAAAGCTCTTTTTTCTTACGATCACCTTTTTTCTGGTGCAAAGCGCTGCTGTGGCACAGCAGTTTAATGCAGCGTCATGCCCGCCGCTACTACTCTTGGGGTTAGACAATTCATCGCGGCAGAGTATACGCTGCGGCACACTAAACGTTCCAGAAATGCGTGGCACTGATTCCAGTGAGCAACTCGAGTTGGCAGTTATGATCCTGGCCAGCTCAAAGGAAAGCCCTGCCGACCCTGTCGTTTTTTTGCAGGGAGGCCCAGGTGGTGCTTCACTGGCCACACTTGACTGGTGGCTTAGCTCGCCTATTCGCCAAAACCATGACATCATACTTTTTGATCAGCGGGGTACGGGCTACTCCAGACCCAATCTGAGTTGTTTCGAGCTGGCTCTGAGCAACAATCCTGTCACAGCGATGCGCGCTTGCCGCAATCGCCTCGAGCGTTCAGGCATCAACTTATCAGCCTACAACAGTCGTGAAAGCGCTCTTGACCTGCAGGACTTACGAAAAGCACTCAACCTGGAGGCTGTTAACCTGCTCGGGGTGTCCTACGGTTCAAGGCTGGCTCTCACCATCATGCGTGATCAGCCTGAAGGTATCCGCAGCGTCATTCTGGATTCGGTCTATCCACCCCAGGCCAGGCGTATGGTGGAGTTCGCAGGCAATCTCGAGCGCGTATTTGAGACGGTATTTGCTGAGTGTGAAGCGCAAACAGCCTGTGTTGACAGTTATCCCAATTTACGTGAGACTTTTGTTGCGACACTCGAGCGCTTCAACCGCGATCCCATGGCCAATCCTTTATTACCGCTGGATGGCGACTTGCTGCTAGGCGTGTTTTTTCAAGCTATGTACCAGACCAGTCTGGTACCTTATCTACCCTACAGCATGCACAAACTCAGCGAAGGAGACGTTCTGACCAGCTTAGCAGTCCTCTCAGGCATCAGCCCGGAGGATGCAAGCAGTAGCCAACTGACCCTTTTATCCTTCCTGCGCATTCTGGCAGAGTCCCTGCGCTGGCTCTTTATCAACGTACAGTCCGAAGGTGTGTATTTTTCAACCGAGTGCCAGGAGGATGTGCTTTTTCAAAGCTTGCGCGAGGTGCGCCAGCAACAGGTGAGAACAAGGGTTTTTTATAATTTTTCGGTGGATGGTGCTGATATTCAACTGCGCATATGTGACGCTTGGGGTACGGCACGCAGCTCACGCATAGAAAGTCAGGCTGTCAGCAGTAGCATTCCCACCTTACTTTTAGCAGGCACTTTTGACCCGATCACCCCACCAGCCTGGGCAGAGCGCGCTGCCAAAACGCTGGACAACAGCACGCTGGTCATCCTCCCTGGTGTGGCCCATGGCGCTTTTGACGCCAATGACTGCGTGGCTCAGATCGTTCTCGAGTTTCTTGACGACCCCACAGATCAGCCAGATACCAGCTGTGTGGCTTCGCTCGAGGTTTCATTTTACATTCCATAGGAGGCTTTGTGTTTAAAGAAGTCAAGACCAGTGTCAACTTTCCAGAGCTTGAAAATACCATCCTGGCCTTCTGGCGCAAGCAGGAAATTTTCAAAAAGTCAATCGCAAAACCGACCTCAAAAGGGGATTACATCTTCTACGAAGGTCCTCCCACAGCCAATGGTAAACCGGGCATTCACCATGTTATTTCTCGCTGTTACAAAGACCTTTTTCCACGCTTTAAAACAATGCAGGGCTACCGAGTCGGACGCAAAGGGGGCTGGGACACTCACGGCCTGCCCGTGGAGATTGCCGTAGAAAAGCGCCTCGGCTTTACCCGTAAGACACAAATTGACGAGTACGGCATCGACAAGTTCAACGCGCTCGCTAAAGAGTGGGTCTTTGAGAACATTCAGGACTGGAACGACATGACCGAACGGATCGGCTTCTGGCTCGATCTGGACAACGCCTATGTCACCTACACCAACGACTACATCGAGAGCTGTTGGTGGGTCCTTAAAGAACTCTGGCAGCGTGGTCTGCTGGCAGAGGCTTACAAAACCACCTGGCACTGCCCGCGCAACAACACCAGTTTGGCTAGCCACGAGGTCTCGCTCGGCTACCGTGAAGACACTGTCGATCCCTCGGTCTATCCCAAATTTCCGGCGGTAATGAGCGGGCTTATCGAGCAGGGTATCGTCCCGGATGACACTCACCAGGTCTATCTGATGGCCTGGACCACCACCCCCTGGACACTCGCTGCCAATGTAGCCTTAGCAGTCAAGCCAGACGCTGACTACGCTCTTTTTCAAGCACCACGCACCTTTGGAGACGACGAGAATAATGACCTCTACATTATGGTGGAAAGTCTGGCAGACGCAGCTTTTGGTGAAGGCAAACATCAGCTTTTAAAACGATTCAAAGGAGAGGCGCTCGTCGGGCTGCGCTACCAGCCGATTCTACGGGCGCGGATTCCCGAAGATGAAGATTTAGGTAAAGGCTACCGAGTCATTGCTGACGAGAGTGTCACAGTGGAAGATGGTACCGGCGTCCTGCACGTCGCACCAGCCTATGGCGACCTGGAAATTGGCAAGGCGCACGACCTGCCAACTATTTTTTCCGTAAGTCTTTTGGGCGAGGTCTTCCCTGAGGTGCGCCCACTCGATCTATCCACAGAGGGTGACGGTCCTTACAGCAGGCAGTTTTTCAAAACTGCAGATAAAGCTATTGCCAAAGATCTTCTTGCGCGCAGTCTCTTATACCGCGAAACAAGCATCAAGCACACCTATCCCTTTAACTGGCGTGATGGTACGCCGCTCATTAACTACGCGAAAAAGAGCTGGTATATCCGCACCAGTAAGCTGCGCGATATCCTGGTAAAGAATAATCAGGCAATCAACTGGGTACCCGAGCACATCCGCGATGGACGCTTTGGCAACTGGTTGGAGAATAATATCGACTGGGCGCTCTCACGCGAACGCTACTGGGGTTGCCCGCTGCCCATCTGGGAAGCGGAGGACGGCTGTCAGCACTGCGTAGGGAGCGTAGAGGAGCTTTCAGCACTTGCAAAGCGTGACTTGAGTGAACTCGAGTTGCACCGCCCCTATGTTGATGACATCACCTTTGAAAAGGACGGTAAACTCTTTAAGCGTGTCCCCTATACGGTTGACGTGTGGTTTGAGTCAGGCGCCATGCCCTACGCGCAGTGGCACTACATGGGTGAACACAGCCCACCTGAAGTGAAAGCACAGTTTGAACGCAACTTTCCAGCAAACTACATCTGCGAAGCCATCGACCAGACACGCGGCTGGTTTTACAGTCTGC
This sequence comes from uncultured bacterium, assembly GCA_964655595.1. GTDB lineage: Bacteria > Deinococcota > Deinococci > Deinococcales > Trueperaceae > CAZZPQ01. The sequence goes on from CAZZPQ010000077.1 coordinate 7,733, forward strand.
ACGCTCTGGGGACACTCCTGACCTACACTGGTGATGATGAAATCCCAGCAGGGCCCCTGGCCCATCTTGCTCCTAACCAAAGCTCGTTTCAAAACGTCATCTGCCTGGGACACATCCTTGACGAAAAGGGTGAGAAGATGAGCAAGTCCAAAGGCAACATCGTTGAGCCTGATGACATTCTGGAGCGCTACGGTGCAGACGCGCTGCGCTGGTATATGTACAGCTCTGCACCCCCTGGAAACTCACGTCGCTTTGCCGAAAGTGGCGTAGCTGAAACGTTGCGTGACTTTCTGCTGACACTGTGGAACACCTACAGCTTTTTTGTGCTCTATGCCAATCTGGACAAACCCGACCTCCAACAAGATATTCCCGTAAGTGAGCGGCCTGAAATTGACCGTTGGCTCGCCGCCAAGACCCACGCACTGATTCGGGATGTGACCGAACTGCTGGAAAGCTACGACCCCACCAGTGCCAGCCGCGCGGTACGTGATTTTGTCGTTGATGAACTGTCCAACTGGTATGTCAGACGTAACCGCCGCCGCTTCTGGAAGAGTGAAAGTGACAGTGATAAGCTAGCAGCCTATACAACGCTCTATGAGACGCTGGTCACGCTTAGTAAGTTGATTGCACCGATGGCACCGTTTATCAGCGAAGCTCTCTATCAGAACCTGGTGCTGACCGTAAACAAAGATGCCCCTGAATCGGTTCATCTGACACATTGGCCCGATTATGACGAACACCTGATTGACCCTGGCTTACTGCGCGATATGAATGCCCTAATGCGCATTGTCGAACTAGGACGTAGCGCCAGAAGCGCTTCATCTGCAAAAGTCAGGCAACCTCTGCCTGAGGTGCTGGTGCGCGTTCGGAGCGAAGATGAACTGGCAGGACTTAAACGCTTAGAAGCACAGCTTCTGGAAGAATTGAATGTCAAGTCGGTGCGTTATCTGGGTGTCCATGCCGATTTTGTCAGCTATTCAGTAAAGCCCAATCTACCTTTAATTGGTAAGCGACTGGGCAAGTTGGTACCTGAGCTTCGTAAGGTACTCGCTGCCACAGATGGCAAGGACATTGCCAGAAACGTGCGCCTGGGGCAGCAGACCCAACTCATGCTGGCTGGTGAAAGCTATAGTTTTGAACCAGAAGCGTTTTTGCTGGACGCTCAAAGCCCCGAAGGTTACGTCGCAGAAGAAAGTAAAGGCTACCTAGCAGCGCTCAACACCAGCCTCACTCCAGAATTGATTCAGGAAGGTCTGGCACGGGATGTGGTGCGCCTGGTGCAAAATGCTCGCAAAAACGCCGGACTCGAGGTCTCAGACTACATTGACCTTGCCCTAGTCGCTGATGCTGAACTTGCTGAGGCGATTCGGGTTCACAGGCGCACCATAGCCGCTGAAACGCTAGCGCGAGATATCTTGACAAGTCCCTTTACGGCCGATTATCAGGAGAACACAGACATTGAAGGGCAAGCCCTCCAAATCTGTCTTATGAAAGCCTCACCAGCCACCACCTGATTTGCGACCAGAACCTCCCCAGCCTCCACCCGACACGCGCCCAGGCGAAGGGCGTGACACTGAGCGCGGGGTCGGGGGCCTTGGCGTAGGCCTGCTGCGCGTCTGTGGCGAGGAGCGTGGTGACCTAGGCGCAGGCAGGAAAACGGGCGCAGCGCTGCGCCGTGCGGGCGCGGCAGGAATCCAGTTACCCCACTCGCTGGATTGGCGTGCCCAGTCCACTGCCTGCCGCTGTTGCGCTTGCTCGAGCTGACGCATCCGCTCCTGCCTAAGGGCTGTCTCTTGCAACTGCTGTTGCCGCCTTACCTCAGCCAGGAGTGCGTCAATGTCCTTGGACAACTGGCCCGATTGGCTGATGACCGACTGCAAAGCTGCTCGATCGAGGTTCGGCTTGAACTGGGGCAGCGACGCTGCCAGACCATGTAAACTGCGCTGAAAGTCGCTGTTCAAACCACTGTGCGCTACTAGTTGCTCGAGGCTCTGGTACTTTAATTTCACTTCAGCCACCGCAGCTGCGGCATCCTTGCGCAGTTTCTCCATCAGGCTGAAATCCTGCTCCGCCTGCTGAAAAGCCTGCTCCGCCAGCGTTTCAGCCTGATCAAAAGTGGTCGCTGAACGCTCGAGTGTGGACACCAGCAGTTCTTCTGCCAGACTATCCGTCTGTTGCATGAGCTGCTCCGCCTGCTGTAGCGTTGACTGGCTCTGCTGCATAAGTTGCAGCGTTACTGCGGTGATATCTTGCTGATGCACCCGCACAAACTGCTGCACCCGCTGTAAGGCAATTTCCGCCTCTGCCCTTTCACTTTCGAGTCGTTGTTTAAGGTGCTGCACTTTCTCCTGTTCGCTGCGAATAAAGCTCAAAAGCTCATCACTTAACCTATCTGCCTCCTGCACCAGGCGCAAAACCTCCAACCAATCGATGGCTTCAGCATTCAGGGTACTACGCGCTTGCCGCAAGCGTTCCTGAGCTGTATGCAGGAGGCTATCGGCCCGTGGTCCAACCTCACGGTCAACAGCTGGCTGGCGCAGGTACTGCTGATGTGCTGCCAGGTCAGCTTCGACCTGAGTCAGTTGGGTAGAGGCTGTTGCCTGTGCGTGTCTTAGCTGCTTAAGTCGTGCATCAATCGAGTCAATCAGGGCATGGCACTGATTTAGTTCAGCAGCAACCTCATCAAGCAACTTTGCCGCCTGCTCGAAATCCTGACTGGCCCCTTCCAAACTGTTGTGGTCTTGAGCTAGAAGCCACAGTTGAAAAGCGCGTTCGGCCGCCTTTTGAGCTTCGGTGCCATTTCCCCGAATATCTCGCCAGCTGCTAGGGGCAAACGCACTCACCTGCTGAAAGGCCAGCACACCCTGTTCAATTCTATTTTTGACCACTTCACCTTCGGCTTCTAATGCTGTCAAGCGCTGGCTGTTTTGCTGCTGCAAGTCCACAGCTGACGTTACTGCCTGCAAAAGCTGATCACTTCGTTCAAATACTTCTTCAATCTGGGCGTCCAGAACCTTGTATTCACTCTGCTTCAAAAGCCCAAAAGCAACTTCCTGTTGCTGGCGCAGCTCTGCCAGCAAACGGTCCTTGTCTGTGAGGGTGTAACCTTGGCTTCGGTAGCCCGCAAGATTCTTGATAAACGTATCCAACCGCGCGTCCACATCCTGCAAACGGCTAATGCTGCTTTGAACAATGTCCACATGGGCTGCCAGCTCTCCCAGTAACCTGGCAGCAGTCAAAGGCTTAGTATCCTTAAGGGCTTTGGCGTGATTTAGTTCAGTTTCCAGGGGTTCTAGCACACGCCCTACCTCAGGCCAGTGCAGACTTTTTTGCTCTGCGTAAAGCTGGCGCAGTTGTGCCAGATGGTCAGCCACTTCGCCAATTTCAGAAGGAAGCCGACTAACTTCCTGTTGTACTGACTGATATTCCTCAGCAAGGTTCACCGTAAACTGCCTGAGCTGCCTGGCCTGCTGCAACAATTCCTGGTATTCGGCCAGATAGGACTCGAGGCTCTGAGCATCTCCTGAGCGCTCTTCATGTGTCCTGAGTGATTTAAAGCTGGTTTCGATGCGCCCCAACGTATCAACAGCTTCAAGATAATCACTTTGCAACTGCACCAGATGAGCAGGACGCTCTTCAGCCAACAAGCCGCTCAGAAGCGCCATATCGCTTTGCTTCATGGGGTCAATAGGCAAGTAAGGATCATGACCAGCCTGAACATCGGAACTCGAGAGGTCAATGAGCAGCATTGAAAGTTCACTTTTGGTGGCAGTCAATTGCTCACCAATATCGGTCGCCACCTGACGGGAGCGGCGCACCCTAGAGCGGCTCATACCAAACCAAAAGATGCCAATAGCCGCCAGTAGTGCAATCAGCATAAAGGGGTTAAAACCTGTTGCATTCGTCTGCGGAGCTCCAGGGACAAGCGCAGGCGGCGAGAGCTGGTCTAGCTGGATCAGCGCCGCCGCCTCTCGAAATGTCGAACTCAAGGCTGCCGAATAGTCGCCACTTACCAGGCGGGGAACAATAATCTGCTCCTGTAAAAAAGCATCACCGGTTGTGCCTTCACGTGGCAGGAAAAACACTGGCTCGAGGCGGCTACCATAGCGCAGGTAAAGTGGGCGGGCGTCCTCACTTCCTGTCAGCGCTGAAGTGCCAACAAACACCGCCAATAGATTGCTGGGGACGTTGCCATCCTGCAGATAACCATAGTACTCCAGCGCCTCGGCAAAATATCTCTGGGCATCTTCCAGGGTTCGACCGATGGGCGCTTCGATGAATATCGCCACAGGGATGACATTTTGCTCTATAAGCGCTGTTGCTGCTCGGTTAATTGCAGGAAGGTTCAGCTGACTGGAGTCGGTTGCGACCGTGCCATCCAATGGAGGAAAAACCTGAGACACAGCTGCCGTTGTCAGGAAGCAAACAAAAATTAGGCAACAGCGAATGAGAAACATATGAGACTATTGTACGATGAAATATAAGTCAAAGGTAAGCCCTGTGAACGTGAACGACTGAAAACCAGACACGAATACCAAGCCCGCTAAACTGGTTAAAGGCTTGAAAAGCACCTCCCCGCTTCCTAACGCTCTGCTCGGGATAAGATATTGGGATAAACCCAATGATTTATCCGGAACTGGTATAAAGCGCCTCAAAACCGAAACGCCCTTTAAAGACCTGCAGCCGCACAGGCATGTCATGAAGTCCCTACTCCTGGGTAAAACACGACACGTTCAAGACAGTAGTAGTGCCGTTATTCAGCTGTGTCACGACAAAACCTTAAACCGTCTTAGCACCTGGCCTTCAACTCCCCCAAGTCGCATAAAGCATCCGCAGGGATGCTTTATGGAAATTCTTTAAGCAATCGTTGCAAATACAAAGCGCTCGAGTGCCGCAGCAACCGCAGCCTCATCGCAGTGGGGAGCAATCCAGTCCGCCTGGGCACGCACTTCTGGTGCAGCATTGGCTGGCGCAATCCCAATTCCCAAGGGAAACATGGTCGCGTCCACCGCACTGTCACCGAGTGCCAGCGTCACGGCAGACTCGAGCCCCAGATGCTTCCTGAGCCACCCGAGAGCGTGACCTTTAGACGCTTTTATATTCATCAAATTGACGCACTCGAGGTGATTGAAGTGACTGGGGGGATAATAGTCACCACGCAAACCCAGCTCAGACCAGCCGTTGTTCTCAAAAAACGGCCACAAACCATGACCGTAGAGACTCGCCGTTATCAAACCTGTGTGATCACCCAGGCGCTGCCGCAGCTCGGCTACAACCGTTTTGCGGTAGTGCCTTGGGTCATTAAACGGAGGTTTGACAGCCTCGAAATCCGGATGGATCAGTGCTGCCTCAGCCAGGCGGAAACTCCAGTGATGCTGAGTGCCCAAAAACAGCTCCACTACCTGCGAAGCTACCGTAGCGTCCAGGTAGTGAGTAAAAAGCGGCGAGCCATCTGGCAAGGCAACCAAGGTACCACTGCTAACGATTAGCGGTGTATCCAGCCCTAAAGCCTGGTAAATGGGCAGCGCCCCAGCAAAACTTCTGGCTGTTACCAAAACAACCACAGCCCCTAACTCCTGTGCTCGCTGCAAGGCCTCTCGGTTGGGTTCCAGAAGTTCACCTGCATCATTTAGCAGGGTATGGTCAATGTCACAAGCGATCAAGAATTGCTTCATTAGATCCTTCAATATCAAGATTGATTGGGCACCGCGTAGTCACTGTCGCGTTGTGCCTTATGCACTATTATGTCAGGCAACATGGGCCGCAACCATTAGGATTCCTACTTTGGCAAGCTACAGCCCCATAAAACCCTGTACGCCTCGTATCCCGTCTGGCGATTGAGCCACTTATCGCGCTGCTGATGCACCAGGTGGCGCGTCTTGACCCTGACAATTTCAGACTGTTCAGCCAGGCTGTTCAAATAGGTCTGACGGCTGACATCTCGGGGTTAGCGGGCTCTATATACTGCCCTGTGCCATCTCAACAGGGCCCTGTACAGCCCTCCCTACCCAAGGTTGTGACTGCACTCGGCTTCACGGCTTTTATGGTATTAGCCATACTCATTGCCATGATTGGACCGAGTCTGCCTGAGATTCAGACACACTTTGGAATCGGTGCAGGCATCTCTGGATTTATCATTGGCAGTCACTTTTTGGGAACAATAATGGGTACGCTCATAACCACAGCGCTGCAGGGCTATCTTGGGCTCCGTTCGCGTCTCATCTGGGGTACCTGTGTGGTTGCTTTAACCAGCGTTCTTCTGCCACTCATGGATGTCTGGGCGCTCTTTCTCATCCTGGCGGGTGTTCGGGGTATTGGTGCAGGCCTGCTCATAGCTGAGGTGAATGAGCTTTTTGCCAGAGGTTTTGGAACACGCAGCACAGCGATGCTGAGTCTCGTCAATGCCGCCTATGGCATTGGAGCGTTTCTTGGGCCGATGCTGCTTCTGATTGCACCAGGCAACTTTCAGATACCGATGGCGGTTGGCGGCCTGCTGAGTATCCTCATGATTGTGATGGCAATCAAAACGCCATCCGTAACCCGAGACACCTCGCGTGTGGCCCTTCCCCAAGTGCCGATACCTCGCGACGTTTACCCACTGATTGGGCTTTTTGTCATGCTGCAGCTGATCGCCAGTGGAATTGAAAATACGATGGGTACTTGGCTGGCGACGCAGTATCTAGCGGATGGTTATAGTCGGGAGCTAGCAGCCACGCTGACGGCACTTTTTTATGCTGCCCACACGACGGGTCGCATTTTGTGCGCCCCGCTATCGCTGCGCCTGTCACCCATACAGTTTCTGGGGGGTGGGCTACTACTTACCGTACTCGCCCTTATGCTTGCCCATATACCACCGCTGCGCATTTTTGCTTATCTACTGGCAGGCCTGGGGATTTCACCGACACTTGCGGTGGGACTTATCTGGTTTGTCACGGTATTGCCAACTGTACGAACTGCTACAATGTTCAGTCTGCTGGGTGCACTCGTTGGCGCAGCACTGTTCCCTCCTTTGACCGGGCAGATTATCCAGCGTTATTCCGCGCAAAGCCTGCCTACAGTGCTGCTTAGCCTGTCGCTACTGGGATTGGGGCTGCTGGTGGTACTTTGGTTACAAGTCAAAAGACGCTATGCGCTAGGCGGTACGCCATCTTAATCATGCAGCAGGGGTCATGGTATTGTGCTGATAAATAGGTAATCAGCAGTCAGACCATCAGCGAAAAGCAGGAGTGCTGTCATACTGCCCAGAGTGAAGTATCTCCTAACGGTAACATTCGTGGATGAATGCGTAGGCATCGAACCGTAGCACGTAAAATTAATACCGAGCCCGCTAAAGTTGGTTGGAGAATTGAAAAGCAATCCCGCTTCCTACTGGCACTGCTCGGGATAACATGTCAGAGTCAGTAATCAGATAATCAGCACGGATGAGGGT
>CAZZPQ010000078.1:0-15033 GCA_964655595.1 uncultured bacterium
CCGATAAATTGATTACAGATTTGAAAAGCAATTCTTCGCTTCCTAACGCTCTGCTCGGGATAAATCATTGAAATAAACCCAACGATTTATCCGGAACTGGTATTAAACCCCAGGAAATGATCAGCAAGCTGCGCAAACTAAGGCTTGATACCGATTCTGATTCATCTCCCAGGCGTTCTCGCTGTGCTCGGAAACGCTTGGGTTATTTCTTAAGGAAACAACCGGAATAGGTATAAGGATACTTGGTGGCAATACTTGAGCTATCAGTGGTCGAAAAATCGGCGGCTTGGTGGCCTTTAATACCTGTCACTGTGATTTTCGGAGCAGGTTGATACCAAGTTGAGCGGCGTACTTACCAGATAGCATGGCAAGCGGCATGCCGCCACCAGGATGCACCGTGCCACCTGCTAGCACCAGGTTATCGACACCCCAAATGCGCTGCGCAGGTCGAAGGGTACGCAAAAGAGAGTGAGGCGCAGCGCCGTAAATGCTGCCTCGGTGTGCAAATTGTGCCAGATGCCCTGGTCCCAGACTGTGCATAAAGCGAATCGCGCTTCGCTTAAGTAAACCCCTGTGCTCGAGCAGGTTGACGATGGTCTTTGCATAAGCCGCTTCATCCAGTCCTTCACCATTCAGGGCTGGCGCATTAGCCATCACAAACCAGTTTTCACTGTCCTTGGGAGCATCTCTGGGATCAGTCTTGCTGCTGATGCTGATATACAAGGTAGGGTCTTGCGGAAACTTGCCAGCGCGGATATCGCGAAACTCCGCCGGATAGTCAGAGCAAAAACTGATGTTATGGTGAGCCAGGCCGCTTTTGGCTTTGGTCCCTAATAGGAGCACCATACCAGAGAGTGAAGGCTCGAGTCTTTCCTGAGCGCTGCGCAAACCCAGCAAGCGGTAGCTGCGAATCACGTCCAGACTGGATACGATGAGATCAGCCCTGAAGGCTCCCCCGCTGCTGTCCACGCTTGTAATGACCCCTCTATCGACTGCCAGCTTGTGAACCTTAATACCAGTATGAAGGCTAACCCCACAAGCCTGTGCCAGTTTGGCAAGCCCCGCAATCACCTGCGCAATACCTCCCATGGGGTGGTAAACTCCCAAACCCAGTTCGGTCCAGGCGATGTTGTGAAGCACGGCAGGTACGCGGTAAGGGTCACCTCCGTAGTAGGTGGCAAAGCGCAGGAAGAACTGCTTCAGCTCGCCAGGAACTGCGTAATCATCCAACAGTTGCACGAGTCTTTTGTGCGGGTAAGCGCCCAGCCCATGGCGGAGTCCATAACGCAAGAGTGCAGGCAGGCCGGGTGATGGTTTGTAAAGAAAGGTCGGTGTTGCCGTTCGGTAAAGCCGCTCAGCCTCACGCAGGAGTGCCAGATAAATTGCAGCTTCACCGGCTGGGAGCTGCGCGGCGCTTTGGTCCGCATCACGGGAGGTATCCCAGACACGCCCTGAGGGAAACAGATAGCGGCAGATAGGCTCGAGTGGCTTAAGCTCCAGATCAAAGGAATGTCCAGCCACAGCGTAGATATCCTGAAGCACCTGCGGCAGGGTAAAGACATGTGGCCCAGTATCAAAACGGTAGCCCTCACGCCGGTACTCCTGGGCTTTACCACCCAGACTAGCAGCCTGCTCCAGGAGCGTCACCTTTAGACCTGCTGCTGCCAGGTAAATAGCTGCTGATAGTCCAGCGAAACCGCCACCCAGCACCAGCGCTGTCTGCGGTCTGCCAGTTTTCATGACAGGCTCCGAGGTGGATAACTGCGCCCTTTCCAACTAACGCTACGACCTTGCTGCAGAGCCCTTATGATAATCCGCCACATGGGAATGGTCCACAGGGGCTGCAAGAAGACTTCCCAGAGGCTGCGATGGGTTTTCAGATTGGTCAACAGCCGCTGCACAAGACTGAGTCCCGCAACCAAAGCGAACCAGGGATAGAGCGGGATAAGCGCCCAGGATAGGCTGTGGGTCAGGGTATTGATGAAACCCGCCATAATCAGCAAACCACGGCTATTGCCCGAAGCAGCCAGGATGTTTTTGCTAAAACCGGCCAGCAGCTCGTGAGTGTTGCGGTACATGCGGGTCGCAATCAGCTGCCCCCCCACCGCCAGCGTCACACGCAGACCAGCGCGTTTGGCCGCCTGACCCATGCGGACATCCTCGAGTACCTCTCCTTTAAAGGCAGCGTGACCTCCTATACTTTCATAGGCGTCCTTGTGCCACATCATCAGCTGACCGTTCCCCGCCGAAAAGACCCCTAAGGGCAACCATCTCACCGCAGGATAAGGCAAGGCTCCCAGTAAAATCAGATCGATGACCGGCACAGTGATACGCTCCATAAGGCTCTCGGTAAGCTGCCGCGGCCAGACGCTCAGGTAATTCGCCTCATTCGCCTCTTGCATCGCCAGCAAAGCGTCCAGCGTGCCAGCTTCCCAGTAGACATCGGCATCGGTAAAAATCAGGATGTCCCCCCTGGCCTGCTGCGCCAGCTGATGGCAGGCCCAGTTCTTACCTGTCCAGCCCTCGGGTAAATCCTGCCCGACCCTCACTTTAAGGTTGGCATTGTCCTGAGAATACTGCCGCAAAATCTGCGGTGTAGCGTCGGTAGACTGATCGTCCAGCACCAGAATTTCGATCGCTGGCTGCGCCAACAGTCGCGGCAGGGTCTCTGGCAGGTTGACGGCTTCGTTACGGGCAGGAATCAGGATACTGACCTTTGCCTGACGCTTAGGACGCGCATGTTTCAGTACCGGAAACGTCACCATGTTGACAAATAGTGTCAGTAACTGAAGCAGTAGAAATATCAGGCTGATGATGAATAAAACGCTCAGCGCCGCCATAGCTTCCCCAACCAGCGCAGCCGCTCGTCAAAGCGCTGACGCTTCGGCAACTGCGGTTCAAAACCTGGGGGCACAGCCTCAGGATGCACATCGGCCAGCAAGGTCTCGAGTTCATCATGCAGTTGATTGATAGCAACCTTGAACGCTGCTGCCATTTCCTGTGGCTCTTTATGAATAGCTGCTCCCAAAATAATAAAGGCCTCAGGCTGTTCGCTGCTGCGCACCACCACACGGAGTAAGAGTGGTTGCACCGGAGCTTGGGTCTTGGTCGCTAAAAACTCGAGCCCTGACTGAACCGTCCTGACATAACCGACGTAGCGCATCTCCCCTTCCGGGAAAATCTGCATCAGTTGGCCCCGCTTAAGCCAGCGCAACGCAGTGCGAACCTCTCGGCGAGAAATCGCCCCTATCGAACGAAAAAACGGAAAACGCAGCAGGGTATCTTCCCGCATGAATCCCAGCATAGGACGTCCAAGTTTCTCTTTAACAAACCACATCAGATACACATCCCACCAGGAGTGATGGTTCGCTGCCAGAATCACAGCGCCTGCAGGCACTTGCTGCCAGTCAGCTTTAAGCCAAATCTGGGCGAGACCCCGCCTCAAACTACGCCGCATAAGGAAAGGTAGGACTCTGGCAATCCACAGGGTCAACTCTCTGCCAAAAAGGCCTTGTAAGTGTTGCCAGTAAGTTTTCATCTCAGGCCGAAAAGGCGCAGTCGCTGCCCAAACCTGGCAATGTGTGGCAGCATAAAGGCCCCCATGGCCAAAAAAGTAAGCAGTGCAGCGACAGGCATACCGAAAAACATGAGTCCTACACAAATGAGAAACATCTGTACCACAAAGACCAGACGCAACTCAGGGCTATTCTCGGCACGCAAACGAGGCTCGAGTCTCAGGAGCAGCCAGCAAAGACTCAGACCCGCCACATACCAACCCAAAAAATTAGTCAGCGGCACACCATAATAAAAACCCGCTGGCTCAAAGACCCAAAAACCCTTGGCGACCATCAGCGGGTCGAGTCCCACATCCCAGGCAACGAGCGCCAGAGGCGCTAACCACAACTTGGCGACCGGTGCCACCGCCAGAGCAATCAGGGTAAAAGCCCACCAGCCCAGCGGCACCAGTAAAGGCACACCCAGCAGACTCGGCCCTGGCGCTGTGTACTGGTAAGCTCCGAAGGGAATACCCGTACTTTCGCCCAGCCACTCAACCAGGGTCCCAAAAACCAAGGCCACCACAAAGAGTAGCCAGGTGCGCCGTCCGTAGCGCTCCAAGGCGTAACCCAGCATTGCCAAAGCCAGCAGCACGGTACTCAGGTAAGCCAGTATGGGAAAAGCATCGGGAATCAGCGGCGCTGGAATCATACTCAAGGCCCACAGGACAAAAGTCATGCGCCACCAGGAACGCAGTTGCGGCAGCAAGCGCCCCAGGCGCTCAAAGGCAAAGGGACTTAAACCCAGGGTGATACCAAAGACCACGAACAAATTAGGCATCAGGAAAAAAATGGCTTCTTCGATGGGTAGCCCAAAGGGAGCGAGGCCCGTGGTGAGTTCAGGGCTAATCCACCAGATACCCTGATGGACAATAGCATAGTGATCGGCAAACCACAGATAAAGTGTCGGCAATAGCACCGCAGGCAGCACCAGTCGCCAGCGCTGTAAGAGGATATCTGCACCAAAACTGAGTTGCAGGGCCAAAACAGGCATCGCCCAAACAAGGATGAGTCCCAGGTAAGTGCCCCAGTCCTGTGTCAGGAGCAGCACACCCGCAGCAGCGCCCAGCATCGCCAGACCAGCACTTACAGCGCGGATGAGGCTGGCATTCTCTAAAAGCACGATGCGATGCTCGCCAACATAGCGCGCAACCGTAAAGACTGACAAAGCAGCAATCAGGGTTTGCAAAATAAAAAACAAGTACTCTTCAAAGGGCACATAACCGATGGTAAAGAGCACTCGCCCCTCGGGATAGCCCCAGACCTGCCGGTAGACCAGGTAGTTGTCCCAGGGTGTTGTGTAGACCAGTGCCAGTAACAAGTGAATCCCCACCGAAATCAGGGCGGCTCGGCTCCCACGACCCAGACTGCCTGACAGCGGCTTGCCGCGCCGGTGATCCAGATAGGCCCAGAGAGTAAGCAGGGCAATCAGGGGCAGGGTAAAGACAAAGTGAAACTGCAGATACGTCATAAGCTACCTTGCCACCGACAATCCACGGAACATCCGCCTACGCTCGAGGTCTCCTAAAATGACCCTGGCGGCGTTACGCCCCGAGGCTCCCATGATGCCCCCGCCAGGATGGGTACTGGCACCCGTCAGATAGAGTCCCTTAAGATGGCTACGGTACTCCGCCATTCCCAAAAAAGGTCGCAGGGCAAACATCTGGTCCAAGCTCATTTCCAGATGCATGACGTTGCCACGGTACAGCCCCAGTTCACGCTCGAGCCACAAAGGGTGCTGAAAGAGCTGACCGACAATCTTGTCTTTCGTACCCGGGGCATACTGCTCAAAGGCATCGATGATTGACTCCGCAACTTGCCCCTCAATCTGGTCCCAGTGTTGAGAGTTCGCCAGTTCATAGGGATAATACTGCGCCCAAAGCCACAGCACCTCACCTCCTGCCGGGGCCAGGCTGTCATCGACCGCACTAAAACTCATCGCCACAATGGGCGGGTCACGCGTTGGTTCACCGCGCAGATAGTCGCCATAAGCCGCACTTATTTGCGCACGGTCGCGGCACAGGAGTTGCAGGGCACGCCGCGCCTCATCACCAGGGTGAGCAGTGTAGCGAATCGGTTCGCGCAGTGCCAGGCGCACAATCGCTCCAAAGCCATTGCCTACACGCATCTTTTTACTGTTATGTGGTCGATGTTCGTAGGGTAGAAGTTTCTGAAAGGTGGTAAGCGCATGACAACCAGCCACAATCTGCCGGGCGCTGTAGACCTGCCCATTAACCCGTATGCCCGTTGCCTGCTGCCCCTCGACCACAATGGCTTCAACGGCTGCATTCAGATGAACTTCGCCCCCATGCGCGGTGATGTGCCTGACCAGTGCCTGGGTCAACATACCCGAGCCTCCCCGCGGACGGGCCATACCCCCTTCATGGTAAAGCGGATGCCAGAGCAGAAAGGGGGAGGTCATAGCTTCAGTCGGTGGTGGACCGGATTGTGCTGCCATCCACACCAGGGGCGCTTTGACCTTTTCTTCGCGGAAGTAGCTGTCTACCACCTCACCATAAGGCTTGAGAATCATGGGCAGGGCTTGTTTCCAGTCCCCACGTATGGCCTTGCCAAACAACATCTTTTTGCCCAAATTGAAGGGGCTCGGCGTACTTAAAAACAGGTCTTTGACCACTCGTGCAAAGGGCCGCCAGTCGTCCAGAAAGCGAGCATAGGCTTCACCCTCACCAGGAAATTTCTGCTCAAGCTGCTCAATGGTTTTAGCTTCATCACGGTAGATAAACAAACTATCCCCGTCTTCAAAGGGTGCAAAAAACAAGGGGTCAATGTCGATATACTCGAGCCCATAGGCATCTAGACCAAGCTCCTGCACAATGGGTGTAAGGCGAATCAGGATATGTGCGCTACCACCTAAATCAAACTGATAGCCTGGCACGATTTCCTTGGTTGATACTGCACCACCGGCAATATCGCGGCGCTCAAAAACCGCCACACGGTAACCCGCCTGAGCCAGATAGGCGCTGGTGATAAGCGCATTATGTCCTGCACCAATAGTAATAACGTCATAGTCCGGCATCAGTGTATGCTACCGCAACAAGCAGGTACTCAACTGTAGCGCTCCGCCAGAGCGTGGCAAGTTTTTCACATTTCTCAACAGACACCTTTACCCGCATCATCTTAAACTGTCAGAATAAAGCCAGAGGTTCTTTACTTCGGAAAGATACAACATGTATGAGCTATTAACCATCTACCGTGATCTCTTTTTAGTCCTCCACCTGCTGGGACTCGCCATCGGAACCGGCGCTGCCACCGTCTATGACAGTTTGCTGGCACAGTATCTCAGACGGTTTGACGAGCAAGCCTGGCCCGAAGGGATATTCAAGCTGTGCTCGAGTCTTGTCAATACGGCTCTCTTGTGGACGGCTATCAGTGGTATTGGCTTACTACTACCGCACACATCACTTCTGGGTGAACCTTTCTTTCAGGTGAAACTGATGATCCTCAGCGTGATTGCCATCAATCAGCTCGTGCTGCAACGCACTATGTTGCAAAGGTTGCGCAACAGCTTCTCTCTGGAAAATGCCAACAACTGGCAACAGCAAGGTGGCAAGCGCATACGCCAGCTAGGCTTCAGCCTGGGTGCCGTCTCACTCAGTTCCTGGTACAGCATCATTGCACTGGTAGGGCTGCACAACCTGCAACTGGGCCTGTGGCAGCTCCTGGCTTTGTACGCAGCCGTTCTGATTTTGAGTGTGGGTACAAGCTTGTGGCTCGAGAGGCGCTTTAGTCTGCGTCTGGAGCAGCGCGCCAGCGAGGTCATACGCGACGTTGCCACACAACTGCTCAGCGAGTACCAAAAAGACGCCAATCAGGGCGCATAAACCGAGTAAACAGCCTTGGGAATCAGCACAATGCGTTCATAAGGGCGCAAGTAGGCACGCCGCGTCAGGTTGTTGTAACCATTTTGGCGCAACTTGTGTAAAATCGCCTCATAGTTCATAGCAGCAACCGCCACAGCCGACGCCGCCATCCCGTTCAATTTAGGTATCCCCTGCCAACCCAGGCGGTAGAGTTTATGCGCCAGGTCAGCAAGTTCCTCCAAAAGCGCAATATAGTCCTGAGTCAGTTCACCAGCACGGATACTATTCATATCAACACCGTGCTTTTCCAAAAGTTCTTGCGGTAAATAACAGCGCCCCTTGTTGAAGTCTTCGCCGACATCTCTCAAGATATTGGTGAGTTGCATAGCTTGCCCCAAAGCCAGGGCATTTAAAAGTGTTTCTTCTCCCCCGCGATAACCCGCAATCGGTGTAATGAGCCAGCCAACCACTCCCGCCACACGGCGACAATAAAGCATCAGTTCATCAAGTGTTTGAATCTGTTGGGGTTCGATGTCCGATTGTAAACCCAAATACAGCTCTTCAAAAGCAGCCTTAGGCACATCATACTGACTCAGTACCCACTGCAAGGCAAGCTCAAGGGGCTTAGCTGTTGCCTCTTGCTGGTAGGCCCTGTCAACCTGCCGCCACCAGGCCGCCAAACGCTGCCGCGCCAGCTTAGGGCTGGCAGCTTCGTCTACTGCATCATCGCCACTACGGCACACCGCATAAATGACACTGACGGCTTTGCGTTCTTTGGCAGCGAAGAGACGCGAGCCAAGGTAAAAGGTACTCGAGTGTGCTCGAGTAAGTTGGCTACAGTACCGAATGGCTGCGTCAAGAGACATAGACCCCACCTAATATGTTAGTGTAACATACCAGCACCTCGCCCAAACGAAAGGTAAGCTCAAGCACTTTTTTTACGAACTATAGCGAGTCTTGACATAGTCATCCAGCATCCGGTTAAAGTCCTCAACCAGGGTTTTGCCCTGTAGGGTAGTCACGAGTTTACCATCCTGATAGACCGGTGCTTTAGGGTCTTCGCCAGTACCTGGCAAGGAAATGCCAATATCAGCATGTTTGGACTCTCCCGGACCATTCACAATACAGCCCATCACCGCCACCTTGAGATTCTCGACCCCAGGGTACTGCTCCTGCCAGATGGGCATTTGCGCCTTAAGGTAAGCCTGGATGTCCCTGGCCATTTCCTGAAACAGTGTGCTGGTAGTCCTTCCACAGCCAGGACAAGCCGTTACCGTGGGGGCAAAACGCCGCAAATCAAGGGCTGAAAGAATTTCCTGGGCGATCTCAACCTCTTTATCTCTGGGTGCGCCTGGGTCTGGTGTTAAAGATACCCGAATCGTATCACCGATACCCTCAGCCAGTAAAACAGCCAGACCTGCGGTGCTCGAGACAGCAGCTTTGACACCCATACCGGCCTCGGTCAAGCCCAGATGCAGCGGATAGTCGCAGCGCTGTGCCAGCAGACGGTAAACATCCCACAGGTCTCTGGCATTGGAAACCTTGGCACTGATGATAATTTTATCGTGTCCCAGTCCGTAGCTTTCTGCCAGCTCTGCTGAGAGCAGCGCAGATTGCAGCATCGCCTCAATCATCACGTCTCTGGCGTCCCTGGGACGTACCGAGTTTGCATTCTCGTCCATCAATTTCGTTAGCAATTGCTGATCAAGTGAACCCCAGTTCACTCCGATACGCACCGGGCGATCAAAATCCTTGGCAACCTCGATCATGGTAAGAAAATTACTATCATGATATTTGCCAGCCCCGACATTGCCCGGGTTAATGCGGTACTTATCGAGCGCTTGCGCCGTTAAAGGGAACTCCCGCAACAAAATATGTCCGTTGTAATGAAAGTCACCAACCAAAGGTACCGCATAGCCCATGTCATGTATCCGCGCCCGGATTTCAGGAACAGCTTTGGCAGCCTCTTTATTATTCACCGTAATACGGACAATCTCAGAGCCAGCCCTTGCCAGTTGTGCCACCTGCACAGCGGTCGCCTTTGCGTCAGCAGTGTCTGTATTCGTCATGGACTGCACCACGATAGGATGATCTGAGCCGACAGGAACATTTCCAACCCAGCACGTTACTGTTTTTCTACGCTGATATGCCATTAGTAACAGTGTACCGAAATGAAGGTAAGAGACTGTGGTGTAGAGCCAACACAAGGCAAGCGCCCCCCCGAAAACCAAGGGGATGGAAGTGTTTTTTCAAGTCTTGCTCTTTTGCTAACAAATCCTGTATACTTCAGGACGCTGCCGTTGTGGCATCGGGGCGTAGCGCAGCCTGGCTAGCGCACCTGCTTTGGGAGCAGGGGGTCGCAAGTTCGAATCTTGCCGCCCCGACCAACAATAGGTATCACATGTGGTACCTATTCAGTGCGGGAGTAGCTCAGTTGGTAGAGCGTCACCCTTCCAAGGTGAATGTCGCGAGTTCGAATCTCGTCTCCCGCTCCAAAAGAGTCTTCAGGCACATCAGGGTTTTACTGCCTTGAAGCTCGAGAGGTAGTTAGACAAAAGAATTGTTTTGACCAGTATTGGTCTGACCTTGGAGCTAAGTGCATCATCACAGATGCCAGCATGCACCAGTAGCTCAGCAGGATAGAGCAGCCGCCTTCTAAGCGGTAGGTCGAGGGTTCGAGTCCTTCCTGGTGCACCACAGACAAGGATTTGTCTGACACACTTCAAGCGTCCCATCTGGTATAGTGGCGCAAGATGGTGGCTGTAGCTCAGTAGGTTAGAGCATCGGATTGTGGTTCCGAGGGTCGTGGGTTCAAATCCCATCAGCCACCCCAACACCCGATAGGTATCATCTGAAATGTATAGATGATACCTATGTCATGCGAGGATGGCGGAATTGGTAGACGCGCCAGACTTAGGATCTGGTCCCGCAAGGGGTGTGGGTTCAAGTCCCATTCCTCGCACCAAGGAAAGCCATCTGCCTGAACGCAGATGGCTTTTTGAATGTTTTCACGGGTCAGTAGGACATTACTGCCTGAACATACTTTTTTGGGTTAGACTAAACGTTATCGCGAGACGTTTTTTCGCACAAGCCCCTTATCAGGAGATTATCATGCAAGCAAAAGTGGTTGAGCAACAAGGTAGCAGTGCCAGGATAGCGGTCACCATACCTGCTGCAGAAGTATCGACAGTCTATGCTCGAGTCCTGGCAGATATCAGTCGTCAGATACGCATTCCCGGTTTTCGCCCCGGCAAGGCTCCCAGGTCAGTTATCATCCAGCGAATTGGTGAGGATGCTTTGAATCAGGAAGTTCGAGACTTTCTCGTGGACAGCTATTTCCCTAAAGCCATCAATCAGCTCGGTTTGACGGTAATCAATGCCGACTTTATTCGTGAAGAAGCCAGTGAGGGACAAGACTACTCTTTTGAGGCACAACTGGATCTGTATCCTGAAATAAGCCTGCCAGACCTTAGCGAAATCGTCATCGATACAGTTAAGACGACTGTCACAGATGACATGATTGAAGAGACCGTTGCCAGTTTACAATCGCGCCACGCGACCCTCGTACCTGTTGAACGGCCAGTAGAAGCTGGGGACTATTTAATGCTGCAAACTGGCAATATGGATGAGCAGGATGAGGCCAGTCGCATCCCCATAGACCTGGAATCAGTCGATCCCGAGTTTGCTGAGGAGTTCCTGGGAAAAAACATCGGTGACGAAATCGAATTAAAAAATAAGGCCTCTGGAGATGAAGATGGCTCTGAAGAGGACCCCGAGGAGGATGCGGACAATTCGCCAGTCAGCCTAAGGGTTCGCATTCTCGACATTAAGGCCAAGGAAAAACCTGAGCTGAATGATGATTTTGCCCAGACGCTTGGTTTTGACAGCTGGGAAGCCACGCTGGGCGCTATAAGGCAGACCCTGCAAAATGATCTGGACAATCAGACCATGCAGGCACAACAAGATGAGTTCATCGACAAACTCCTGGCAGAAACCGATTTCGATCTTCCGCCTAGCTTAGTTGAGCGACGCAAAGAGTCGATGCTTAAAAACCTCGAGTCTGAACTTGAAGAAAACAACACGAACCTTAAGGATTATCTCAAAAAGCTCGCGGAAGATGGCAAGCACGAAGACTTTAATAACGAGCTGCAGGAAAGTGCTGAACGGGCGGTCAAGCGCGATCTGGTTCTCGAGCGCCTGCTTATAGAGCGTGGCAGCCAACTATCAGACCAGGACTTTGAGATGTCGCTTCGCTACAATGCCATGCAGCAGGGTATGGACCTCAAGCGCTTTAAAAAAGAAATGGGAGAAACCTGGCTGGATAACTACCGCTTTTTGCTGACACGCAATAGGGCTGTAAGGGAAACAGTTCAAGAATTGCTCAACGCTGACAGCCCAGAAACCGTGGCAGAAGCCGTAGCATCTGAAGCGTCTACCTTAGTTGAAACCGCAGAAGAAGCTGTACCAAGTGCCTCAGCGGAATCTCAAGAGGATGTCGCTGAATCATAAGCAAGCTGCGAAGTAGCGTTAGATCAGCTTCAGAACAACTGATATTCGTTAGACTCATTATTATGAATAAACCTACCAGTTGCTGTGCACCCTCGAGATCGCAAAAGGTCGCGGATACCAGCATCTCAATGACAAAGCGCGGCACATCACAAACGCCGATGGTCAGGATTCCTGCTGGGCAGTATCTGCTAGGAACAGATGCTCCGACCTTTCTCGCTGACGGTGAGGGACCTGTTCGCTCGGTGAATCTTGACGCCTTTTGGATCGATTGCTACGCAACGAGCAATGCGGACTTTAGCAGCTTTGTGCTGGATACGGGTTACGTGACTGAAGCGGAGCGCTACGGTTGGTCGTTTGTGTTCTATATGCTACTCCCAGAAAACCAACGCGACAAACCTGCTGTGGCCGATGCTCCCTGGTGGCTGGCAGTTGAGGGTGCGTACTGGCGACAGCCCGAGGGTTCTGGCTCGAGCATCGACGAACGGCTGGATCATCCGGTGGTTCATATATCCTGGAATGACGCTTTGGCCTACGCTAGCTGGGCAGGCAAACGGCTACCCAGTGAAGCCGAGTGGGAGGCTGCGGCGCGGGGTGGGCTTGTGCAGGCAATCTATCCCTGGGGTAATGAACTCGAGCCTGAGGGTAAGCACCATTGCAATGTCTGGCAGGGGCTGTTTCCCAAACACAACACACTGGCAGATGGCTACCTGACCACAGCACCTGTGACTGCTTATTGGCCCAATGCTTATGGCCTTTACAACATGGTAGGCAATACCTGGGAATGGACAAATGACTTCTTTAGTGCCCGCCATGAGCAAATGCCTGACGCTCTTAATCCCAAAGGCCCCACAACTGGTCACAGCAAAGTATTAAAAGGTGGCTCCTACTTGTGCCACGCATCTTATTGCAACCGCTACCGCGTCGCTGCCAGAACCCACAATACACCTGATAGCAGCACCGGGCACATGGGCTTCAGACTTGTCATGGACGACGCCTCTCCCCTTTCTCAGTGACCAACCAAGACCCACAAACATGACTCAGCTATGACGAAGCCTTTTTGGGAAAGCTCAGATGTGATAGCGCAATTTGCTCAGCGCGAACCAGACCGCAGCACGGTTAATGCGCTGCATATGCGCCAAACTACAGCCAGCTAAACCAACTTCATTCAGGCCAACGGATAGCCCTTGGCGTCATAGGCATCCTGGGCGACCTGTCGGCGCAGGGCAATCGTATCGACGCCTGAATCAGGCAGATAAGCCTGCAACTGTGGCAGGTAAGCCGTAGCTTGAGGAATACGCCGCAGCGCTTCAACGGCCCAGACGCGAGCCTTGTCCAGGTTTTCAAAAGTGTAAAGTCGCGCCAGACGCACAGCCACTTCAGCTTTGGCAGTGCCGATAAGACGCTCAGCGCGCAACAAGGCGGACTCTGCCAGATAGGTGACAGCAATCATATCCGCCACTCGAGCCATCACTTCCTGTTCCTGCTCGAGCTTTTGTTGATAGGTCATGGCCGCCACACCTGCCAACAGCAAAATGCTTTTCTTAAGGTTTTCCACCACCAGATAGGCGTCTTTGAGGACTTCTGGCGCCTCCAGCTCGGTGAGCACTTGACCTTGCAACGCTTGCTGTGCCGCACTCATGACATCCAGTTTGCCTTTTAAGGCACGCTTTAAGAGCTGACCGCTGGTTAGCAGGCGGTTAATCTCGTTCGTACCTTCAAAAATCCGGTTGATACGGCTATTGCGGTAGGCCAGCTCCACCGGATACTCAGCGCTAAAGCCATTACCGCCAAAGATTTGCAGGGTCTCATCAATGCTGTCATCCAGAATCTCGGAGCCATAGACCTTAATCAAGCTGTATTCCACTACATACTCATCGATGGCCGCCAACATTTCCTCGCGTGAATTGGTGCTTGCCAGGCGCTCGTCGAGTGCGCCAGTCATACGGTAAATGGCGGTCTCGAGAGCAAAAGTCTCCGCACTCATACGTCCCATTTTTTCCTTGATCAGACCAAAGTTGGCAATGGCTGTTTTGAACTGCTCGCGCTCCTGCGCGTAGGTACTCGCCAGGCGCAGCATTTCCTTACAACCACCAATTGCCCCGGCAGCTAACTTGAGGCGGCCAATATTAAGAATCTGAAAGGCGATGATATGCCCACGGCCCACCTCACCCAGCAGGTTTTCTTTGGGAATCGTGACGTTCTCGAGAATGACCTGCCTGGTCGATGAGCCTTTGATACCCATCTTTTTTTCCTCAGCGCCAAAGCTTAGACCTGGCGCACTGCGCTCTACCAGAAAGGCACTGAAGTGCTCACCGTCCACCTTGGCAAAGACTGTAAAGAGGTCCGCAAAACCCGCATTGCTAATCCACATCTTGGTGCCATTCAGGAGGTAGTGCGTACCAGCTTCATTCAGCACCGCCTTGGCCTTGGCACCTAGCGAGTCCGAGCCGCTGCCTGGCTCAGAGAGACAGTAAGCAGCAATCCATTCACCTGTGACCAGTTTTGGCAGGTATTTTTCCTGCTGCTCAGGTGTACCAAAATACACCAGCGGCAGTGTGCCAATCCCTGTATGAGCGCTGTAAGTGACATTAAACGAGCCAGCCGCAGCAATTTTCTCAGTGACCAGCATAGAGGCGGCCTTGCTGGCATTTAAGCCCCCAAAATCTTCAGGTACGTCCAGCGCCAAGAGGCCCATTTCACCCGCTTTGCGCATGGCTTTAACGGACAGGTCATAATCGAGGTTCTCGAGCTCTTCAAAAACCGGCTTGATCTCCCGCGCTACAAACTGCTCAGCGGTCTGCCCCATCAGCTTTAACTCATCGTCAAAAGCTTCAGGAATCAGGATACTATCAGCCGTGTGCCGCTCTAGTAAAAAACTCGCACCGCCAACAGGATGGGTGGTTTTTTCAGCAATAGCCATGTGCATCTCCTTAAATGCTGTGGTTTGTCTTAACCAGTATAGTAGAAAATTGTACTGAGTACAATTCGTGATCTGCCAAAAGAATCTAAACTGGATGACCTCCTGAAGCCCCAAGACCTGGTAGCTGTCCACAAAGAACTCCCAAGAGCTTACGCTCGTCGTGCCCGCGCAGGGTGGCACCCATGGCCAGGGGGAAAAAGAAGAATGCAGCATGTGCTTAAGTCACATT
>CAZZPQ010000079.1:0-14933 GCA_964655595.1 uncultured bacterium
AAGAACAGATACTCACTCAGGTCGCAGTGATGTGTCCTGTGCTGCCAGGGCGCGCAGGTATTGACCATAACTGCTTTTGCCAAGCGGTTCAGCAAGTTTTTTCAGTTGTTCAGTACCGATGTGACCAAGATGCCAGGCGACTTCTTCGGGGCAACCGATTTTGAGCCCTTGCCGCCGTTCAATCGCTTCGATAAATTGTGTAGCCTCGAGCATGGTCTCGTGCGTACCGGTATCCAGCCAGGCGTAACCGCGGCTGAGAATCTGTACGTTGAGCTGGTTATCTTTTAAGTAAGCCAGATTGATATCGGTGATTTCAAGCTCTCCCCGTGCGGATGGTCTGATACTTTTGGCCTTGTCAACTACCGAGCTGTCATAGAAATAGAGTCCGGTAACAGCGTAGTTTGATTTGGGGAGCTTAGGTTTTTCCTCAAGGCTGATTGCCTTGCCAGCCTTAAACTCTACCACGCCATAGCGCTCGGGATCATTAACATGATAGGCAAAAACTGTCGCCCCACTTTGAAGCTGAGTGGCCTTATGTAGCAAGGCTTCAAGATTGTGTCCATAGTAAATGTTATCGCCCAGGATGAGAGCCGAGTTCTGACCTGCGATAAAGTCTTCAGCGATGATAAACGCCTGCGCCAGACCCTCAGGTTTAGGTTGTACTGCGTAGCTGAGCTGAATACCCCACTGACTGCCGTCCCCCAAAAGCGTGCGAAAGGCTGGACTGTCATGTGGTGTGGTAATGATGAGAATGTCCCGAATGCCTGCCAGCATCAGGGTGCTTAGGGGATAATAAATTAGCGGTTTGTCATAGATGGGTAAGAGTTGCTTGCTGACAACGATAGTATTGGGATAGAGCCGGGTGCCCGTGCCCCCTGCCAGGATGATGCCCTTCATAGGTTCCCCTCAGTTGTGTGCCACTGTGCTTTTGATCTCATAGGTAGTCTCGGTATCTTACGTTAGTCTCTTGGGGCTGCTGTGTTGAAGATTTTACTTGACGCTCATGGTTTCTCAACTCCAGCGGCGGCGGCGCTTGACAAACATGCGTTTATCCGGCTGAGCGGTACTGACACCTAGATAGAGCTCCTGTACATTTTCATTGCTGCGCAAAGCCTCGGCTGTGCCTTCCAGCACCACCCGTCCTGCCTCGAGTACGTAGCCATAGTCGGCAATGCGCAGCGCCTGGCTGGCATTCTGCTCAACTAAAAGAAGCCCCATTCCTTCCTGATTGATCGTCTTCACAGTGTCAAAGATGGTTTCAACCAATAAAGGGGCCAGACCCAGGCTGGGTTCGTCCAGCATCATCAGCTTCGGGCGGCTCATGAGTGCTCTGGCAATGGCCAGCATCTGCTGTTCACCGCCGCTCATGGTGCCACACTGCTGATTCATGCGTTCCTGCAAGCGTGGGAACAGGCTAAAGACCCTTTCGAGATCTGCCTTGATGCCTGCCTGGTCACGTCGGTGAAATGCGCCTAGCAGCAGGCTTTCATGGACCGTCAATTCTGGGAACATCCCGCGCCCTTCGACCACATAGGCAAGGCCCACGCGAGCGATGTCTTCAGGGCTATGACCCTGCATGGGACGTCCCATGATTTTGATGTCTCCTTTGCGCGGTTCATCATCGAGGAGTCCCATGATGGTTTTTAAGAGAGTGCTTTTACCCGCGCCGTTGCTACCCAGGATAGTGACACACTGTTTTTCTTCGACCTTCAGCGCGACGCCCTTGAGTACGGTGAGGCGTTTGTGGTAGCCGCTTTCGACATTGCTTAGCTCGAGCAGCGTCATTGGCTTACCTCCAACTGGGTTTCACCCAGGTAGGCTTTAATCACGTTCGGGTTACGCTGCACCTCCTGTGGGCTGCCATCGGCAATTTTCTTGCCGTAATCCAGTACAACGATGCGCTCTGCCAGTTGGCTTACCACGCGCAGATCATGCTCGACGACCAGCAGAGTCAGTCCCAGATCCTGCCGCAGTCTGAGCAGACGGAACATCATCTCATCCTTTTCTTCGGCGGTCATGCCGGCGGTTGGTTCATCCAGGAGCAGGAGCTGTGGTTCGGCTGCCAGCGCACGCGCCACCTCAATCAGCTTCTGAACCCCGTAAGGGAGCGCTGCCACAGGCATATCGCGATATGCCTGCAAGTCCAGCAGATCCATGATTTCTTCGGCGCGCTGCCGCTGCCTGCTTTCATCCTGCCACCAGCCAGGCAGGCTCAGCATCACGCTCAGGAGGTTCGCCCTGACATGCAAATGTCGCCCCAGCAGCAGGTTGTCACGGCAACTCAGTGTTTTAAAGAGTTCGATGTTCTGAAAGCCTCGACCGATGCCTAAGCGGGCAATCTGATGGGGTTTATACCTCAGAATACTCTTATCCTTCCAGCGGATAGTACCTTCCTGAGGTTGGTAAAACCCGCAGATGCAGTTAAAAATACTCGTTTTGCCGGCACCATTGGGGCCAATAAGCGCCACGACCTCGCGCTCATTCAGAGTAAAACTGACGTCTGTGAGTGCCTGAATACCGCCAAAGCGCAGGGTGACATTAGAGAGTTCTAGTAGGACTGACATAAAATAAGTGAGCAGGGACATGCCCTGCTCGAGTCTCAATCTTAATAGGTTATAAAGTCGGAGGCGGGTCGCAAGCCTTGGGGGGTCATTTGCAGGAGCATGACGCTGTTGTTACCCTGATAACCCTCAGTAAAGTCAAGGTTGGCGAACATGCCTGTGTCGTAACCGCTGATGTTGCGCATGGCCTCCAGGAAGGATTCCCGGGTCAGGTCAGGGCCAGCAGCACGCAGTGCTTCGACCAGTGGCTGGGCAAAGCCGATACCAGCTAGTGCCCGGAAAGGATCCTGTGCAACCTGCGGCGCGTAGGGCACGACGATGTTCATAAAGGCTTCGTCGGCAATCGGGTCACCATTGCCTTCGCCAACGACGACTGAAGGCAGGCGCAGGAATGTGGCCAGGAGAGCGCCTTGCATACCGGGGTTTTGCAGCAGGCTTGGATCGACCAAGGTAGAAGAAGCAAGGATGCGCGGACGGTACTCGAGTCGCTGAAACTCATTGATTAGGGCAGCAGCGGCAGCAGGGGTGCTGTAGAGAATTACTGCATCGGCGTCTCCACCCCGTAAGCGCAGGGCCTGCACAGCCATATTGGTTTCCTGACGTTCGTAGGATACCTTGTCAACCTCGACGACGTCATAGCCAGCTTCGCGGAGGTTTGCTAATTCCATCTCAAAGCCTCGCAGACCCTCGCCGCCGTAGTCATCGTTCTGATAAAAGACAGCAATGCGCTGTGCACCCAATTCCTCGACGGCGTAACGGGTCATCAGGGCACTTTCCACCTCATAGTTGGTAAAGGTTGCAAAGACCAAGCCGTTACTCTGTTTGGCAAACTCGCCGGAGCCTGTCGAAGGACTCACCCAGGGGATACCTTCGCGCTGGACGATGGGCATGACAGCCAGACCGTTGGCAGTGCCGATACCCGCCACAAAGGCAAAGACATTTTCTCGGTCATTCAGCTCGCGGGCCGCAGCAACGCTGCGCGCTGGGTCATAGCCGTCATCGCGGCTGACAAGCACCAGGTTGCGTCCGTTGATACCACCCTGATCATTGATGTACTTAAAGTAGGCATCAATAGCGACTGTGACCGTGCCCCAGGCTGCCGCTGGCCCAGACTGAGGACCCCAGGTGCCAATGCGAATTTCGGTGTCTGTGACACCGGGAGTTTGGGCCATTGCCAGACCCAGGACTAAAACCAGACCTGCCAGTAAGTATCTCATATATCTCCTTTCATTAAACTAAGCCGTAAGCTTAGCGAATTGGACTGACGCTCTTAGTTTAGCATGCTCAAACGCGGCGCACCTCTGGTTTGCCAAGAATGCCGTGGGGTCTAAAGACCAGTACCAGAATAACAATCAAAAAGGCAAAGGACGCCTTGAATTCGTTGGATATATAAACACCCACTAAAAGCTCGAGCACCCCCAGAACATAACCACCTAAAATCGCCCCTGGCAGGCTGTTCATGCCGCCAATCACAGCGGCGACGAAGCCCTTGGACAGTGGTTCAAACATCAGGGCAGGACTGAGCAGGGTGGTAGGTGCCAGCAACGTGGCAGCCGCGGCTGCCAGTAAAGCAGATACTCCCCAGGTCGCAAACATCACCGTACGCACAGGAATGCCCATGGCTTTGGCAACCTCCTCACTCTGCGCTACGGCGCGCATCGCTAGCCCAATGCGGCTGCGATTTAGGAGCAGCCACAGACCCAGCATAATCAGTAGCCCAACAAGCGCGGTAAAAAGCGATAGACGGCTGAATGCTGCGCCACCAAGACGAAAGGTCGTGTCCTGAATGATGGGGGGTAAAAGCTTGTTGCTGGTGCCAAAACTTAGAGCTAAAAAGCCATTCAGCATCAGATTGACACCCAGGGTGAGGATAATCAGGCCCAGCTCGCTGGGGTTGCGACTGGGGCGCTCGAGCACTGCGTAGCTGATAATACCCAGCACGCTGGCAATGGCTACCGCCAGCCACAGATTGGCGAAAAGACCATAGGCCAAAGCCGCAACCAGTACCGCCAGTCCCACACTCATGGCGACTTTGCCTGGTTTGACCAGTAGCAGCGAGACAAAGCCACCCAACAGCAGCGCAGCTAAAAGTGACAGGAGAAAACTCACGCTATAGGGCAGGTTCAGGCTGGTCAGAAAAAAGAAGGTCAGAAAGGTGCCAAAGAGTCCCAGCTCACCGTGAGCAAAGTTCAGCACACTGGTGGTGCGATACAAGAGTACCAGGCCCAGCGCAATCAGTGCATAGATACTACCAGTCGCCAGACCACTGACTAGTACTTGCAGGCTTTGTTCCATCAGCGACTCCGCTTAACTATGGCTAAGCTGCTTGTGCGTTGCCTGGTTGCAAATTTGCCTTGCTTGATCATGCACGTTCCTTTCTGATGCCAGTTTTGTCAAGGTGACCCATACTGAATGTCCTGAACGCTAGTCGCTTCACATCGGCCAGCTTTTCCAGTAGCGCCGGATTTTGAGCCAGCGTCCGTAGATGCCCAGAGGCTCGAGCAGCATCAGCAAAATAACAATCGCGCCAAAAATCAGCTGTGAGCGGTTGAGTTGGGCTGACAAAAAGACCTCGAGCCCGGTAATGAAACCTGCGCCAATAATTGCACCTGGCACAAAGCCCAGACCACCTACTACGATAATCAGTAGAAACTTTACACTCAAAAGCAGGTTAAAACTCTCTGGTGTGATATAGCCCAGCAAGCCGCCATAAAGGCTGCCAGCCACGCCGGTAAAGGCGGCAGACAGAACAAAGGCCAGCGTCTTGGTATAGGCCAGATTGACCCCACTCATCTGCGCAGCCAATTCTGCGTCCCGTGTGGCCTGAAAAGCGCGTCCGAGGTGGCTGCGTTTTAGGTTGTAGGCCATCCAGATAAAAAACATGACGATGATGAGGGTAAAAAAGTAGTAGGGCATATCGCGGTAGAAATTAATACCCCAGAACTCAGGCCGGTCGGCCAGCATGCCGGTAGACGCCCCCATGAGACGCCAGTTATTGAGAATTTGCTGAATGGCCAGACCAAAACCCAAGGTCGCAATCGCCAGATAGGGACCTTCCAGGCGCAGTGCCGGAACACCGATGAGTAGGCCCAGCAGGCCGGCAATCAGCAGTGCGGGAACCAGGGTAAGTAAAAAGGGCCAGCCCTGCCCCAGCAGATAGGCAGTTGTGTATGCACCAGCAGCCAGAAAACCGGCATGTCCCAGGGAGACCTGTCCGGTAAAGCCCACAAGAATCATGAGGCCCACCGCAACCAGAGCAAAGATCAGAAAAAGCGTCAGGTTGTAAATGATATAGCCTGGCATCACAAAGGGTGCTGCGATGAGAAGTCCCAGAAAAAGCGTCAGCACGACCCAACCCTGGCGGTCTTTGATATGGTGAATATCCTGTCGGTAGTGTTCAAGCAGGCGCATGTTTAGTCCCCATAGAGATTTTCGATGAGATCGTGATATTTCTGGGCGATGCTCGAGCGCTTAACCTTCATAGTCGCGGTCATCTCACCATCTTCGTAGTACAGACGCTTGGGTAAAATTGCGAACTTCTTGAGGGTCTCCACACGTGCAAGCTCTTTGTTACTCGCTTCAACTTCAGCAGCAATTAAGCCATACACTTCTGGGTGGCTGGCTAGGTCGCTGTAGGTCGTATAACTGAGTTGCCGTTCGGTGGCCCACTTGCTTATATTGTCTTCATCCAGTACGAGTAGGGCTACCAGGTACTTGCGGCGGTCGCCAATCACCACGGCGTCGTTGATGAAGACACTGGCTTTGAGCAGATTTTCAATCTTTTGCGGGGCAATGTTTTTTCCCCCAGCGGTGATGATGATGTCTTTCTTGCGGTCGGTGATGCGCAGGTGAGCACCATCAAACTCGCCAACATCGCCTGTTTTTAACCATTCGCCCTCGAGGGTTTCAGCGGTCGCTTCGGGGTTTTTGAAGTATCCCAAAAAAGTGCCTGGGCTGCGTGTCAGAATTTCACCATCGTCAGCCAGGCGAATCTCTACACCTGGAAAGGGCAGGCCGACCGTGCCGAGCTTAAAGTCATCCGTGTGAATGCTGGTCAGACCGCTGTTTTCAGTCATGCCATAGCCTTCGCGGATATCGACGCCCAGATTGCGAAAATACATAAGAATGCTGGGGCTGATGGGGGCAGCGCCCGAGACGGCGATGCGCAAGCGGTCAAGTCCCAGGCGATACTTGAGCCAGCGCACAACGAGCAAATTGGCAAGGACCGAAGCGCCGCCTGCCTTGGCACCTGCTACCGCACGCATGGCCCACTGATACAGCACCCGCTTCAGAAAGTGGTTGTCGCGCATGTGCAGCTCAACCAGCGAGTGCATCTTTTCCCAGATGCGAGGTACAGCAAATAGCACTGTAGGACGCACCTCCTGGAGGTTCTGGGCAAAGGTATCCAGATTCTCCACAAAATTAATCACAAAGCCAGCCTTGATATGACAATAACTCCCGTCTCGCTCGACAATATGCGACAGGGGCAGATAGGAGATAATCTCGTCCTCGGCGGTGTAACCCAGGGATTCAATCAGTGCGTCGGCTGCCCACAGGAGGTTTTTGTGCGACAGCATGACGCCTTTGGGATGACCTGTGGTGCCTGAGGTGTACATCAGCAGCGCCATATCGTCCTGGCTGAGGGCGTTAATTCGCTCATCGACGCGTTCGGGATTTTTTGAATAGAGCGCTTGTCCCTCTGCCAGTACTGCGTCCCAGTGTAAAACCTCATCAAAGCCCTCTGGCTCAATGGCAATCACCCACTTTAAGGGCAAGCGGTCGCGGATCTCGAGCCATTTTTCAATCTGCTCGGCATTTTCCAGAATGAGGCCCACGCTGTCACTGTGCTCGAGGACATAGTGTAATTGACTGGGACTGCTGGTGGTATAGATGCCGACCGAAACCCCGCCAGCACTCTGTATGGCCAGATCGCTGACCAACCACTCAGGGCGGTTTTCTGCCAGGAGGGCGACGCGCTCACCTGCTTGCAGACCCAAGGTGATGAGCTTGCTGGCCAGGGCATTGACCTGCGCAACATGTTCTTGCCAGCTGATGCGTTGCCACAGACCAAAGCGCTTGACCCTCTGGGCTAGTCTGCTGTCATCTTTACGGCTTTGTAGCAAAGCGGGTAGGTTGCTGACTTGCTTCACAAGAGTATCCCTTCATTAACTTGCCTTATGACCTAAAGATACCCTGGATTGTACTGGCTAGCAGGGCTGTTGTGCAAGCAAAGTGCGAAAACACACAGAGCAGTGAGTTAAAAGTAGTGAGCAGTGAGTACCGAGCAGTGAGTACCGAGCAATGAGTACCGAGCCGAGTTGCAGGTGCCTATATTCCTCTATCTCCCGGTAGCTCCAATATATTCCTGTATCTCCCTGCTTTTAGCTTTCAGCCTTATACCGGTTCCGGATAAATCGTTGGGTTTATCCCAATGATTTATCCCGAGCAAGGCGAGTAGGAAGCGGGGGAGTGCTTTTCAAATCTGTAAGCAATTTAACGGGCTAGGTATTAGCGGTCCTTTGCTTGTGAGGCGAGCCTTTGCAGCGCTTGTGTCAGGTGCTGGCGCAGGTTTTGAAACGTTGCTAAAGACAGGGCTTCAGCGCGTATCATTAGAGACAGGTTATTCTCCTTTAGCGCGGCTTCTACGCTGCTCTCCTCAAAACCTGCCATCAGCAGGTTTTTGCGCAGAGTCTTGCGCCTATGTTGAAATCCCAGATGAATGAGTTTAAACAGCAAGGGGTCTGCCTGAGCGTCAGGGAAGGTATCGATTCGCACAACTGAACTGGTGACCTCTGGTGCTGGGTAAAAGCAGCCTGGGGCGACATTGCGGATGCGCTTGGCTCGGCCGAAGGCTTGCACGATCAGGCTGAGTGCCCCGAAGGCTTTAGAGCCTGGCTGAGCCAGCAGGCGATCGGCTACCTCAAGCTGGACCAAAAAGACCAGACGTTTAAAGCGTCCGGACTCGAGCGCCCGCATGATGAGGGGAGTCGCTACGTTGTAGGGTAGATTTGCTACCAACAGTGATGCTACTGGCAAGCTGCCGAGGTCAAACTCGAGCCCGTCGCCATGAATCAGGCTGAGGTTTGTGTAGTCTTTAAGCGTTTCCGCCAGAACGGGCAGCAGACGCCTGTCAAGCTCAACAGATATGACGTGTCCGGCCTGCTGCGTCAGTTCGCGGCTGAGTACTCCTAGACCCGGACCAATCTCCAAAACGGTGTCAGTCGGCTGCAACTCGGCAGCGCTGACAATATCTGCCAGCACCTTTGTGTCTAAAAGGAAGTTTTGCCCAAAGGACTTATCTGCCTGTAGCCCGTAGCGCCCGAGGAGATCACGAACGCTTGTAAGGTTCATGAGGCGTAGTGGGGACGCGTTTGCAGGACTGATGTTTTGGTCATTATTTCATTACTGGTATTTATCAGCAGCCAGCTCATCTATCTGGGCCTTGGCCTCATCCAGAGCGATATTCTGGACGACTGCCAGCTCACTTGACAACAGGTCTTTGGCAGCT
Organism: uncultured bacterium; assembly: GCA_964655595.1. GTDB lineage: Bacteria > Deinococcota > Deinococci > Deinococcales > Trueperaceae > CAZZPQ01. The sequence goes on from CAZZPQ010000079.1 coordinate 9,070, forward strand.
TCCATTACCTCACGCTCGGTTGCGGCCAGACCCTTTTCAAGGTCTCGAATGGACAAAAGACCTACGAGCTTAGCAAGTTCATAGGCGTCGCCGACAGCCAGAATGTCCTGTTCGGCGCGGTAGCGCGGTGGCCAGGCTTCAGGGAGAGTCAGGTTTGCTTTAACGATAGCCTCACGAATCTGGCTGACTTCTTCTAAGCTTATGGTATGGCGTAAGCCAACTTCCTGACCCTTCTTAAGAGGCACCAAGACTTCCATCTCACCGCGAATAAACTTGATTTTTAAGTATTCATGTTCTTCACCAAGAACCGTGCGCCTGGTGATTTCATCAATCACACCAGCGCCCTGTGAAGGATATACGACAGTATCACCAACATCAAAGGTCACAAACACGCCTCCTGACGCTTAGCCTACCATAATCATGTCAGTTGCCCACCTCTTTTACAAACAAGGCTTTTTTGCTATACTAACAAGGTTTGCACCTGTTCAAGCAGGTTAAAGGAGTATTATCATGGCCAAACATCCTGTACCGAAGAAAAAGACTTCAAAATCGCGTCGTGACGCCCGCCGCTCTCATCACGCCCTTAAAGCCCCGACACTGGTAGCCTGTCCCGAATGCCGGGAACTTAAACCCAGTCACCGTGTCTGCCCACATTGCGGCAGCTACAGAGATACCGAAGTTCTGAAAATTGAGGCTTAAATGTTGGTAGCAAGTTGTTTTTGCGCTAAGCATAGCTAGGGCATAAAAGCAGCCTGCCATACGGGACTGCCAGGGCAGTCCTTCGTTATTTTGGTGAGTTATTCAACACCGGCTTTTAATTTGGCTTTATGTTCGTATTTCCGTATCCTGGGGCGAGTTATTTGGCTAAACTGCATTTGCTGCGATACTATGCAGCCAGCTAGATGGGTAGGTTTATGAGCAAAATATTTCGGGCCGGCGTCACTGCAATGGGTGCTTACGCCCCTGCCAAGGTTGTGAGTAACCACGATTTAGAAGCCATCATGGACACCAGCGATGCGTGGATTACCACCCGTACAGGCATCAAACGGCGGCATGTAGCTGCCGAAGACGAATTTAGTTCTCACATGGCGATTCGCAGCGTAGAGGACTTGCAAAGGCGCTATGGTGCTGAAGCGCTCGAGGGCGTGGATATGGTTATCGTGGCGACCAATACACCGGACGCACTGTTTCCAGCTACTGCGGCTATTGTACAACACCACTTTGGTCTCAAGGCGGGCGCTTTTGATCTTTTGGCAGCCTGTCCTGGCTGGCTTTATGCCCTGTCGGTTGGGCAAGCCTATGTCGAGGCTGGTATCTGTAAAAAAGTACTGGCCATCGGCTCTGAAGTTCTGACCAAGCTCATTGACTGGTCTGACCGTGCCACCGCCGTACTGTTTGGTGATGGTGCTGGTGCCACGATTATCGAAGCCGTACCAGCGGCTTATGGCATCAAATCTATGGTGCTGGGGGCAGATGGGGCGGGTGGTAAGCACCTGCATACCCGCTCTGTGGGGCGCTGTTTGCCGGATGGTACCGTGCTGGGTGAACATGTCTGGATGAACGGTCGTGAGGTTTTCAAGTTTGCTGTTCGGGTGATGAATACCAGTACCATTGAAGCCGTCGCTAAAGCGGGTTTGACGAGCGATGATATCTCACTGTTTGTACCACATCAGGCAAATCTGAGGATTATTGACGCTGCCAGAGAGCGCTTGTCACTCCCTAAAGAGCGGGTGGTGGTGACGGTGGATGAATATGGTAACAACTCGACGGCCAGTATTCCGCTGGCCTTGGTGCACGCCCTAGACGCTGGCAGAATTCATGACGGTGACAACCTGCTGTTAGTTTCCTTTGGGGCAGGTCTGACCTGGGCAGCCAGCGTGCTGACCTGGCAGGATAGCCCTTACCGAGGTTCGGCATGATTGCCGCCTTGTTTCCGGGACAGGGCTCACAGGTCATCGGCATGGGTCAGGACCTCTATGAACATAGCCCTGCTGCGCGTCAGATACTGGATGAGGCCGAGGCTACCCTGCCGGGCTTACAGGCACTGATGTGGCAGGGACCAGAAGCCAGCCTAACCCTGACAGCCAATCAGCAACCTGCTCTGGTGGCGGTGGGAGCCGCCGCTTATGCTGCCTATCTCGAGTCGGGTGGTCGCCCGGCACAGTTCGCTGCGGGGCACAGCCTGGGTGAGTTCACCGCCCACGTAGCGGCTGGCTCACTGACACTGCAAGATGCGCTTAAGCTGGTGCGCAAACGTGGTCAGTACATGCAGGAAGCTGTGCCTGAAGGCCAGGGGGCGATGGCTGCCGTCATGAAACTGAGTCCTGAGAGCATTCGGGACATCTGCGCGGCTACCGAAGGAATCGTTGATATTGCTAACCTCAACTCACCGCAACAAACGGTTATCTCAGGTGAGGCCGGTGCGGTGGCCGCTGCCAGTGAAGCTCTCAGCAGGCACAAGGCTCGCGTCATTCCGCTCAAGGTCTCAGCGCCCTTCCACAGCAGCCTGATGAAACCTGCTGCCAGCAGGCTTCATCAGGCTCTTTGTCAGGTGAGCTTTGTCGAAGGTGATATCAGCATCATCTGCAATGTCACAGCTGAACCCCTTTCAGGCCCACTGGACGCGCCGCGCCTGCTGGAAGAGCAGGTGACCGCGCCAGTGCGCTGGACGGAGTCGGTACAGAGGTTGGCAACCCTGGGCGTGACGGATTTTATCGAGTTTGGTTCTGGGCAGGTACTCGCTGGACTGGTCAAGCGCATTTTGGGAGATGCCAGGGCGGTTTCGGTGACGGATATGAAAAGTCTCAGGGAGGTTGTGAGATGAGCAAGGTTGTACTGGTTACTGGCTCGAGTCGTGGTTTGGGTCGAGCGATGGCGCTCGAGTTTGCCAGACAGGGATACCGTGTGGCAGTGCATTACGCCAGTTCCGAGGCTGCCGCTCAGGAAGTTGCTGCTGCTATTGGCGATCTGGGGGTAGACGTTGGGCTATTTCAGGCTGATGTTGCCCAGGCTGATGCCTGCCAAGCTCTCGTCAAGGCTGTCACGGCGACCTTTGGTCAGCTCGATGTGCTGGTCAATAATGCGGGTATAACACGTGATACCCTGGCGCTGCGTATGAAAGAAGAGGACTGGCTGACGGTACTCAATACTAACCTCTCGAGTGCTTTTTATTTGTCCAAGGCCGCTTTGCGGGGTATGTTGCGGGCAAACTGGGGACGTATCATCAATATTTCTTCAGTAGTGGGGCTGATGGGCAATGTCGGGCAGGCGAACTATGTCAGTGCCAAGGCGGGGCTGATTGGGCTAAGCAAGGCACTGGCTCGGGAGTACGCCAGCAAAGGCGTTACGGTCAATGCGGTTGCACCAGGGTTTATCGAGTCTGATATGACGGCAGAGTTGCCGGAGACGCTGCGCAGCCAGTATCTGGCACAGATTCCGGTGGGGCGTTTTGGCAAGGCAGAGGAAATTGCCAAGGTGGTTGCTTTTTTGGCCAGTGACGCGGCTGCCTATATCAATGGACAAACGCTCAGTGTTGATGGAGGACTCCATATGTCATAGGGCTTACAGGGCAGGCAGGGCCATTTATCTGACACTTTCTGACAATTCATGATACAATCACCCGATGTTTTTACAGTTCACCCCAGCTAGGAGGAAGTTATGGAAGAGCAAGGCATTCTCGCCAAAATCAAAGAAGTCGTCGCTGACAAACTCGATACCGATCCGGATGATGTAACTATGGATTCATCCTTCGTCGATGATCTGGGTGCGGACTCACTCGATGTCGTTGAGCTTATCATGGGGCTCGAGGATGAGTTTGGTATCGAGATTAGTGATGAGCAGGCTGAAACGATTCGCACGGTTGGTGATGCTGTCAGATTCATTGCCAGTCAGCAGTAAGCGCTGAAGAGTTTGTAGTTTGCACATGGATGTATCATCTGAAAGATCATGCTTGTAGGGCTAAAGGTGTTTGGCTTCTTAAGCCAAAGGTGATGTTTCGGAGATTTATATGATAAACAGAATGTTTCTACCATGAAAAGAGTTGTGGTGACAGGCCTTGGTCCTGTCACCCCTATTGGTGTAGGTGCAAATAGTTTTTTGAGTGCCCAGCATGAAGCAAAAAATGGTATCCGCCGGATAAGTTTTTTCGATCCCAGTGAGCTGAGCGTGCATATCGCGGGTGAAATTGATGTGGATGTCGAGAAGTATATCGAACGCAAGGAAGCGCGACGTCTTGACCGTTTTGTACACCATGCACTCATTGCTTCCGCGCTGGCACTAGAGGACGCGGGTCTCACAGAAGACGATGTCGCGGGCGAACATACCGGCACCTGTATCGGTACGGGTATCGGTGGACTTACAATTTGGGAATCCCAGACCAAGGTCCGCTTTGATCGTGGAGTTATGCGTATGAGCCCGTTTTTTATTCCCATGCTGATCAGTAATATGGCCTCAGGCTATGTCAGTATGCGCTACCAGCTGCAAGGACCCAGCAGCACGGTGGTCACGGCCTGTGCTACAGGGGCTGGGAATATTGGTGATGCCTATCGCATCATTCAGCGTGGCGAAGCTACCTTTATGCTGACGGGTGGCTGTGAAGCCTGCGTGACTCCGATGGGCATAGGTGGTTTTGCGGTTATGAAAGCCCTGTCTACCCGCAATGATAGTCCTGAAACTGCCAGTCGTCCCTTTACCCGCAGCCGGGACGGCTTTGTTGCCAGTGAAGGAGCTGGCATCATGGTACTAGAGGACTATGAACACGCCCGGGCGCGCGGCGCACGCATCTACGCTGAGGTTGTGGGTTATGCGACCAGTGCCGATGCCCATCACATTACTGCGCCTTCACCTGGGGGTACGGGGGCGGTGCGCGTGGTTCGCTGGGCGCTTAAGTCTGCGGGTCTTTCACCCGAGGATATCGGCTATATCAATGCGCACGGAACCAGCACGCCAGCCAATGATCTTACAGAGACCACCGCTTACAAAGCTGTTTTTGAAAATAAAGTCCCACCGATTTCCTCAACCAAGAGCATGACGGGACACATGCTTGGCGCTGCTGGTGCAGTTGAAGCGATAGCCACTGTGCAGGCAATTTACACAGGTGTCTTACCGCCAACGCGCAACTATATTGATCCTGACCCAGAGCTGGACCTTGATTACATTCCGAATGAGGCTCGAGCCCAGCAGGTGGACTACGCGCTATCAACCAATTTTGCTTTTGGTGGGCAGAATGCTGCACTGATCTTCAAGCGCGTTTGATCGTCGAATCATAGCTCTTTTTGGCTATTGCGAGGCGCTAGTTGAAGGTATTTTGGGTGAGCTGCCAGCTCACTGTTACTGTCTTTACCTACAACCAACCAAGATAACGGGATGCCGTTCTCTGTGTGACGGGGCCTATCTGATTGGGTCTGTCTGACGGGTTGTTGTCTCAAACAAAATTAACCTAAACACTTAGGTATTAAATCCCGTGCAGAAAAGCTTTTCTTGGCATCTGATAGATAAGTGATCATCTTTATTCCGTATCAGTCAGGGCTTGGTCAGGCCCTAGTCAACAGGACTTGTGCACACTAAACCCAGCTTCGGTACCAAAGCAATTCAACTGGAGGTTGGGACATGCGTTCAAACACTACAGCACGGAAACTTTGGACAAGACTACTGATATTTCTGGTTACTTATGGTTGGCTGGTTGCACTGGGGGTGGCAGTGGCTTGGCCGTCAGGGGGAGGAAATGGCGGCGGGGGTTAAGATAAGCACGTAAAGCACGCGAAAACTACTCACTCCGAGCTACAGGCTCGGAGTTTTACTTGTATGGTTTTTACACTCATCAGAAGCACTCTGCTATAACCTTTTGGGGGCATTGTTGAAAAGTC
>CAZZPQ010000080.1:0-14766 GCA_964655595.1 uncultured bacterium
GTATGATTTGACCTTTTTTGCTAGTCAGCGCCAAACCAGATAGAATTACCTTTGTGAATCACGCAGACTTACATATGCACAGCCACTACTCAGACGGTCGGGCGTCTCCCCAGGAATTACTCGAGCAAGCGCGTCATGAGCAGCTAAAGGTCATTGCCATCACAGACCATGAAACAACCTTAGGCAACCGCGAGGCCCAGGAGCTGGCCCCCAGCTTTGGAATTGAAGTAATCCCAGCCATGGAGATTACCTGCTACTGGGAGGATTACACTGGGCATGGTGGAGGCCCAGACATTGACCTGTTGGCTTATTTTATCGATCTCGAGTCACCCCTTCTGGCAGCCACCGAGGACCGCTTACTAAGCGCCATAAAAGAGCGCATACAGACAGCCTGCCATAGCCTTGAGCCAATGGGGCTAAACCTGAGCCTGGATGATGTGCTCGAGGTTCATCCGGTCTATCCTGGATTTCTGGCTTTGTATACCGCTCTCCTGCAGAAAAGCGAGCTACCTGCAGAACGTGCTTTAGCGTTGACCGAACAGCTTTATTTTAGTTCAGGCCGCTCAGCACTCTCCATTGCTGAGGGTATCAGCCTTATTCATCAATTGGGTGGTGTGGCCGTGCTCGCCCATCCTTCGATCATTCACCGCCAGTCTGACGGCGAGCCTTTGTCTGAGCGCGGCATGATGGAACTGGTTGAGGCTGGTCTGGATGGCGTAGAGGTGTTTCACTATCGGCTTCGCGAACGCCAACGGCAGCATTTCAGCATGCTGGCCAGGATGTTTCGCCTGCTGGTCACGGGCGGCTCGGATGAGCACGGTGGGCCAGGCAACTATAAACGCTTTGCCACTGAGTCCATAAGTACTCAGATGGTCGAAGCTCTGCGCAGCAGAGCCAGGACATGATCCAATACAACAAAGCCTGTGACGCTTTCACTGACCTGAAACTATATTTATGATAGCTTAGAACTATGATATCTCGCGTTGTTCTCGTCGTTGATTCCGATGCTTTTCAAAGGCAACTGATCGATATGCTCTTGGCTGTAGATAACTACCAGATTGACTATGCAGCTTATGGTGGGGAAGCGCTCGAGTACCTAAGGCATCACACACCTGACGCCGTCATTCTGGCCCATAATCTGCCCGATATCAGCGGCGCAGATATTTGCAGCAAGGTAAAAAGCACCCAGCGTCTACACGATATGCCCATCATTCTGACCTGTACACCTCTGGATTTTGAGACAGTCAAAACCCTGGGACGTGCCGTGGGTGCAAATGCAGTGCTGGCCAAACCTTTAGGGGATAAACGCCTGCGCGAACGACTGGCAGATCTCATGAAGCCTCTTAGGCCAAATGAAACTGCTGACACAGCCTTGTCCAGCACCTCGCTGGATTCAGATGCGGATGATACAGACATCATTTATAACAAAACTGACATCAGCAAGTCAGCAAGGGCCGAGATGGATCTGAACCTGGCTAGCACACCGGAGGATCAAGTTCTGGAAGACCTGCTGAACGGGGATTTTAGACCCGGCGAGTTTAAGGCAAACGACACTGATTCAGACATGGGAGAGCCCCCGATTCAAGATTCGGTCGAACCAGAAGCCGTCGAAATGACCCTCAGGCACAAACCAGAGGAGATCTTTGCAGAAGCTGATACGCCTGATACCAGCATCGATGAAGAACATTTGCTGGCGGAACTGGAACCAGCGGAAACACTCCCAGCCGCAGATTCGCGCGTGCGTGACCCAGTAACGCAAGCGGAACTGGTATCCTTAGAAATGCAGGTTGAAGACCTGGGAGAGGAAAACCGCCTGCTCCGTGCCACAGTGCGAGAGTTGAGTCAGGGTAAGTCCCTGTTTTCCACCGATACCTATCTGGACATGATTGAGGAACTGGAAACCCTGCGACGCTTGACCCAGCGCCAGACCTCGCAACTTGAGACCCTTCAACAACAACTCTTTGAGGTACGTTCGCAAATGAACAAGCCTGAGGAAGCACGTCGTAACTTAAGTCTTTGGGGACGTCGTCGTTCATAGAAGGCTGGCACCAGACAGCCAAGCCATAAAAATCACAGCCAAGTGGCTGGCAAACATTTAGACTATTGGTACTTTACCTGGATTGGGGCTTCGCCGTGAAACTAGGTTACAGTTCAGCCACTGCTGGACTTTATCAATTAGATGATATCTTTCGCTTTGCTTACGAGCAGAAGTTTGACTTTGTCGAGCTGAACTATGACACCGTAGACTTTCTACCCACTGCCCAAACCATCCGACAAGTCAACGAGCTTCAGTTTTCCACAGGTATTGCCGTCAGTGTGCATCTGCCATTTGTAGACTTGAATCTTGCTTCTCTTATTCATACCATCCGCAAAGCCTCTGTTGAGCAGACACTCAAGGGTCTTGACTATGCCGAAGCCATCGGTGCAAGCTGCGCCGTAGTGCATACCGGCAGGATCTTCTTGTATCAACCAGTACCGCTCGAGGCAGCGTTTAGCGCTTTGCGACAATCATTGGCCGAGCTATCTGGAACCACAGTCCCTGTGGCACTAGAAAACTTAGCCGTCTTTGAAGATGGTCTTATCCGCGAACCCGAAGCCTTAAAACTCATCACCGCAGAAGCTGGCTTTGTCAACTGTCTGGACTTTGGACATGCACATATTGAAGCCTGTCGTCCCTGGCGACAGGGTACAGACTGGGGTGAAGACTTGATTCGCAAGTACATCACTGTCCTGGATACCGACATCATCCATCTGCATCTGTGTAATAACAACGGTCAGGATGACTTGCATACCGCCACAACCAGGGGCAGTATCAGTTTTGAACGCTATGCTGATTTCCTAAGCACCTTTCCTGGCACAGTCTGCCTCGAGGTCGCCGGAGGCAAGCCGGAAGTTGAACGCAGCGCAGGGCATATCCGCTCACTGGCGCAGGTTCCTGCCTGAAAGAAAAAAGGTGAGTGACCCTGTCACTCACCTAGATGGGTTTTTATACGGAGCCCTATAAATTGATTGCAGATTTAAAAATCCCCGCTTCCTACTCGCTCTGCTCGGGATAACAGCTCAACGGCACTCGTTATAACCCGGGCCGCCACTCCAGGGGCCAATAATATTATCTGCGGCCCATTGCATACTGAGAAGCTCGCCAATAGTCGCTACTTCACCCTCGGCATAAACCTCAGTACCTGCACAATCACTCAGGGGACCGGTAAATGGCTCGAAGGCTGGCTCACTCTGACTCATCTGCTCATTGCGCAGAACTACCAGATCATAGACACTGATATCACCCAGTTCAGCACCACTGATAACAACCGCCTTAAGCGCTTCTTCGAAGACTGGATTGATCAGCATTCCAGGTGCTGCACCTGCTTCTGCTGCACCATCACCAAAACGCCAGAAATAATCCAGATTCTCGAGATTGTCACTCGTATACGTTCCGTCAATAACACCCTGGACAAAATCAATGTAAATGGCACCCCAGGTCGCCAGCTGTCCAGAGGCAATGGTTTCTGGTGAGAAATCGTACATGCTAGCGTAGTGACTGAAGCTGGGATAGCCGCGTTCCGCTGCGATTTGAATGACGGTCGGCGTGTCTTCACTGAAGGCAAAAACGTCCGCCCCAGTTGCCATAAGTGCATTGGTGGCTTCAGCCGCACCAGCTGGATCAAACCAGGCATTCAACCAGATAACTTCCACCATAGCATCAGGATTGACCGTTTTTGCACCAATGGCAAAAGCGTTAATATGCCGCTTGACCTCAGGTATGGGAAAAGCAGCCACGTAACCTATCTTATTGCTCTCGGTCAGGGCACCAGCAATCAGACCATTGATGTAGTAAGCCTGGTAAAACTCGGCGATATAGGTCATGACATTGGGTGCTTGCTCGATGCCAGTAGCATGCCCAAAAAGGACATCGGGGTAGCGCTCAGCAGCAGCCAGGGTACCATCACCATAGCCAAAGCTCGTGGTAAAGATGATGTTAGCGCCCTGATCCACAAGCTGATCAATAAATGACTCCACGTCAGCCTCACTAACGCTTTCCACAATAATCGTTTCAACACCGAGTGCATCAACCAAAGCTTGCCGCCCGAGATCATGTGAGTAGGTCCAACCCGCATCACCCACCGGACCTACATAGATAAAACCGACCTTGGGTAGGTCTTGCGCCAGGACCAAACCCAGCAACAGACTAAGAACCACAACCATTAGCTTATTCTTCATAACTTTCCTCCTCAGCCCTTTAAGGGGCAACAGCCGCTTTTGCGACATGATGCTTAGTTTAGCGTTCTCCCCGCTGATACGGGAGTCCCAGCGATTGGGGTGCGCCAAAAGCGCGTCCCCCTTTCCCGAGAGCAATTATAATCAAGGCTACAATGGTAAACACATAAGGCATAAGCGTAAGAAGCTCAGGTGCAAAAAAGCGTTGTAGACTGAAAGATAAAGTAAAAAACGCGCCGAACAAAAAGGCCGCAGCTACAGCTCGAAGGGGATCCCAAAGCGCAAAAATTGTAATCGCCAGGGCAATCCAGCCCATCCCGTTGGTCATACCTTCACCCCAGCTGGGCCTGTAGGCCAGCGACAAATAGGCACCCGCCAAACCCGCCATCACCCCACCAAAGACAACAGCCAGATATCGCACCTTGATCACATTGATACCCGAAGCATCCGCCGCTGCCGGCGACTCACCAACACTGCGCAAAATCAGACCGATACGTGTGTAATACAGGACAAACCACAAAATCCCAGCACTCAACAGTGCCAGATAAGTCAGCAAATACTGGTTGCTAAAGAGAGCCGGACCCACAAAGGGAATATTTGAGAGACCCGGCACGCTGAAATACTTGATTGAGTTGCTCAGGGGCACACCTACATAATCACGCCCGATAAGCCCCGACAAGCCGAGGCCAAAAATGGTGATCGCCAGCCCGGATACATACTGATTAGCCCGCAGACTGATCGCGATAAAGGCGTGAATCAAGGCAACCAGACCTCCCGCCAGACCCGCTAACAGCAGCCCCAAATACGGCATGCCCGTACTCTGCCCAGCGATAAAGCCAATGACTGCACCGATAATCATCATGCCCTCAACACCCAGATTCACGACACCACTGCGCTCAGCGTATATTTCACCTAGCGCTGCCAAAAGTAGTGGTGTGCTAAAAGCCAGCGCCCTGGCAACAGTATTGATTATTAAGTCAATATCCACTAGCTTTCCTCCGAAACGACCCCTGCTGCTGGCTTGGGACTGGCTTGCTGGCGGACAAAACGGTAGCGGATGAAGGGTTCAGCACAGATAATGCAAAGTAGTACCAGACCATTGATCAGGCCGGTCATTTGCGAGGGAAGCTGCAAACTTGCCCGCATGACATCGCCACTGGCAAAGATCAGACCAATAAAAAAACTGCTTAGAATCACTGCCCAAGGATTACCCCGAGCAAGGAGTGCCACAATAATGGCCGTGTAACCGTAGCCTAGCGAAATGCTATTGGGTTCTATCAAGCGCCGGTGGATACCAGCAACCTCACCCACCCCTGCCAGCCCAGCCGCACCTGCGGCAATGAGGACCAGAATCAGTGTTGTTTTAAAAAAGTTCACTCCAGCATAGCGGGCGGCCTCGGGACTCTCCCCCATCATGCGGATTTCAAAACCCAGTTTCATGCGCGTTAAGAGAAATACGACCACAATAACCAGTGTGATACCAATCAGCAGTGTAGGCCAATGCAGGCGCGTCGTCCCCAGGGTGGGTAGCCAGTACTCACGAGCAAAGCGTTCAGTATAAGAAAAGCCAACGCTGCTCTGCCCTTTCCAGGGACCGTTGATCAACCAACGCACGATATAGAGTGCAATATAGTTCATCATCAGCGTGGTGATAATTTCGTTTACACCCAGTCTCACCTTGAGCACCGCTGGCAGGAGCCCCCATAAACCTCCTGCCAAAAAACCCACAATGAACATCCCGGGGATCATCAGGCTGGCCGGCAAGGGTACAAAAAGCGCCAGTCCAGAGGCGGCCACGGCCCCCGCCAAAATTTGACCCTCAGCACCAATATTCCAGAATTGTGCACGAAAAGCCAATACTAGCCCAATGCCACAGAGCAGCAAGGGAATACTTTTGCGAAGCACTTCAGTAAAGCCACGAAAGTTAAGGAGCGTGCGATCAATGATTACACCATAGGCCATAAGCGGATTAACCCCATAGGCCCAGAAGATAAATCCTGTTATAAGCAGTGCTACAGCAACAGCAGATAAGGTAACAAGCATGACTCTCAGGCTCGAGACCCTGGCCCTAGGCTCGAGCTTATAGCCAAGTCGCTCCAGCATCAGGCCTGCACCCGACTCGCTCCAGCCATCATCAGACCAAGCTCCTCACGCTTGGCATCTTCAGCTTTCACCACAGCAACGATACGCCCTGCAAACAGTACTGCGATGCGGTCTGAAATCTTTAAGAGCTCATCCAGATCTTCTGACAACAGCAGAACCCCCGCGCCACGTTCGCGCTGTTTGAGCAGCAAGTCGTGGGTCAGCGCGGTAGCATTGACATCCAGGCCATAGGTTGGGTGCGCAGCAATGACCAGACGGGGCTGTCCCGAAAGCTCTCTGGCCAGAATCAGTTTTTGCACGTTCCCACCAGAAAGCAGGCGCGTGCGACTATCCTTACTGGGCGTTGCCACCTGGTAGTCCCTGATAGACTGCTCAGCAAAGGCGCGGACCGCCTGCCAATTCAGCAGTGGGCCTGTAGCAAACGGTGGGTAGCGGTACTGACGCAAAACCAGATTCTCAGCCACCGACATATTGGGCACTACCCCCATGTGGTTACGGTCTTCTGGTATGTGGGCAACGCCAGCCTCAAAAAGTTGTCGGGCATTCATACGAGTAATATCTTTTGCTTCAAGATAAATGCGTCCTTGACTGGGTTGATGCAAACCTGTCAGGACTTCTATCAGTTCCGCCTGACCATTGCCAGCCACCCCTGCAATACCCAGGATCTCTCCATGATGAATGGTCAGATTGACATCCTTCAAAACATCAAAACCCCGGTGGTTTTTGACCCACAAGTGCTCGAGTCTGGCAACGGCCTCTCCGCTTTGTACCTGCAGCTTATCTCGTATCTGCATGACATCACGACCCACCATTAGCTGTGCCAGGTGCTGGGGATTGGCATCAGCCGTTGCAAGGGTACTCACCACACAGCCCTTGCGCAAAACTGTGATGCGGTCAGCAATCGCCATAACTTCATCGAGTTTGTGACTGATAAAGATGACTGCCTCACCTTCGGCCTTCATACGCCGCAACACGTCAAACAGCGCCTCAGCCTCCTGAGGCGTCAAAACACTGGTTGGCTCATCAAGTATCAGAATTTTAGCACCCTGAATCAGTGCCTTTAGAATTTCTACGCGCTGCTGCTCACCCGGAGAAAGCTGAAGAATAAGCGCTTTAGGATCGACCGTCAGACGGTATTTCTGACCCAGTTCGAGAATGCGCTGCTCGAGTTTTCTGAGTGGAAAAAAGAGTGGGGTATCACTCTGTCCCAAAGCGATATTCTCAGCCACCGTGTGACGGCGTGCCAGATGAAAGTGTTGCGCCACAAGACCAATACCCTTATTCATGGCATCCTTCGGTGACTGAAGACTGACTTTTTGGTTATGCAGGTAAATGCTGCCCTCATCCGGCTGGTACAAACCGTAGAGAATATTCATCAGAGTGGTCTTGCCCGCGCCGTTCTCACCCAAGAGCGCATGTACCTCTCCTGACCTAACATCAAAGCTGATACCATCGTTAGCCACAACCCCGGGAAAGCGCTTGCTTATACCTTCCATTCGCAGGCTGCTCTGGGTAGTTGTCGCAGGCGAGATGCCTAAAGTACCCATGCCTGCCAGCTACCTGGAGGGTTCACACAATTCAAGCCCAAAAACAAAACTGACACAGACACTTTTCTGAAGATTGGTCTTAAATTGCTCAAGTGTAATAAAATAGTTTGACACTTTTAGCTCCAAGCTTTGTGGTTTGGAAATTGCGTGCTGGTGGCAAGCCACGCATGTGAAGCATTCTAACAGACACGTCGGTCGCAATGTCAAGCTGTTAGACTAAGCCTATGAAACCAAGCAGGAAATCCTGGCGAGGAGTACCGAATGTTTGACCCCCCAAAGACCAACGATCCTGTCTTACAGCAGCGATGGATGGTAATAGCAGCTTCAGACGAGGTAAAAGCCAAACCGCTCAGACGCCAACTTCTGGGCGAGGACATTGTGCTGTGGCGCAGCTTAAGCGGGCTTCATGCCTTTAAAGACCTTTGCATTCACCGCGGCACGGCCCTGTCCCTGGGGCGTGTTGAGGATGACAGTCTGGTCTGTGCTTACCATGGCTGGCGTTTTAATGGCGAGGGACACTGCACTCATATTCCAGCTCAACCTGAGCTTCCCATTCCCACCAAGGCGCGGGCGCTGCGCTACCACTGCCAGGAGAAATACGGGCTGATCTGGGTCTGCCTGGGTGAACCAGCCAGTGACATTCCCAACTTCCCTGAAGGAGCTTCAGCCGACTTTCACAGTGTTATCTGTGGCCCTTATGAGGTCAATGCCGAACCGCCAAGAGTCCTTGAAAACTTTCTTGACGTCTCTCATCTGATGTGGGTGCATGAGGGTTACCTCGGTGTTCCCGAGCACTCGAGCATCCCTGAGTATCACGTTCATGTACGGGGGGAAGTGCTCGAGACTGACAGCATCCGCGTCTACCAACCCGACCCGGATGGTCGCGGACAAGACCTCAACAACCACTATGTCTACGCCGTACTTGGCCCCTGTACCGCCCGCTTCACCAAAACTGATGACCATAGCAGTGATACCTTTGCCATGATGTTGCACGCCAGCCCCAATGATGTCAGGCAAACAACGGCTTACGCAGTTTTGTCGCGCAATTACGGCTTTGATTTGCCCGATGCGCAATTTGTGGACTTTCAGAACAAAATCTTTGCACAAGATGAGGTCATCCTGCTGAGTCAGCGCCCTGAGGACCTGCCACTGGACCTGGCCGCAGAACTGCACATCAAGTCTGACAGGCTAGCGATTGCCTACCGCAAGTACTTGCGTCAGCTCGGCATTCGCTCAGGTGTCGCCTGATAGAGTGTTCGATAAATTTGTTAAAGAATTGAAAAAACCTTCCCCGCTTCCTGGTCGCCTAGTTCCGGATAACTCCAACGATTTATCCGGAACTGGTATAAGGGCACAACTAGGCAAGCACTCTGGCAGCACGCTCACGGTCAACCACGCTGAGCAGTGTCTTGCGCAGGCGAATGCTTTTGGGTGTCACTTCAACCAGTTCATCATTGGCTATGTACTCGAGCGCTTCTTCAAGCGTCAGCTTTCTGGGTGGCGTGAGGTTGATGTTGTCATCCTTAAGCTTGACTCTTACGGCACTGAGCTTCTTGTTTTTACAAACATTCACGTTCAGGTCGCCCTGCTTACTGTTCGCACCGATGATCATGCCGATATAGACTTCAGTACCCGGTTCAATAAAAAAGATACCCCTGTCATTCAGCTTATTCATGCTGTAGGCATAAGCTTCGCCAGCTTCCATGCTGACCAGCGAGCCGCCCTGCCGCGTTTTGAGTTCACCAGCATAGGGCTCATAGCCATCAAAGGTGTGATTGAGCAAACCTTCACCCTGCGTCATTGACAAAAAGAGGGTACGATAGCCAAAGAGCGCCCGACTGGGAATGCTGAACTCGAGCCGCGCACGTCCGAGTTCCTGACCCATGTTTAGCAGCGCACCCTTGCGTGCTGAAAGACTTTCCATCACCGCACCCATAACAGCCTCAGGCACATCAGCAATCACATGTTCATAAGGCTCATGCCTGACGCCATCAATTTCTCTCATTATGACTTCTGGACGCGAAACACTTAGCTCATAACCCTCACGGCGCATCTGCTCAATCAGGATACCCAGGTGCAGTTCACCACGCCCCGAGACACGGTAACTCTCACCACCCAGCTCCTCGACACGCAGCGCCACATTGGTCAAGAGTTCACGGTCCAGCCGCTCCTTGATATGGCGCGAAGTGACGTATTTGCCCTCGAGTCCTGCAAAGGGGCTGGTATTGGGACTAAAGGTCACACTTACGGTAGGCTCATCAACTGCCACCACTGGCAGGGCTTCTGGCTTGCTCGGATGGGTGATCGTATCCCCGATTTGCACATGCTCCAAACCTGAAAGAGCTACTATGTCACCTGCACTGATTTCTTCAACCTCGAGTCTTTGCAAACCCAGATGAGTAAAGATCTTGGTCACGCGTGCCTGCTGCACACTGCCGTCACGGTGCAACTGGCTAAGGACCTCGCCCTTTTTTGCTTTACCTCTAAGCACGCGACCGATTGCCAAACGCCCAAGATAATCAGAATAGTCAAGGTTCGCCACCTGCAACTGAAAGGGGCTATTTAGGTCAACTGCAGCAGCCGGGATCTGCTCTAGGATCGTCTCAAATAAGGCACTCAAATCTTCAGCCGGACTCTCCAGTTGGGCCCAGGCTTTGCCTTCTCTGGCAATCGCATAAAGGTAAGGAAAGTCAAGCTGCTCATCGTTGGCACCAAGTTCCACCATCAGGTCGAAGGTCAGGTTAACCACCTCATCGGGCCTGGCATCCTTACGGTCTATCTTATTGATGACCACAATAGGCTTTAAACCCAGCGCCAAAGCTTTTTTGAGCACAAAGCGCGTTTGTGGCATGGGACCTTCAGCGGCGTCAACCAATAACAGCACACCGTCAACCATCCCAAGAGCGCGTTCCACTTCACCGCCAAAGTCAGCGTGACCTGGAGTATCGACAATGTTGATTTTTGTCTCATGCCAGGTAATGGCAGTATTTTTTGCCAGAATGGTGATGCCCCGCTCGCGCTCGAGCACATTTGAATCCATAACCCGCTCTTCAACAACCTGATTGTCACGGAAGATGTGGCTTTGTCTTAGCATTCCATCGACCAAGGTGGTCTTGCCATGGTCGACGTGAGCGATAATAGCGATATTGCGGTAATCCATGTTTGTCCCGTTTCTATAATGATGCTGCCTGGAGCAGTGCACCAAGCGGTTAGTATAGCCGATCGTAACCAATCACCAAGCAAACCAGAATGCGCGAATGCGTTTGAACCAAACGCAACTGACTACTAGGTCTGTTGTAAAAATTCCTCTTGTCTGGCGTTGCTTCGCTAATTTTAAGTCCTCATATACAATGAATACCGAGACCGATAAATTGGTTACAGATTTAAAAGGCAGTTCCCCGCTTCCTAACGCCCTGCTCGGGATACATCACTGGGATAAACCCAACGATGTATCCGGAACGGGTATTACCTATGGAACTTCATCCCCCCAAGCCTTGAGGGATTAGTTTCAGCCGTGACGACGTTTTCATGTCACTAGACACCAAACTGAGGGGGGTTGTAGCTGCACAGCAAGTGGCTTCGCAATGGATGTGTGCAACGTAAATATGAAAGTCTACTATATTTGTGCTCGGGTACTTATGGATACTCAGTTGACCTCTTGCAAAAGTCCAGATTGATAGCGATTCTAATCGGTCTTAAGATTTCTCAGTTGATACTTTCGCAATTGTTACAGGGTCTGAACAAGCTTTCCGATATACTGCAAAACTGATGAGCGACTATTACGAACTGCTAGGTGTAGACCAAAATGCAGACGCCAAGGACATCAAGTCTGCCTACCGCAAACTCGCACTGAAATATCACCCTGATAAAAATCCAGGAAATTCTGAGGCGGAAGAAACTTTCAAGCAAATCAACGAGGCTTACGCAGTCTTAAGCGATCCTCAAAAGCGGGCACGTTACGACCAGTATGGCAGCGCCGACCCAGGTGTGCAGTACACGGGGGACATCTTTGACATCTTTGCCTCTGTTTTTGGTGGTGCAGGCTTCGGGAGCGGGGGTGGTCGTGCCACTATGCAGCGGGGTGTTCAGGGTGAAGACCTGGAAGCTGAGCTATTTATAACACTCGAGCAAGCCCGAGACGGAGAAACTGTTCAGGCACAGGTTGACCGCCTCAGAACCTGTGATCACTGTCAGGGCAAGCGAGCAGAACCTGGCAGTGATGGGCGGCAGCGCTGCTCTACCTGTCAGGGCGCAGGCCAGGTACGTCAGCAGGTACAGTCCTTTTTTGGCACCATGGTCACCCAACAGGTCTGCCCTCAGTGTCGTGGGCTGGGTGAAGTAATTACCACACCCTGCAGTCGCTGCCGCGGTGCTGGTCGCAACATGCACCAGGACAAGGTCGATGTCACTCTGCCCAAAGGAATCGATGCTGGCTACCGCCTGCGCGTACCAGGGCAGGGTCATGCAGGTATGGAAGGTGGTCCAGCTGGCGATTTGTACCTTTACATTCAACTCGAGCCTCACCCTCATCTTGTGCGCCGCGAGGACGATCTTATTTACGAACTACCTGTAGGCTTTGCTCAGGCAGCACTGGGGTCATCTTTTGAAGTACCGACACTTGACGGCACAGAAGTCATTCAGGTGCCCGCTGGGACACAGCCTGGTACTGAGTTCCACCTCTACGGTAAAGGTATGCCGCGCCTGCGCAAGATTGGCATGGGCGATCAGATTATCATTACCAGAGTTCAGGTACCTGAAAAGCTCAGCCCCAAAGCGCGTGAATATCTCGAGGCTTATGCCGCTGAAGTCGGCGAAGAGATTCACGAACATGAAACGCTGGTTGAAAAAATTAAGGGGTTTTTTGGCGGCAAGAAAAAAAAAGATAGCAAAGACGAGGCCAAACCTTCATAATGAGCAGCATGAAGTATCAATCAGTCTGCCCACTTGACTGCCCGGATGCCTGCTCAGTGCTCATCACCACCCAGGATGGTCAGGTCAGCAAACTCGAGGGCAACCCCAACCACCCCATCACCCAGGGTTTTGCCTGCGTGAAAACCTACCATTACCCCGAGCGGCAGAACCATCCGGACAGACTACGCTACCCGCAAAGACGGCTGGGGCCAAAGGGTGAAGGCAAGTTTGTGCAGGTCGGCTGGGATGAAGCGCTGGACGATATCGCCAGCAGGTTGCGTGCAGTGATTAATGAACACGGCGCTGAAAGCATCCTGCCCTATAGCTACGCAGGGACGATGGGACTCTTGGAGCGCGACCGTCCGCTGGCATTCTTTCGCGCGCTGGGCGCGAGCGAACTTGACTGGACCATTTGTGCCGCCACGGGGGGCGCTGCCTGGGAGGCCAATTACGGCCCCAATAAGCTTGGAGTATTGCCTGAGGATGTACCCCACGCCAGACTGATTATCCTGTGGGGGATTAACAGCCTGCGCAGTAACCTGCACTTGACACCTTTTCTTAAAGAGGCCCGTAAAAATGGTGCGCATATTTTGCACATTGATCCCTACCGCAATGAGACCAGCCAGTTTGCCGATGAGCACTGGCAGATTAAACCCGGCACCGACGCCGCGCTGGCGCTCGCCATCGGGCATGTAATTTTGCGAGATGGACTGGAAGACAGCGATTACCTAAGGCGATACGCCAACGACTTGAGCGACTACCACGCGGCAACCGCCGAGTGGACGCCGGAGCGTGCTGCCGCATTCTGTGAGCTGGACACAGCAAACATTACCAGTCTCGCCAAACACTTTGCCACCACCAAGAGCAGCTACATCCGCGTCGGTTACGGCATGACACGTAACGAGGGAGGTGGTAATGCGCTCCGCGCCATCACCCTGCTTCCCGCACTTACAGGCGCGTGGCAGCACCCGGGGGGTGGTGCCAACCTCAGCACCAGCGGTGTGTTTATGCTCAATACTCAGCGATACAGCGGCGCGCATCTCATCAGGCCTGGCGTAAGGCACATCAACCAAAATCAACTTGCCAGTGCGCTGGAAGATAGCCAAAAGCCCATCAAGTCGTTGATTGTTTTTAATTCCAATCCGGCAGCGGTCGCGCCTGACAGTAGCCGCGTGCGGCGAGGCTTACAGCGCGAGGATTTGTTTACGGTGGTGCTCGAGCACTTCCAGACCGATACTGCCGACTACGCCGACTACTTGCTCCCTGCCACAACTTTTCTGGAACATCCTGATATCTACACGGCTTACGGACACAGCTACCTGCAATGGGCCGAGCCCGTTGTCCCAGCCACTGGCGAATGCAAGCCCAACAGCTGGGTCTTTGCTGAGCTTGCCAAACGACTTGGCCTGAGTGACTCCTGCCACAGCTGGAGCGCTGAGGAAACCGCTCATGAGCTGCTAGACACTGATCATCCTTATTTTGCAGGCATCACCTTTGAGCGCTTGCAAGCTGAGCGCAGCATCAAACTAAATACAGGCGAACTGCGCCCCTATGCCAATGGCAGCCACTTTCCGGACAAAAAAATCCGCTTCTCCCCTGCTCCCAGACAGCTCGAGTTTGAGGAGCAGCCCACACCAGACTATCCACTCCGCCTCATCTCGCCGCCCGGTTCACACGTTTTGAATACCAGTATGGGCAATATCACCAGCCTACTCAAAGCTGCGGGCGGCGAACCAACAGTGCTGATTCACCCCGCAGACGCGCAAGCCTGCGGTGTCACCGACGGCCTACGTCACCGCATTGTCAGTAAACAGGGCAGTATTATCCGCAAGGCTATCATCACAGAAAACTGTAAACGCGGCACCCTGATTGCCATTGGTCAGTGGTGGCCCAAACTCGCGCCGGATGGTAAGAGCCTAAACGACCTGACCAGTGAACGCCTGACCGACCTGGGTGGGGGGAGCACTTTTGGGAACGTGACGGTACGGGT
>CAZZPQ010000081.1:0-10613 GCA_964655595.1 uncultured bacterium
GGTATAGCGACTAAGTGAAATGGACATGCCTTAGTCTAGCGTGCCTTTGGCCAATTTGCAGCCTTGTTTCCTTGTTCGAAAAGGGAAGCCATGCAAAGCATCACGCCAGCATATCCACCGTCACCTCATGAACAGTACCCTCGCCAGATTCAAAGGCGCTGATATTGCTCAGGGTGGTTTCTGCAATATTGCGCATAGCTTCTCGGGTAAAAAAGCCCTGATGGCCGGTAATCAGCACATTGGGAAAGGTCTGCAGGCGTGAAAAGACATCATCCTGAATCACTCTGTCTGAGAGATCTTCAAAAAACAGGTCACCTTCCTCTTCGTAGACATCCAGACCCAGGTAGCCAATCTGCTCTAGCTTCAGCCCTTCAATCACGGCCAGAGTATCGACCAGTGCACCTCGGCTTGTGTTAATCAGCATGACACCTGGCTTCATCTGGCTCACTGCCGTTGCATTAATCAGATGATAGGTGTCTGGTGTGAGCGGGCAGTGCAGAGAAATGATGTCGGACTGCTTGAACAGCTCTTCCAGCGCCACAAACTGCACCACGTCTTCAGCCTCAGGGTTGGGATAGGGATCAAAGGCCAGGACATTACAACCCAAACCTGCCATCATACGAGCAAAAATCACCCCGATTTTACCCGTACCAATAATGCCAACCGTCTTGCCCCTCAGATCAAAACCGAGCAGTCCCTCGAGTGAAAAGTTGCCTTCGCGCACACGGTTATAGGCGCGGTGAATCTTGCGGTTTAAGCTCAGTATCAGTCCCAGTGCGTGTTCAGCTACAGCGTAGGGTGAGTAGGCAGGAACGCGCGCCACCGTAATGGCCAGCTCAGCAGCAACTCTGACATCGACATGATTGAACCCGGCTGAGCGCAGGGCGAGTAGCCGCGTGCCACCGTTCGCCAGAACATGAAGCACCTCGGCGTCAACCTGATCATTAACAAACACAGACACCGCAGGAAAACCTGCCGCCAGCGGCGCGGTATCCACTGTCAGACGTGGTTCAAAAAACATCAGCTCGTGCTGATACTGCACATTGATTTCGCTTAAAAACATTTTGTCGTAGGCTTTGGTGCTGAAAACCGCTACTTTCATACTGCCATCCTTTTCATACTGCCTCCCTTAGGGCTCGAGCCTGCGTGCGATCAGACCACTGGTACTCACGGTAATGATGTAGCTTGCGTCATGCTCGAGCACTACAAAAACTCCTGAGCCATATTCGGCGTCCACCAACTGCTGTAAGGCAGGGTAGCGCCGCACAAAGGCAAACAAGTCCCAGCCCAGTGGCTTGTCAGACCCCAACGCGTAGACGCTGCGGGGTTGGTTGAGTTCGTCATCCAGGAGGGTATAGCGTCCCGCAACGCGGTCCAGCTCATAGAGCGTCCGCAAACCCAGCAGGTTCGCCCAGGGATGCCACTTGAGTACCTTGGCATCGACATAGAGTTCATCACCAGCCAGACTGTACTGCCGATACCCCCCATCCGCCAGTGAAAACCTTAGCTCAAAGCGCTGAGGCGCTTCCTGACTCACCTGTACCTGAGCCGCAAACTGCTCACCAGTCAGCGCCTGGTAGCCTGCAGCCGCCACGGCAATCACGCCAGAAAGTGCCCCTAGTGCCAGCAACAGCAAAGCGCTTAGCACGCGGCTCAGCCCGCCCAGAAATCTCCGCCTGCGAAAAGCCACGGCGGCAAAGATCAAAAACAGCAGCGCCAAAATCAGCGAAAAGAACGCAATGACCCACAGCGGCGAACTCGCAGGCAACATCACAGCTCCGGCATGTCAACGGGTGGCCAGGCACCCCCCAGCTTAAGCCAGGCACTCACCATATCCAGCGGCACCTGGGCAATAAAGGTAATCGCCCGGTTATCGTGCGGATGGGGCAGCGTCAGACGACAGGCGTGTAGCGCTTGCCTAGGCATCACAGCGGAACGCTTGCCATAGAGTTCATCACCCAGAATCGTCGCGCCCAAATGCGCCAGATGCACGCGAATCTGATGGGTGCGGCCTGTGTGGGGCTTGGCTTTTAGAAGCACATGGCCCGGGATGCGCTCGAGCACCCGAAAATAGGTATTAGCCGAGCGCGGGTTGGTGCCGCCCACGGTCATTTTCTGACGGTTCACCGGATGCCGACCAATCGCCGCCTCCAGATGTACATCATCTGCCAGTTTACCCACAGCAATCGCCACATACTCTTTTTCGGTCAGGCGTTTTTTGAATGAGGCTGCCAGGTGACGGTGCGCCTCATCGGTTTTGGCAACAACCATCACGCCAGAAGTATCTTTGTCCAGACGGTGGACGATTCCCGGCCGGTAATCCTCTTCTTGCGGATCAAAGGCATGATCCTTGGAAAGTTGCATCCGTCCCAAAAGCGCATTAACCACCGTGCCGCTGCGCACTGTAGCAGTGGGATGCGCCACGAGCGAGGGAGGCTTGTTGATAGCGGCCAGATACTCATCTTCATAAATGAGATCGAGCGGGATGTCTTCAGCTTCAACCATATGTGGTTTGGATGGTGGCAAAATGACGCTGACCAGCTCGGAACCCTTAAGCTTGATGGCTGGCTTGCCTACCGGACGCCCATCAAGATGCACAAAGCCAGAATCGACCAATTCCTTGGCATAACTACGGGACAGCTCGAGTGCCAGGGCAATCGCGACATCCAGGCGTTCGCCTGCGGGCGCTGCAAATGTTTTGAACTCCACACCTCATTGTAGCGATTGGCCTGCTGCTCTTAAGTGATATGCAAGCATTGATGCCACCACCTAACTCAACTGTGGTCGCCATGCTACAGGCAGGGCATTCGTCTTTGCTGGCATTTCTAAGATTTATTGAAAAAGACTGAGTGGGTTGAAAGCTAGCGCCAGTTGAGTTGTCTGCCCATGATCCAGTCATAGATTCTGTCACCCAGCAGGCCCTTAAGTGCCAGCATGACCTTGGCTCCACCAGGCACAGCGTAGCGCGGACGCGGGTTCTGCGACATTACTGCGTCACCAATGACCTGCGCTACCACATAAGGGTCAGCAGCACTTTGCTGTCTGGACTCTGACATCTTGCGAAAACCACTGCGCAGTGAGCGGTAAGACTCGAGTTCTTTCGTACCCTTGCTCTTTTGCTGTGACACTTCCGAAAACTCCGTTTTGATAACCCCTGGCTCAACTACCACAACCTTAACGCCAAAGGGCTTCATTTCCAAACGTAAGGCGTCCGAAAGCGCTTCAAGAGCATGTTTGCTGGCAGCATACCAGCCACCCGTAGGCAGGGCGAACTTGCCCACAATGCTCGAGACATTCACAATGTGCCCGGAGCGCTGTTGGCGCATGATGGGCAAAACACGCTTGGTCAGGCTCATCAACCCAAAGACATTAACCTCAAATTGCTCGCGGGCGTCCCCCAGGCTCACTTCCTCAATTGTCCCGTAGAGCCCGTAGCCCGCATTATTCACCAGTACATCGATGCGTCCGGTCGCCTGCATGATGGTATCAATAGCCTGTTGGATGGACTCTTCAGAGTTAACGTCAAGATAAAGCGGTTCTATTCCGACCACCAGAGCTTCCTTGACCTTTTCAGTGCGCCTGGCGGCAGCATAGACCTGATAGCCCTGTGAGGCAAGTTGCAATGCTGTCGCCCTACCAATACCTGATGATGCGCCAGTGACCAGAGCTGTACGTACTTGTGATGGCATGTCTTCCTCCAAAAACTTGGCTTTGAGTGCCTGCTGGGACTCCCCGTTTGCTTTAGCTTAGCATTCGTAATTATGAGTTGGCTGTAGGTTGGTTCGCTTTATCAGCAGTGCGCCATTTAGCAAACGTTCTGCGAAAAGTAGCAACTTATACGGAGCCCGATAAATTGATTACAGATTTAAAAAGCAATCCCCGCTTCCTAACGCTCTGCTCTTAAACCATTGGGATAAACCCAATAATTTAACCGGAACTGGTATAAGCAAGGATTTGGGATGAATAGGATAGGCATTATGATGCAACTATCCTTTTACTAGAGGCCTAGTCCGCAAACGGGTCAGCGCCCACGCTGGACAGATGCCTGGTATCATTCAGGCGTTCAATAAGTACCTCATCACCCCGAAACAAAAAGCGGGACATACTGGTATGTCGCAAAAACACCCGCTTGCGCCACTTTGGCACTTCGACACCCAGTACATGGCTGATTAGCATCTGGATCGTGCCAGAGTGCGTCACCGCGACGATGTGATCCAACTCAGGCAGGTTTACCAGCCAGTCAACCGCTCGCTTACGCAACTCAGCGTAAGACTCGCCACCCGGGGCCTGCCGCTCAAAGGGATTCTCAAACCACCAGACCCAGCTCTCGTGGCACTCGTTTTCAGCCTGAGTATGGCCTTCAAAAACACCAAAGTTCAATTCTTTCAGCCGCTCATCAAGCACAATCTGTTGTTGGGGAAACACCAAACGGGCAGTCTCAGCTGCCCTGGTCAGTGGGCTGGAAACAAGCAAATCAACCCTGGTCTTACTTAAGTGACGCCCCAGCGCACGTGCCTGCTTGCGTCCCTCAGCAGATAGCGCAACATCGCTGTGCCCCTGAAAGCGACCACTACTATTCCAGTCCGTCAGACCATGTCGAATTAGGGTAAGCTGCCTCATCTGCATGCTTAGTGTAACAGCTTTAGACTAGTCCTAACACCGTTTCGGCACTTTATACCGAGCCCGATAAATTGGTTACAGATGTGAAAAGCACTCCGGGCTTCCTAACGCCCTGCTCGGGATCAATCGTTGGGATAAACCCAATGATTGATCCGGAACCGGTATAAGCGAGATTTAGTATAAGGCAACTGGTTCTTGCAAACTGCTTTATAATAGCTGGAATGAAGCGCAAACCACTTGGAAACTCTCAGATTGTTGTCAGCGAAATTGGCTTTGGCTGTATGTCCTTGAGTACACAAGCAAGTGATGAAGCAACTAGCCTGCGCCTTTTGGAGCGCGCTCTGGAACTGGGCGTCACCTTTTTTGATACCGCCGACCTCTACGATCAGGGGCGCAATGAAAGCCTGGTGGGGCGTGCCTTTAGGCATTGCCGTGACAAGGTCATCCTGGCGAGCAAGGTGGGTAACCGCTGGAATGATGATGGCACATCCTGGCGCTGGGACGCCAGCCCAGAGTGGATCCGGGAAGCCGTTGAGCGCAGTCTGAAGCGGCTGAATACCGATTATCTTGACCTGTATCAGCTTCATGGCGGCACGCTGGATGACCCCATCGAGGACATTATCGCAAGCTTTGAAACACTCAAGCAGCAAGGCTTGATTCGGGCTTATGGTATCTCCTCCATTCGCCCAAACGTTATTCGTGAGTGGGCTAAGTGCTCGAGTATGAGCAGTGTCATGATGCAGTACAGCCTGCTGGACAGACGACCCGAGGAAAGCTGTCTGGATTTTTTGCAACAGCAGGGCATCAGTGTTATTGCCAGAGGTCCTGTTGCCAAAGGCTACCTGGCAACCAAGCCCCCTCAGGACTACCTCGACTACCACCAGAACGAGGTACAAGAGGTCCAGGAAAAGTTGCAAGCTCTGGTGACAGCAAAACGCAGTGCGGCGCAGCTTGCTTTGCGCTACGCCCTTGCGCAGCCTGTGGTTGCCACCGTGATTCCCGGAGCGAGCAGCTTACAGCAACTTGAGGAGAATGTGGCAGCAGCGTACACGCCGCTCAGCGAGAGAGAACTCGAGCAACTGCGCCAGATAAGCAAAGCTGGCAGCTACCAAAATCACCGCTGAAGCCAGTTTCGGCCACCTGCCTACCCCAACCGAATCCTGCGCGTCTGTGACGCATAAATCTGTCACGATGTGAAATATGTTACACTTTAGTATAATGACTTAAAATTATGGGCTTTTCAGGTCATTATTAAAGTCAGTTCTAGCGGGATGGGAACCGAGTATGAATGACACAGAACGACAACCCTCACGGGGGTGGCCGGTATTTGTAGGACTATTGCTAATCCTGCTTATACTGCTTTGCACCTGCCGTGACTCCAGCTTGATTCAGGCAGATTTATGGGACAAGGGTCGGACCGCGCTCGAACGAAAAAATTATGACTCGAGCCTGCTCAGTTTTAGCGGACGCGACGCTTTACTCAGTGGCGAAGTAGCCTCTGGGGCTATCCGTGATGATATGGAGCAAACCATACGGGCCATAAGGGGTGTACGGCAGGCAGGCTTCAGAAACGAGTTAAGCATTGTCTCAAGCCAGCAGCCAACACTGGATGTGCAGGTTGATCCAGCTGGAATAACGCTTGCTGGTCTGGTTTCAGCAGCTTCCAGAACCCAGCTTGTAACAGCAGCCGCAGATCTATACGGCAGCGATAACGTTGCTGACAACCTTCAGGTCGCCAGTAATATTGCCGAGCCAGACTGGCTATCTGGCGTACTGGCTTTATTACCCCAATTGAGACGTGATGTAGTCACTGGACGGTTGCAAGCAAGTACTGAACAACTAAGCCTGGAAGGAGAGGTGGCCAGTGATGAAATACGCTCCGAACTAGGTTCAGCTGCCGACTTGGCAACAAAGCTCGAAGTTCTCAATAGAATTACGGTTGCGGCAGCTTTGCCATTCAGAGCCGCATCCCTAAATGTCCGTTTAGGCAAAGGTCAGGCTACCCTGGATGGTCTTGTTCCGGAAGAAAGTCTGGCAGCGGCTCTTGATGCGGCAAGTCAGGCGGTCGGAGCTGACAATGTCATCAATCAATTGCAAGCTGCTAATGATATCGAAGTTCCTGTCTGGGCAACGGGACTCTTCAGTACTTTACCCATCCTCGCTCAACGCACGCCAGAATTGAACATCCAAGCTGAGGGATCAGTATTGACCCTAAGTGGTGAAGTAGATAGCCCCGAAACGCGTGAGGAAATCGCTAAAACCGTTCAAGACGCTGTAGGTGAAACAGTTACTGTAGACAATCAGCTTCAACTTGTAGCTTCCACTCCATTACAGCTTCAGATCAAACTGGGTCCTGATACCACTGAACTCTCCGGTAGACTGCCCCAAACAACTCTCACAGAGCTGGAAGCCATTGCCCAGGTATTACCTGGTAACCTTGATAATCAGGTTCTAGCTGATCCAGGCGTAGCTGCACCTGAGTGGTTACCTGGTATGTTCAATCTGTTGCCACAGATTGCTCAGGAAGTAAGTAACGCTGAATTAAATGTCCTGGCAGATAGCCTAACCTTGAGTGGCAACGTACCCAGCGAGCAACAGAGTTTAAGCCTTGAAGCCAGCCTTCGTGAGGCGGTTGGCAGCGCCCCAAACATAGAGAATCAGTTGCAAGTTATTCTCCTCCTGGCAGCACCAAGCCTCAGTATCACACATCAGGACGACACAACTCGAGTTTCTGGCCTGGTTCCATCTGGCGTTGCAAATCAGCTTTCAGGCTCCATAGCACAGCTACCCAATGCACAAGTGGCTGTGGAGGTCACTGAGAGTGTTGCCTCAGCGGCGTACTTACCGTCACTCATCGACGCCGTGCCTGGCTATATTGAAACTGTTAAGGATGCTGAGCTTAAGTTACAGGACAACCAGCTCACCTTGCAGGGCGTGGTTCCCAGTGATGAAGTCAGGGCCGAGGTAGTCAGTCGTTTTGCCCAGGTCAGTGACTCAGGCGTCGCCCTAGTCGACAATCTGACGGTTATCCCTCCGGTTGCCCCTCAGTTGCGCTTCACAGTACAAGATGGGGTCAGCCAGCTTCAGGGCAACCTGCCCAGTAGCATTGCCGAAACCTTAACCGGTAACATGACCTCTGGCTCAACATTTACAGCAGTCGAAAATCTGATGGTAGCTGATAGCAATGTGGCTGTACCGCCCTGGTTACCCAACTTTGCCAAGCGACTGCCAGACTTACTTGCCAACGTCAGAGATGCCGATGTTTCGCTAACTGATAATAGCATCACGCTAGCCGGCATTGTCAGGAGTGAAGAGCAAAAACTCCAGATTGGAGAGCAATTTGCAGAAGCCGCAGAACCGCAGGTTACACTGCTCAACAATCTGAGCGTTGTTCCATCTACGCCACTAGCACTCAGTCTGACAAAAACAGCTGATGGCCTCCGCATACAGGGTAACCATGAAGAAAGTACTGGTCAGCTTAGTGAGCGCCTGGCATCCTTGACTCATGTCGAGACTCAGGTACAAGCGGCACCTGATGTCGAATTACCACTCTGGTTACCTGAGTTGCTAGAGGTCTTGCCAGACCTTGCTGCCGATATTGAAAACGGCACTATCACTGTCGATAAGGAAAAGATCATTCTTTCGGGTATCGTCCCTGACGAAATACAGCGTCTGACACTAGAAGCTCGCCTGCGTGAAGCCGTTGGCAGTCTGCCAAACATAGAGAATCAGCTACAGGTTGAAGTGGTGGTCACTGAAGACCCACCTGCCGAAGACAGCGGCACCAGTGGAGATAGCTCAGTGACTATCATGACAGTACCTACAGTTGTCGTGCATGAATCTCTTGGTCAAGAGTCCGCAGAAGAAACTAATCAAGAAACAGTTTCTGCCAACAGCCCTGCTGAAGTGCCCCTACTGGATTTGCCTGCAACGGCAGATACCCTAGTATCCGCACCAGACAGGCCTGGTGAAGCACCTGCTGCGACAGAAGTGCCTGCTGCTACAGAAGAGCCTGCTGCTGAAGGCGACGGAGCAATACCTGAAGAACCCGTTATGGAAGATGTAATGATTCAGCAAGCTGATACCGAAACCGCCAGTGAATTCTCTGAAAATGCCTCAGTCACCACAGCGTCTGACATAGACACAAACGCCGAAGAACCTGTCAATGATGAACCTCAGCCCAGTGAAGCTGATCAAGCTACTACCGAAATACCCACACTGATGGAAGCTAGCGCCGAAGTGCCGCTGCTAGACTTATCTGCCACAATCACATCCCCTGGAGCAGCTCCAGCAGAACAAACAGTTGATGTCTCCATTGCTGATATGCCCAATTCTGAGTTGCCCGCAACAGATGTACCTGCTGTCGTAGAAGTGGATGTGATGACCGATGAGTCAGTAGAGGACGCACACAGCATGATGCAAGAGATGGACACTGAAGACCTTGTTGAGTCCCAGGGCACCACTCCTCAGAACGCTGTCGAGGCAGTAGGCCCGACACAACTCGAGTCAGGATCCCGTACAGCAACTCTCTTCCCCAGAGTACGCATTGATATTACCGGTCCTGAAGTCCGTCTGACTGGCACAGTACCCAGCACAGATAGCGTCACACTTGCCGCGGAAGGCTTTACAGATCAAGCTGTTTTCAACGCCTTACAAGCAGCCGAGGTGATCGACGCTCCCTGGCTACCGCAGCTCTACACCGTCGCACCACAGGTTGCCAGGGATATTAACCGGGCAACGATGACGCTTGAAAATCAGGTTTTAACCTTGCAGGGCGCTGTGCAAAACCCAGAACAGCGTGAATTGATAGGCAGGTATGTCAGTGACGCCATGCAGCCAGATATAACAGTGATTAATCGACTTACTGTTAATCCACTAATTCCTTATGTAGAGGATGGGAAATAATATGGGATACTTGATCGGGCAAATACTACTATGTCTCATCGCGGCCGCGCTTTTGGGTCTTCTCCTGGGCTGGCTCATATGGGGTCGACTTCGCAGCAGATACCTAGGGCTTCAGCGCCATTGGCAAACAATGGAAACAGACGTTGGCGAACTGCGCTCCTCCTTGACCGCTCGCACGACCGAGCTCGAGCGTAACAAGTTGCGTTTGCAGGAACTGGAAAGCGACAGCAAGCGCAATACTGGTCATACAGAGCTAAAGCTAAAGATCGCAGGCCTAGAGGCTGATTTAGCTGCCTGCCGCGAAGGCAGAAATGATCTGGCGCTTGACATGCAGCAAAAGAACCAGTCCCTGGCAGCGCTTCATCAACAGATACAGCTGCTAAGCGCCGATCTGCAAGCAAGTCGCAGCGGGCGCGATGACCTGTCGCTAACGCTGGCCCAAAGAAACAACGTCTTGCTAGGCTTAAACCATGATTTAACCGCCAAAGATGCTGAGCTAGAGCGTTTGCAAACGGAAATCAAAACCCCTACGACCAGTGACAGTGTCTCAGAGTTGCGCATCCTCAGCCTGGAAAAAGAGCTCGAGCAAAGCCGCGCCCACCGCACGAAACTGGACAGTCAGCTAGTCACCTGGCGAGATGAAGCGGATAGCAAGCAGGCAAGGATTACCGAACTGGAAACAGAAGTTGG
The DNA here is from genome assembly GCA_964655595.1 of uncultured bacterium. GTDB lineage: Bacteria > Deinococcota > Deinococci > Deinococcales > Trueperaceae > CAZZPQ01. The sequence goes on from CAZZPQ010000081.1 coordinate 10,216, forward strand.
CAAACTCCACAATGACATCGACGCACGTAGCCGCCGCATTAGCGCTCTTGAAGAAGACGTCGGCAACCTATCCAACGAGCTCGAGCGCCGTGCTCACCCAAGTGAACTCGAAAGTGAATTGGCCAGACTCAAGGCAAATCTGGATGAACGCAGTACCAAGCTTGTCACCCTCGAAGCAGAACTGGCACAAGCACAGCTTGAGCTAAAGAGCAGCGCCAGCCGCCCAAGTGAAGCACAAACCGAGCTAAAGAGCCAGCTTGCAGCAGCCACATCCGAACTGGAAGCAAGAAGCGCACACCTCACTGAGCTTGAGCGGCAACTGGCCAATCTACAACTGGATCTTGACGCCAGTCGCGAAGGACGTCAGGATTTACAGTTGCGCCTGACAGAAGCCTCTC
>CAZZPQ010000081.1:10713-14737 GCA_964655595.1 uncultured bacterium
TCGAGGCAGAACTGGCGCAGGCGAGTCTTGAGCTGAGCAGCAACAAGAGCCGCCTTGCCGATATAGAAAAAGATATTGAAGCAAAATCTTTGGCGCTCACCAATACCGAAGCCAAGACCGATAAACTTACGCTCGAGTTTCAGAATGCCGACAAAAAGCTACGCGAACTCGAGACCGAACTCACCGAAAAAACAAGCCTCCTACAAACCAAACAAACCGAGGTGGCGGGTTTACGAAGTGCCCTGACCGAGCGTGATGAGCGCCTGGGCGTCCTGAATCAGCAGGTGCAAGAGGCGCAGGCTAGCCTGGGGCAAAACGAGCAGCTTAAGCTTCAGGTAGGCAACTTACAAGCGAGGATTGATCAGGATAAACTCAGCATGGCTGAGCTCGAAACCAGACTGACCACCAGCCAACAGGACCTTGAAAGACGCGCTGGACAGGTCGCTGAGCTAAAGAGCCAGCTTGCAGCAGCCACATCCGAACTGGAAGCAAGAAGCGCACACCTCACTGAGCTTGAGCGGCAACTGGCCAATCTACAACTGGAATTGGACGCCAGCCGTGCTGGTCGAGACGACCTGAGCGCAGAGCTCGGCAGCAAAACGCAGTCTGCCATTCAGCTGACTGGCCAGATCACCAACCTTCAGGGCGAGCTGGAAGCCAGTCGCACAGGCCGCGATGACCTCATTCTCGAATTACAGCAGAAAAATCACATCGTGCTGGACCTCAGCCAGCAACTCGCTGCCCTAAAAGCCGATCTGGACGCCAGTCGCGAAGGACGTCAGGATTTACAGTTGCGCCTGACAGAAGCCTCTCAGTCCTTAATGTCTTTGACTGGCACCGCCAATCAATTCGCCAACCTGCAAACTGACTATGAAAGTCAGCAGCAACTCAGCCTCAAACTTGAAACTGACCTCAAGGCTGCCCATTTGCGCAGTGGTGACCTTGAAGCTGAGTTAAGCAGGCTCAATACCACCCTGCAAGAGCGCAGTACCAGACTTGCCACCCTCGAGGCAGAACTGGCGCAGGCGAGTCTTGAGCTGAGCAGCAACAAGAGCCGCCTCAGTGAACTGCAAAACGAACTCGAGCAGACCAGGGCCCGCAGCGCCGAGCTAGATGGTCAGCTAACCAACTGGCAGGCTGATGCAGATCACAAGCAAACAAGAATTACCGAACTGGAAACAGAAGCTGCTAGTCTATACAACGAAATCGATGTGCGCAGCCGCCGAATCGGCGCTCTTGAAGAAGATCTCAGGAATCTGTCCAGTGAGCTGGAGCAGCGAAACGCTCACATCGGCGAGCTTGATAGGTCTGTAAGTACCTTGCGCTCAGACTTAGACACGCGTATGAACCAGGATCAGGAAGCCCAGAGCGAACTCAAGCAGTTGCGCAGCAGCTTTAATGATGAGGTCGTGGTCGTTCGCAGCGAAGCTGCCAGACTCACAGAGCAACTCAAGGATCGTGAGACTGAGTTACAGCTACAGCAACAGCAAAAAGCGGACCTGGAAGCTAAGTCTACTGCCTTGCGGGCAGAAATAGGCAGGCTCGAGCAAGAGTTTGAGCAAGGCCGCTCGCACAGTGAGGCACAACAGCTTGAACTTGATAGCCTGCGCAGTGAGGCAGCAAGCCGCCAGGTCCACATCGATGAGCTGACAGTACAGCTTGAGGGTACAAAGCAGGAACTTGCCAGTCGCAACCTACACCTGAATGAATTGGGAACCGCGCTGGAACAGGCTACTGCCAAAGCCCAGGAACGTGAAAGTATCGTCAGTAATTTCCAGGGAAATCTACGTGATTTACAGAGCGAAAAAGCGCAGTTCAGCAGCCGTGTCACTGATCTGGAAACTGAACTCGGCGACCTGCGCACTCAGTATGATGATCAACTTCTGGATTTGCGCAAAGACCTTGATCTAAGGCAGTCACGCATTGCTGAACTCGAGACGCAGATAGCCAGCTTGCGTGCTGACGTGAATACCCGCGATGAAACCATTCACGAACTCGAGCAGGAACTTACGCAACTCCGACTAAGCTTTGAAAGTCGCGAGCGCAGGCTAGGGCAACTCGTGGGCGAACTTGGCCTTCTAACCACGGGGGACAGCGCCACAAACAGCCTTAGCCTCACCACTGATACACGAACCGAGCAAGCAACTGAGCCAAGCAACCGCCAAGCTGAAACACAGGCGAACGATCATCGCCAGGCTGATTCTGGGCAGTATCTGATAGACCCTGCACTCAGTGCGCGCTACCTGGGTCGGCGTATCCGCTTACAGGGCCAGGTAAGTAGCGACATTCGCGCTGAAGCCATTTCCCGCGCTTCTGCAGTTTATGGTTCAGCAAATGTACTAGATAGCCTGGTGACGGACGGTATCAGCACGTCACCGAACTGGGCTTCCCGCTTTTTCGCAGCAGCCACTGAGTTGCGTGATGAACTCAAAGACGGCAGCCTGCGCCTGGACGATGGCACAGTCACTCTGAATGGTGTGGTGTCCTCTTTAGAAGATTACCAAAAGGCCGAAACCGCCGTAAGGCGTGTACTGGGCGATATGACGGTCATTAACCAACTGCGCATTCTCGAGCAAGATGACCTGAAAGAAATCAGCGGGGTGTACATTGTCCTTGAAAAACTCCTGCACGACCTGGGTATTTTTACCTTCCGTCAGATTGCCAACTGGACGCCTGCAGAAGTTGAGCAGGTCCGAACTTCATTAAAGCAATTCAAAGGCCGTATCGAACGCGATAACTGGATTGCACAAGCTCGGGAGCTTCATATCAAGAAATATAATGAAGCCCCTTAACCCACTCAACAATACTCATCTGTAGATTGTAATACCGAGCCCGATAAATTGGTTGAAGGTATAAAAAGCAATCCTCGCTTCCTAACGCTCTGCTCGGGATAAGTCGTTGGGATAAACCCAACGATTTATCCGGAACTGGTATAAAAAGAACCTTCCACACGTTTCCAGGAGTCCCCATGAATATCAAGCTCCTGGAAATTCTCATGTTATGTTCCGGCTTGACAAAATTTGCATATCACCGTATTATACCCCCTATGGGTATTTTTGACTTCTTAACACAAGCCTGGCCCTGGTACGTTGCCGGGCCACTTATCGGTCTGACCGTGCCACTGCTACTGCTGATAGGCAACAAGCAGTTTGGCATCTCCTCGAACCTGCGCCACATGTGCGCCGCCATTCCCAATCGACTGAGTTTCTTTCAATATGATTGGCGCAAAGCCGGTAGCTGGAATCTGGTCTTTGCCCTGGGGATTTTACTGGGCGGCTTTATTGGCGCTGTACTATTGGCAAATCCTGAACCCCTGAAGGTAGCTGCCAGTACCGAAGCCAATCTGGCAGCACTAGGCATCAGCACCGATGGAACGCTCGCCCCCAGCGCCCTCTTTGGCATCCAGGGGCTACTGAGCCTAAAAACCCTACTGCTACTACTAGGTGGAGGCTTTCTGGTGGGCTTTGGCGCACGCTATGCTGGTGGCTGTACTTCTGGGCATGCCATCTCGGGACTGTCTGACTTGCAGTTACCTTCCCTCATTGCGGTCATTGGCTTTTTCGCTGGCGGCCTCATTATGACACATTTTTTATTTCCCCTCATTTTTGGATCTTAGGAGTACCATGGACAGCAGTAAAGCCCCCCTAGCACCCGATTGCGTCGAAAACGAGTCTAAAAACAGCAGTATCAATCCAGTCCTGGCACACAGCCCCTACCTGATTGCAGGCATACTTTTTGGCTTTGTGGCCATCCGCGCTGAAATTATCTCCTGGTACCGCATTCAGGAAATGTTTCGCTTTCAGTCCTTTCACATGTATGGCGTCATAGGTACAGCGGTTTTGGTAGGAGTGATTTCCGTATGGCTCATTAAGCGCTTTAATATCAGAACGTTTTCCGGCGAAGCCATTACCTTCAGCCCTAAAGATCCAGGCTACAAACGCTATCTTATCGGCGGGAGTATCTTTGGTCTTGGCTGGGCGCTGACTGGCGCTTGCCCCGGACCCATCTTTGCCCTTATTGGCGC
>CAZZPQ010000082.1:0-14712 GCA_964655595.1 uncultured bacterium
TAACCCCTCGAGCACCCCTGACCTCACCCCCCACTGAGTAACCGCCGCTGCTGGGGACGGCACAAAACGACTGCCCAAAGGACGCACTAACAAACACGTGCGTTCAATCACCGGCACGATGGTTGGTCGCTGCATACACTGGTTTAGTCAGTCGACAAATCATTCACTTGAACGATGTGCCTAGCCCATACCCAGCGCATAGACTGATCAGCCTTCAGAGTACAACTCCAGCGTATTCCCGTCCGGATCCCGAACCGCAGCGTATACCGTACTCCCCTCTCGCAGAATGTCGCCTTCGAGTCGCCCTCCATGCTGGTGTGCCAGACTTACGACGGCTTCAATATCTGGCACGCTGAACCCAAGTTGGTGAATGGGATAATCTTCGAAGTCCGCCGCGTCTCGGAGTGGCACCAATTTCAACGTGATGCCGTTGAGCTCACCGAATCGCGAGTGGATACCAGAGGTCTCAACCTTGCTAAAGCGTATATTGAAGGCTTCTGAGTAGAAAGCGACCATGGCATCCAAGTGATGCACCCGCATGGCTACCGTCGACAAACTAGAACTATCCATTGATCTCCTTTTCAATTGCGAGCGAACACTTGGCTCGATGGTGCGTGCGTTGGTGGACCAACGCAAAGTTATGCGTCATCCGCTAATAGCTTTGATCGGTATTTCTCCATCACCGAACCATGCTGGTCCAGTGGAGTACGATGTAGCTCGGAGATCAGCTCGTCCAATCTAGGCGTCAAAATCATTAAATACCGTGTAGGGCCGTGCGCTTCGTCGAAGGTGTGAGGCGTTCCCGCCGGAATATGCATGGTCTGACCAGGACCAACTTCGACTTGTCTGCCGGGAAGCTGGAAGGTCATCGTACCCTCCAGCATGTGCCAGGCCTCATCATCTTCGTAGTGCACGTGCAAATAAGGTGGTCCGCCACCCGACCATTCGTAAATCCTGAACGAGTTACCAGGAGCACTGATCTTTTTCTGGTCGGTTGAGTAGAAGGCGGTACTCATGGCGTGCTCCTGGTAGACACGTAACGGCCAGCGTCAGCCTCGGCGCGCAGTGTCTTGCGCTTCATGCTAGGGTGTGAACTTATCATTTTATTGGAACCATGACGAAAAGGTCATGCTGACTACGATAGTATTCAACCGCAGGTCGTGTGGAATCCACGCTTGGAAGCGAATACAGTTCGTCAAAGGCTGCGCCAATCTGATCTGTGTGCTTATCCCAGTCTGGTATTCGTATGCGTGCATACTTCCCACCAGGAATCGTCCAAGTCGGAAAGGGCAGGTCGGATGTTTCATCCGTATCAACAATTGACGAGCAAGCACGATATTCATTGCCCACAAGAACCCCAAAGAACTTCCGACCTTTCACAGAGGCAAACTTGCCCTCAAGAACAGAAAACGCCTTCTTTGATTGCTCGGGGATAGGCCTCGAAGGGTCTCCAGCTACATACATGACCCATGTGTCGGGAAAAGTGACCTCGGAAATCGTTCTCATCGTTCCTCCTTACTTATGCTGAGCCAGTACTTAGGTGTGACCACCACTATAACTCACTGTCTTTGCATACGAGATGGATTATTGATGCTGGGCTTGATATCCAAAAGCCTTGGAAGCCTTCGGGCAACGGCTCGATGTAGTCACAACGCACGATGCCCGCTTGTGCGAGTGTTGCGGATGCCGCCTCGAGATCATCCGTGACCACCTCTAACCATATTTCTGCTTGACTAATGCCAGGAACGAGGTCGATCCAGAGATTGTTTGACCCGAACTCGAAGACGATCGACGGAGCGTGCTGCGTAATCTCTTTAAGGCCAATCATATCGCGATAAAACTCAATCGTCACTTCATACAGATGAGGTGGCACTTTCATCGCGATGTTGCGGCCAGCAGTGAAGTTTCCCTTTGTATTCATGTGAACTCCTCGGTGCGCCTAATGCTACCATCAGCTTCCGCGCTTTGATACTAATTACACCGTAAAACAGATGTTGACACCCATATTTCGCTTAAAACTCCATAATTGGTCAAGAATCCAAGTATCAGAACTAATCTTACGGTGTACTAATGCAGAAATCTTTCAGTACAACCCTGACTATCAACTGCCAGTACTCGAAACTGAAACCGAGTACCAGCACATCAGCGAGACTGCACACTTCAAGGCCTCAGCAGAAGCCACAGGCTACACTCACCTGTACCTTGACGGTGACTACATCGAACGTATCCGCTACTGGAATGAGTGAGGGGGGGCTTATCCCCCCTTTTTTTGCCAAAAATGTTAAATGGCCTCGACCTGCTCATGTGCAATCTGTCTGGTGGAGGAAACGCTTTGCTGATATCCAGTTTATCGAATCCAACAATATCTCGCTGGCAGCTTACCTCCGTTCCGTGCACGACTAATATTTACCAAGTCCTTCATCCGTCATCAATTATTTCTCTGCAGGACGGTAGGCCAAGTAACCTTGTTGGTTTATATAGCCCTCTTGTAAATCTTGCTGGAGCGCTTCCTGAGATCTTTCTTCGGGCAAGCCGTACCCGCTACCACCAGGCATCTCGATGATACAGAGTTCGTTGGGCTTTGTGAGTTCGGCGAGCCCTGCTAAGGTCTCATTTTCAAGCACTCCTTGTGAACCCTCTAGTGCGACTCGAGCCAGCCGTCCGGCCTGACCTCCGAAAAGCCCAGGCGTTGGTACGATCATGCCTTGTGGATGCAGCGATAATAAAACACTTTCGTTGTCGTCATACAGTTTGCGTACTTTGATGCTTTGACCCAGGCCTCCGCGATATTTCCCGGCACCACCACTGTTGGGAATGAGTGCTTTTTCCTCGACCAATAAAGGGACACGTGTTTCAAACATCTCTATTGAGGTATTGGCTGCGCTAGTTGGATAAAGCAAAGCGCTTTTTCCGTCTCCCTGCAAACTACCCCCCTGACCACCTCCTTGAAATAGGTGATCATTGAAGTAGGTCCCATTGCGGTCACGACCATAAGCGCCAGCTCCCATTGGCAAGCCGGTGAATGCCTGTACGCGGCGTTGCAGCACGGGTGCAAGTGCCGAAAAAATTGCCGGGGCACAGTACCAGCCAGTGTGAGTCCGCATATTAACGGCTGCCGGGTAGTGGCAGTTCAAGATACTGCCTTCGGGCGCAAACACCTCGATGGGGCGAAAACAGCCAGCATTTGATGGGATATCAGGCGTAAGCACCGATTTCAAGGCATAGACGCTGTGAGCTGCGGTATAGTTTAGGGTGCAGTTAATTCCACCTACGGCTAGCTGCTTGGGACCATTCCAGGAAACCTGAAGTGTTTCACCAGCAACACACAACTCAACCTCAAGCGTTAAGGGCTCATGGATACCATCAAACCGAATGCTGCTGCCGTAGTATCCATCAGGTACGTCTGCAATTGCTTGTTTCATGGCCAACTCAGCCCGTGTTTGTACCTCACTAGCTAAATCACTAAGACTATCTAGTTGATATTCAGCCATAAATTGCAGCAGTCGATTCATGGCTACACGATTGGCGCTGTACTGTGCTTGAATATCACCCAGGACCATATCAGGCTTACGAACATTTTGGCGGATGATGCCAAATAAGTCTTCGTTAGGATTGCCTGCCCGGTAAAGCTTCATGGGGGGAATCTGCAACCCCTCTTCGTAAACCTCACGAACCTTGAAATAGTCCCGAGTACCTCCGATATCTGAACAGTGGGCGATTGAACCCACAAGCGCAACCATCCTGCCCTGCCGAAAAACCGGGGTTACCACGGCAGTATCAAACAAATGTCCTGCACATATCCAGGGATCATTCGTAATAAGCACATCTCCGTCTTCCAGCGTTTCCTCAGGGAACACCTGAAGTAATGATTTAACTGCTCGAGGCAGGGTCAGGTTAAACACGGGCATAGACCTCGGTGAATGTGCAAGCGACTCGCCATTGACATCGAGCAGCTCACAGCCGAAATCCTGTGCTTCACCGATGATGGTGCTAAAAGCAGTACGCCAGATGCTTATCCAGCACTCTTCAGTAATGTTAATGAGACGGCTCCACATTACCTCTAGCGCGATAGGATCGAAGTGGGCTTTAGTCATAGTACAACCTCGTCTTTGCCTTGAAAGGTCGGCAATACCCCAATTCTAAGGCGCAGATTCGCGTGTTCATCAACAATCAGTTGGTCTCCAGGAATTACCAGCGTGGTGCTTTCCCGCTCTTCAATAATGGCAGGCCCATCAATCGTGACGTTTGGCGTAAGCGCGTAGCGGTCATAAACCTGTGTTTCGACAAAGCCTTTGGCTTCAGGAAAATAGGCGCGCCGTTTACCTTTAATCGCCTTTGCAGGTGTTTTGTTCACTTCATTGGTCAAAGCTATTCGTGGCTCTGGTCCTATGGCTCGCAAGCGCCAGTTCATCACCATCGGACGATAAGCCTCGAGCACCGTGTGATAGCGTTTTTCATAAATCGCGTTAAAGCTTTCTTTTAGAACCGTAGCGCTGTCTTGGTTGAGTCGCTCGAGGGGTACTGGAATATCGATTTCATGAAACTGTCCCAGAAGGCGCGCATCGGCACTTCGCTGATAACTAATATCACTTTCCTTAACCCCGGCAGACTTTAATAGCACTCGCGCCTCAGCTTCAAATGATTCATAGAGCGAATTGATCGTGTCCCAGTTGAGCTCGTCGATTATGCCAGGATGCGACCTGACAAATTCAAAACTTGTTGGAGCTACCAAAAATCCCAAAGCTGATGCCAGCCCCGACACCGGCGGAACCAGAACCTCTTTGGCACCTAAAATCCGCGCGACCCTGGCGGCATGCGCTGGGCCAGCGCCGCCAAAGGCCAGAACTGGAAACGCCCGTGGGTCTTTGCCTTTTTCAATGATGTGTATACGAGCTGCCTGCGCCATATTTTCACAGACGACCTGATGAACGCCCCAGGCAGCCTGATAGGCGTCCATGCCTAATGCTTGTCCAAGGTGCTCGAAGGCTGTTAGGGTTGTATGAGACTCAAGAGGCATCTCACCACCAAGGAAAAAGCCTGGGTCGTAGTAGCCAAGGAGTAAGCAAGCATCGGTTACCGTCACCTCCTGACCGCCACCTCCGTAGCATATTGGTCCCGGGTCAGCGCCAGCGCTCTGGGGGCCAACCTTCAGCAAACCGAGATCATTGCGATAGGCGATTGAACCGCCACCAGCACCAATTTCAATCATGTCAACTACCGGCGCACGAATGGGCAATCCAGACCCACGCTTAAAGCGGTGCACACGGCCGGCCTCCATTTGGGCAGCAATATCTGGACGGCTATCTTGAATCAGGCAGGCTTTGGCGGTAGTACCGCCCATGTCAAATGCCAGTAAATCATTAATGCCAGCAACTTTTCCAAAGTAAGCTGTTGCCATTGCACCGCCAGCAGGGCCGGACTCGAGCAGCCTGATGGGATATTTTCGTGCAGTTTCAACAGACGCCGTTCCACCACTTGATAGCATAAGGGAAAAGCGACCTCTGAAACCTAGCTCAGCGAGGACTTGTTCAATGCGATGTAGATATACGTCCATAAGCGGTTGGACAAAGGCGTTACAAGCTGTGGTATTGCTACGTTCGTATTCGCGAACTTCAGCGGCTACCTCATGCGAGGCAGAGAGATAAAGCTCAGGGAAGTTCTGCTGAATTGTTCTTGCAACCAACTGTTCGTTATGCGGATTCAAATAGCTGTGTAAAAAACAAATAGCAACTGCCTCTACACCGGCTTGAACTTGCCTATCAACCATTTCTATGATGTCATGTACCTGAGGTGTATTTAGAATTGTTCCATCACGTGTTGTTCGCTCATCAAGCTCGAGTCGTCTACTGCGTGGAACGATTGGCTCGGGAAACTTAAGAAAAAGATCATAGATGTCATAGCGCTGTTCGTGACCCATTTCCAGAATATCACGAAAACCTTTAGTGGTGATTAGCGCCGTGGGTCGCCCGCGCCGCTCTATAATTGCGTTGGTCACAAGGGTAGTGCCGTGCAAAATAGCATCAATTTCATCGATGCTCACGTTTTCTTGTTGTAATAGTTGTTGCAGTCCTGCTAGTGCCCCAATCGAAGGGTCATTGGGTGTGGTCAGGCGTTTGTGCAAAGCTAGGCGATTATTTTCAGAGTCAAGCAAAACAAAATCGGTAAACGTTCCACCGATGTCCATGCCAATGCGGTAAGGGCGGCTCATGCTTGCCCTCTATTGCCAGCAGAGTTCTTGGTCGGCGCAATTTCGGCTGCCAATCGGGCTGCCAGGGAGCGAGCCAGGATAACTGGTGCTTTAAAACCTGCTTCAGCTGCTTGCTTCATGCCCAGGTCGTAACCGAAGCAGTCGAGAAAGAGCACGTCTGCACCAGCGCGGTTGGCTTGAGTTGCAGCCGCTTCAATATCCAGGAGCGACCTGTCACTATAAGGGTTGGCTGCAAGCACCAGGGCATCTTTGCGGCCCATGTCTGACCATTTATTTTGTGCTTGCACAATTTGGCTGTTCAATGGCGTCAGGGCGGCGATGCGACCTCCTGCCGCAACGGTTTGAACGACTGCGTAGAGGGCCTCTTGTGGCATAAACAAGGGTTTTGTATGAGAAAAAGGTGGGAAAGCTCCTGTGCACATTAGCAAGGTAATTACTACCCCTTCCGCTTCCATCTGATTTATTTGCTGTTGCAAACGCTCAAGAATATGGCGCTTGGCAATTTCGACTGAGGTACCGTCGCTAAGTAGTGTTACCAGGCGATAGTCAGAATCATCAGGGGCTAAGGAAGCGATTTGCGCCTGCTCCAATCCATCCAGTGCACCACACTCGAGTACCTCAAAGCCTGGTCCAAGTACTGAAGTTACGTCTCGTGCGAGTCCATCAGCTCTGGGAGACTGCCCAATTGTTAACAAACCAATCCTTATTTTGTTCATTTTCGCTCTCCATAAAGCGCACCTAAGCCGACAAACCTCTCTGTTAGAATGACGGCCAGCACGGTGATCGCCACACTGACAGTCGAAGCGGCTGCGGCGGTAGGATCAAATGAGAATCGCAGATAATCGAAAAGCTGAACGGGCAATGTGGTCGTGCCAATCCCCGAGAGAAGCAAAGAGATAGGGAATTGGTCAAAGCTGGTAATAAATGACAACACCGCACCAGAGACGACGCCTCCCTTGATCAGCGGCAAGGTAACCCTCCTGAAGGTAGTCAATGCACCAGCACCAAGACTGCGAGATGCTTCTTCTAAAGAGGTATCAAACCTTACCAGCACAGAACTCACTGAAATAAAGACAAATGGTGTGCAAACCAGCACATGACCGACAAAGAGTGCGTACCCACCGCGAGTACCGATACCTATGGCATAAAAGTAAATCAGCAGGGCGATGCCCGTTAGGATTGAGGGAAAGGCCAGTGGTGCAATAAACAGGACCCGCAGAAACTCGGTAAAGCGCTTGGCAAAGCGAACAACAAACAGCGCCGATAAGGTTCCGACCACCGTTGCAACCAGGGTGACCCACAGAGCTAGCTGTAAAGAGTAGCTAAATGCCCTCATAAAGGGGCGACTATTAAAGAAGTTTTCAAACCAGCGAAAAGAGAATCCTTCGGGTGGAAAGGTTAGGTAGTTGCCAGCATTAAAGGCGGCAGCCACCACGATGATTATGGGTGCTAAGAGAAACAGTAATAACAAGCCAACGATACCAGGCAAAATAAAGCGCCTGATACCACGATTCATGATAAACCTCGACTGGCTCGAGCCAGGACGCGATTATAGATAAAAATGGTGATTACTGTGACTCCAAAAAGTATCATAGCCAAGGCGCTTCCCAAAGGCCAGTTAAAAAGATCCATCACAGTTTGAACAATAAGCAAGGGGGCCGTCAGCACATTGTAACCACCCAGAAGCGAGGGTATGACATAAGCACTGACCGAGAGCACGAAGACTAAAACTGTCCCAGCAGCGACTCCAGGAAGGCTCATAGGCCAAATAACGCGCCAGAATGTTTGCCAGGACGATGCTCCTAAACTACGTGAAGCTTTCTCAAGGTCAGGATCAATATTGGCAATCGTGTTCATGAGTGATAGCACCATATAGGGCATGTAGATATGAATCAGGCCAATCCAGACGCCTACCTCGTTGTACATCAGTCGTTGGCGGCTAAGGCCAATCCAGGTCAAAAACTGGTTGACAAGACCCGTATCCGCCAACAAAATCATCCAGCCATAACTACGTACCACAACGCCAACCAAAAGGGGCGCTAAGACTAAAGCCAGCAATATACCCTGGCGGCGACCAGGTGAGCGGGCCATGTAATAGGCCAGGGGAAACGAAAGCACTAGGGTAACCAGCGCAGTGATAATGGCAAATCGAAAAGTAATAGCTATGATTTCCCAGTTGAACGGGTCAGATACGACACGCTGATAGTTTGCTAGTGTCGGGATATGGTAGTAAGGCTCATCAAAGGCCCTGGTAAGGAAGCTGATATACAGCATGTTGGTATAGGGAAGAACGAAGAAGAAAAAGAGTAATATCAAGCCCGGAAATATAATTAAAGGTGATAAATTCCGTTTTTTTGAGCCTTTAAGCATTAGTTGGCCCTTTTGGTCATGACGATCCAGGTTGAATTGGCGCTAAACTGAAGCTCGAGTTGGGTGCCTAGTGCATACTCTTTGCCAGCCACTGCTTGCACGCGCAAGGACAGCCCGTCATCAACCATTATTCGGTAATCGGTGAGGCTGCCCAGGTAAGCTCGCTCTGTCACTTTGCCAATAATGCTATTTTGCTCTTGGTCCTGCATAATACCTGTGGGTTTGCTGGTATCAGCTAGTGAAAGTGTAAAAGCTTCAGGGCGAATACACAAAAGCACAGGTGTGCCAGCTGTCAAACCTTCTGGTCCTTTACAGGCAACTTCCCCAAAGCGGGTCTTAAGGGTCACGGCTTCACCGTATGAACGCTGGACTTCACCCTCGATAAAATTGGTTAGACCGATAAAATCTGCAACCTTGGCAGTTGAGGGACGCTCATAGATGTCTTTAGGAACGCCAAGTTGCTGTAATTCTCCATCCATCATGACTGCAATGCGATCAGCTAAAACCAACGCTTCTGATTGGTCGTGAGTGACGTAAATCGTAGTAATCCCAAACTCTCGCTGTAACTCGCGAATATAAAAACGCATTTCCTCACGGAGTTTGGCGTCAAGATTAGCTAAGGGTTCGTCCAGAAGTAGCACAGCTGGATTAATGACTAATGCTCTTGCTAAGGCTGTGCGCTGCTGCTGTCCACCGCTGATTTGTCGAATGTAGCGATTTTCCATGCCCGACATCTGCACCTTGCGCAGCATATCGGCTGTTCTCTGGTTGCGCTCAATAAGATTAATTCTTCGCATTTCGAGGCCGTAGGCTACGTTTTGTGCCACAGTCATATGGGGAAAGAGCGCATAATTCTGAAAAACCATCCCGACATTTCGTTTTTCTGGTGCAAGATAGGTGACGTCCTGTTCACCGAAACGAATGCTGCCATCAGTTGGCGTTTCAAAACCCGCAATCATCCGCAGGGTCGTTGTCTTTCCACACCCAGAGGGTCCCAGGAAGGCGATAAGCTCGCCCTCCTGAAGATCCAGATTCATTCGGCTCACTGCTGTTACGGAACCAAAGCGCTTTGTTACCTCTTTTAGCCGAATATGTGCCATGGTTTAATTTCCACGCACCTCACGATTCCAGCGGTTGACCATGTCTTCACGTGGCCCCGAGTTGAGCCAAATCCAGTCCCACTGTTTTATCATGCCAATTTCATTTGCGGTTACCGGAATTTGCTCAGCCAGCTCGCCACTAATCTCAACATTGACATTGGCGGGTGTGACAAAGTAATTCTGTGCCCACTTGGTTTGTACTTCTTCACTAAGCATGTAATCGATAAAGGCGAAAGCTAAATCTTCAACGTTACTGCCAGCACTTACGTTCATGTTTTGCTCAAACATGAATAAACCTTCTGACGGTAAGACAAACTCGATGGCGACGCCCTGCTGCTTCAGTCTAGCGGCTGCGGGGCTATCGAGAATCGCAACATGAACTTCTCCTTGAACCAGCAGGTTTTCCATATCGCCACTAAAGTCTGTCTGCTTGAATGGGCGAAGGTCCTGCAACCGTTCAAAGGCGACACCATACTCCTGAGGATCGCCAGTTTCAATAAGTGCGATCATCATTAAAAACATAGGTGCGGCTGAATTGGCAATGTTATATATCCCGACATTGCCAGAATACTCTTCATTCCAAAGATCCATCCAGGCGGTGGGTGGGGTAGAAACCAAATCTGTTCTGTAAGCAATACCCAGGGGGTTAAGCAGGCCCAGCACACCGATATCATCTTCCATTCTCAACGCAGGATGCACATTTGCAAGATTGGGTATTTTGTCGATCGGTAAGGTGACAAAGCGGTTCTCAAGTCTGCCTGAAGATATCCAGGTTTCGTTAGCAATCACCACATCATAAGGCGGATTATTGCGCCCAGCAGCGCGCAAGTTGGCCATCCAGTCCCGGGATAGACCCACTGCCAGCTCTACCTTAGCGCCTGTTGCCTCTTCAAACGGTGGAATGATTACCGTTGCCATGAACTCTTCCCAAGACCCCCCATAACTGGTAACAACCAGCGTTTGTCCCGAGAAAGACTGAGCCTGTGATAGTGAAAACGTACACAGTACCGTAAGAAATATACCTAAAAATAACCGCTTCATCATTTATACCTCCTGTGAAAAATGGTTTTTAAGGGTTGTTTGCCGGATTATATTTTGAATCAGCGTATCTCCTCCTTTTTACTTGACAGTATTCGGGTAGGCGTAGGTTATTTAGGGCAAAAGCACAACAAACCCTTTTTCGAGTTTTTGTGCTGCCTCCCTGAGAATGGGCAGCATACTTAAAGCTCGCTCTTTAGAAAATCGATACTCTGGTGCACCAATCGATACAGCGGCGAGTAATCTTTTCTGCTGATCAAAAACAGGTACACCAATCGCTGCAGCCCCCGGAGTTAGTTGTGATGAACTAAATGCAAAGCCATCTTTGGCAATCGTCAGCATTTCTTCTAGCACCTGCTGCCGAACAGGCGGCTCCAAAATAGTCTGCTCGAGAATTCGATCCCGCTCAGCCTCTGGCAAAAATGCTAGCAAAACGGAGTTCGATGCCCCAAGATGCAATGGGCTTGCGCTACCAACCCTAATAAGCAACTGGACTTCCTTAGGTGTGTTAATTCTGGCAATACATAATGAGTGAAAACCTGAACGCACCGAAAGAAAAGATGTTTCTTGTGTCTTTGCGACCAGTTCCTCAAGAATAGGCTGGGCAATCAACTGCATGAACTGAAAACTTTGCTGTTGCTGCGCCATCGACCAGATCCTAAAACCAAGACTATAACGCCCCGCATCATCCTTGAGTAGAAACTGATAGTGCGTCAGTGCAGCCAGTAGCCGATGAACAGTTGTCTTGGGCATATTTAGATAGCTAGATAATCCCTGTAAGGTCCAAGAGGTATTTTTTTCGAAAGCAAGTAACACCAGCAGAACTTTATCGATCGAAGATGCTTCACGTGATGTCGCAGCTTCTGTTAGTGAATTTGAGATGCCCAGATAATTTTGCACGATATTCCACCAGATGGAATTGTGATTCCATAAGTATTTATGTATTATCTTCCATTAATTTTCTTTTGTCAACTACTATCTATATTTCTGTAATGCATAAGTTCCCTCTTTTTCTATTTATTAACTGCGGAGGGGATCATGTGCTGGCCCCATTGACTTGCGCCTGGTGATGGTTGACACGCTATCATTTGATGATCCTACTATGCACATCAGGCATTTTCACTCAAATCTGTCTTTTGTGCTAAAATCAGGTGATATGGAGATGTTTAACCTGAAACTTGATAAACAGGGGCGTGTACAGATTCCTGCGGTATTGCGCTCAGCCATCGCAGTGGATTCAGGTGATGAACTGGTGTCGTGGCTTGAAGGTGAGCGCCTGGTGATTGAATCAAGAGCAACTTTTATCAAGCGTCTCCGCTCCAGGTATCGGGGGGGCTCTGGTCATGAGGTAGACGACTTTCTCAGGGAGCGGCGGCAGGATGCCCGGCTCGAGGAAGCCTGATGACATATGAAATCCTGGACGCCTCGGCACTGCTGGCCTTTTTGCTGGAAGAATCAGGCCATGAACAGGTCAATCTGCAAGATGCCTACATGTCTACAATCAACCTGGCAGAGGTCGCTGCCAGACTCTTGAAGCTCAACCATCAGGTTGACCAACTGGCAGATGAGCTTTCAATTCTGGGTCTTAAAATCCTGCCATTTTCTGCTGAGGACGCTGTGGCGTCAGCCATCCTGTTTCCACTTACCCGACGCTTGGGACTGTCTCTGGGAGATCGAGCTTGCCTGGCTACAGCGAAGCGCATGAACGCTGTAGCCGTAACGGCTGATAAGCACTGGCAGACACTTGGCCTGGGAATCTCATTGAGATTGATTCGCTGAACAAGATACTCACGACTGCAACTTTCATGATTTTTTACCGCTGGGATTCCTCATTGTCGTTGCCCTGCGAAATATCCTGCTTGTCTCCGTGCAAGCCTCACAACCTCAGGTTGTGCCACAGCTTCGCTCACTATCGTTCGCTACAGGCTTGCACTCGTATCTACAATTACCGCTAACGCTCTAAGTAAAGAATCCCAACCCAGCGGCAGTAGCTGGGATTTCTTATATGGAGGTGCATTATGCACTTAAGCGTTAGTAACCTTATCAGTCACTTGCCAGTTGAACAACAAGGCCCTCTGCTCATCAGTAAGGAAGCCTTCCTGGCCTACCTGCGCTCAGACTTTCATAAGAACCAATACATCAAAGCCACCTTGCTTGAAGCCGCTATCGCACATGGAACACATAAGCGTGTCTATGTGGATTGCCTGCCAGATGAAGGCGAAGCTGCTAAAGCAGTCATGTATGCCTTTATGCAACTTGCCAAAGAACTCAAACACCGGGGTAAACTCAGAACCCCAACGAAAACCCTCTATAGCTACAGATTAGGGCCAGCACCCAAAGCTCATACAACCCAACCCCGCTTCCCAGTTATTGAAACCACCATTAATGGCAAGAAGGAAAAGATCGAACAGTACCCAGCCGATATCAGCTGGCAGGAAGCAGAAATCTTTCAGTACAACCCTGACTATCAACTGCCAGACCTCGAAACTGAACCCGAGTACCAGCACATCAGCGAGACTGCGCACTTCAGTGCCTCAACAGAAGCCACAGGCTACACTCACCTGTACCTTGACGGTGACTACATCGAACGTATCCGCTACTGGAATGAGTGAGGGGGGATAATCCCCCCTTTTTTTGCAGCTTAAGGTTAGGCTGGATAAGACTGAAGCAGGCCACTTTCTCTTTTCCCTGAGATACTTGCTACCCAATCAAGGTGCGATCTACAACAGCAAAATCATCAGCCGCTCAGGTTTGTGAACGCTTCTTGAAGTAGTAATACGGAACCCGATAAATTGATTGCAGATTTGAAAAGCAGCTCCTCAGTTCCTAACGCTCTGCTCGGGATAAATCGTTGGGCTTATCCCGAACTGGTATAAGCGACTAAAACCTTCTGCCTTGAATGAGTAACCGCTCCGCATTGACACAGAGCCCAGCCGACAATAGCCGCCGCACCTATGGTTAGACAGACTGCTAAGGGACTAGCGCCCGCATTTGTTTAGCGATTTCTAACAAGGTCGTCCAATTTCCCAGTTGAGCATGATAGGCCAGATGCTCGAGACCAATATGGAGATAGCACGCCTTGAGCCGGGATGCTTTGTTTTCAGGATGATAAGCCTGCTCCAGCCACCGCTGTTCAATAGCCTTGCTCAAAGCCCCCATATCCAACTGTGGATACCAGGGTGACCAAAACTCAAACAGCGCCAGGTCATACAGATGATCCCCATAGACTGAACAACCCCAGTCAAACACTCCGGTAATCCGATCTTCTTCTACCAAGACATTGCGATTCATAAGGTCACAATGAAGCAAGCTTCGGGGTACCGCATCATCCGCTAGCTGCGTTAACAAATTCAAACCCCAGTCGAATGTCGCTTTGCCTTCTGCTGATGTCGCTAACGTTTCACGCCAACCGTAGCCTCTTTGGTCTGGCCTATCCTCGGCAACGTCCAGCAGACGGCTGCGCCAATCAGGATGGGCGGCATGACCATCCGCGCCCCAGCCGCCAAAGCCTTCAGTCGCTGACAAATCCGCCGTGCGCAGCGATTCCAGCGTCGCCACGACGGCTGGAATCAAGGCGAGCCACTGCTCCGCGCCTACACTCTCCAGCGGAACACCGTATACACGGGTAGAGATGGCGTAGTAACCGTCCAGAGCTAACCCCAGATCAAGGACTTCGGGTATGGGTAAATCGGCGTTGGCATACCGGTGTGCCAGTTGATCTTTTTGAAAGTCGCTAACGTACTTCCCAAAGCGGATTACCAGATGCTGACCATTGTAAACAAAGCCAAAACATCTTGACCAAGCCCCCTCTCCAAGAAGTACAGGATCTGAAGCTTCAATGCACAAATGACGGGCAAGAAATGCCTGCGCCTTTTCGATATCAACAGTATGTTCTCGAGCCATACCCAGTTCCCAACCTAACCTTTCATGCAGTTAACTATATAACCTTTGGTGCTAGTTCATAGAGAGAACTCAGCGATGCTCATCTGAAAGGGG
>CAZZPQ010000083.1:0-14554 GCA_964655595.1 uncultured bacterium
ATTAGATTTCATTTTGGGCCCGGTTACCGAGTCTACTACGGCAAAGATGGTGATCTGATTGTGTTACTCTACGGCGGCACAAAGAAAAGCCAAGACAGGGATATTGAAAGGGCAAGCGAATACTGGCAGGATTATCTCACGAACACCTAAGCCTGCACCTCAAGGAGCATACAATGGCGCGTGAGTATCGCAGTTATCAAACAGCAGTAACAGAGTATCTGAAAGATGACATTGCCTTACAGAAGGCCTACCTGCAACAAGCCATCGAAGACTACAATGAGGATGGCAATGACCGGGCTTTGCTTATGGCTCTGCGTCACGTTATCGAGGCTCAAGGTGGTATCGCTGCCTTGACTGAAAAGACCTCCTTTCCTAAACAAACGCTCTATCAGGCGTTTTCCGAAAAGGGCAACCCGAGGTTTTCAACCCTGATGACCGTGCTCAGAGCTTTGGGCGTCAAGCTGGCTATTTCTTAGCGAGTGCGTTCTGGCTATGAGCAATAGCTAACCACCAGCTTATAGCCCGATATATTGGTCAAAGACTCACCTTACGCAAGCCCGTTCTATAGCTCCTTTTGGTCATTGGGTTCACGTAGTCGGGCGTAGCCGAAGGAGTCCCGAGATTTACCTCAGCGGTAAACCAATAGCGGCGAGGTTGCTTCGCTCCACTGCGTGGAGCCTGTGCTGAGCCTAGCGAAGTGCTCGCAACGACAATCCTTTTTGTCATACCGACGAAGTGCGTAAGTTGTTTAAAGATTTAGAAAGCAGTTCCTCGGTTCCTAACGCTCTGCTCGGGATAAACCCAGCGATTTATCCGGAACCGGTATAACGCTCCAGAAAAGCTGTCAAATCGGCTTCACTTGTGACTGGAGCAACATCCGGCAAGATGAACCAGTCCTCGACGTGCTCGAGGCTATCACCAGGTTCAAGACTCGAGAGTGGCCCCAGAGTTTCCAGCTCGAGCATAAAGTGATTGCTAAAGACTTCGACGTTGCTGTTCATATCAGGATAACTGGCGCTCGTTTGTGGTGTGAAGCGCTTGACAAAGGCGCTGCCTGCCACCACACAGGCCACCCAGCCATCTGGCACGAAAGCTCCGATTTTTTGTGGTTTTTGCGCATTTGGATCCTGCCGCAGCATGATGTGCCTTTCGCCCCAGCTGAAGCGGGGGTCCGCAGGGTTTGTGTAGGGCCAGAGCGTGAGCGTGCTGCTTGGCAGCAGGTCTTCAGGATGGGAACCGCGCGGTGGCAGGGGAATGATGGCGGTGCTACCCGTGGTCATAACCGAGAGTCCCCAGGGGGCCAGTGTCACGGCAAAAAGACCATGGTTGATGAGCCGATGTGTAACGCGAATATGCGCTTTGTCCGGGGACATCTCTATGTCAAGCTGTTTCTGAAGCTGAGTGCTGCTTTCAGGTGGCTGGGTTACGCGCAGACAGTCCCCTAGCTCATCGACCTGCACAGACTGATTGTCAGGATAGTAGGTGCGCGGTTTTTGTTCTGGTGCATGCCAGAAGCGGTGACCGCCGTAGAGCCGCCAGTCACTGCCACCAGAGAGACCCAGCGTTGCGGGCACTTCACAGAATAAATTAGGACCGTCTAAAAGTGACAAGCGGATGATTCTGGGTCCAATGGCAACTGGAATGACCAGTTCGCAATATTCATTGGCCAGCCGCACACAGTCCGTCCAGCCACCGTAGGAGATGCGCTCGAGTTTAAGCATGTTGGCAGGTCTGCCAGCCCAGACAGGTGTTCGGGATCTCTTGAATGATGTAGGGGACATGTATCTGATGCAGCGTCATAAACTCCTCCTAAAGCTCAATAATAGACTTGATAAGCCCAGCTTCATAAGCGGCTGTGCGCTCGTAGGCTTCAGCCGTCTGCTCCAGGGGAAAACGGTGCGTGACCAGGCTTTCCAAGTCCATCTGCTCCGCCAATCGTATCGCACGTGGATAGGTATGTTTCATCCGGCGCGACAGGAGGATGCTTAAGCCCTTGCGCCGTGCGCTTGAGTGTTGGAGGCTTAGCTTGTCATCCTCGGGAATGCCTACCAGAACCAGTTTGCCACCCATACTAGCCATTTCGGCAGCCTGCTGGACGCTTCTGTCTGCCCAGGCGACTTCAAAGACGATATCGGCCCCGCGCTTATTTGTGGCTTTTTGCAGGAACTGCACGGGATCACCGTCCTGCAGGCAAAAGGCTTCATCTGCTCCCCAGGCGTAGGCAAGTTGGCTGCGCCAGGGAAAAAGGTCAAAGGCAAAGACGCGCGTACCAGCGAGTTTAGCCAGCCTGATGACTTTAAGTCCGATGGGGCCACAGCCCAGTACGGCTACCGTATCTGCCAGTTTGACGCTGGCGAGATTCAGCGCGTGTAAGGCTACCCCCAGGGGCTCGAGCAGCGTGGCTGCGGTGCTATTCATCCTATCTGGCACGGGAAAACAGTTACGACTGATGACGTTCATCTCCTCTTGCAAAGCGCCATCATCGGGGTAAAGACCATAAAAGTAGTGGTGTGGGCACAGGTTCGGGTGACCAGCCTCGCAGACTTCGCAGTGCCAGCAGGGCACAGCTGGATCAACAGCAACCAGTTGCCCTTCGCGTAAAGGTTCACCAAAGGCGTCACGGGCAGCTTTACCCGCTTGCATAACGATGCCAGAGAACTCGTGACCCATCGTCAGGGCCGAAGCAACGACGGTATCACCGATGCGTCCATCCTTGTAAGTGTGCAAATCAGAGCCACAGACGCCCACAGTGCTGATGCGCAGGCGCACTTCATCATCCTTGGGCTCTAAAGGTGTAGGAATTGTGTCTAGTCTTAAATCCTTGGCGCCGTGTAGGCGAACTGCCAGCATAATAACTCCTTCGCTGTAGTGATGTTTACAAAGCAAAGCCTGTGCGTTTGCCAGGTTGACCCCTTGCCTGAGTGTGAGTCTATCAGCAGAGCACCGAGTCAAGCGTTATTCCATAAGGCCAGCAGGTCATGCCTCATATTTGCCAGGTCAGGATGGTGAATTTAACGAATACGCTGGGAATGAGTATCTTCAATGCTTCTGACACTATAGAGAATAATAAAGGACGCCACAAACATGAGTCCCGAAGCTATGGCTGCCTCCTGAAAGCGCAGTGACTGCACCAGGTCATAGATATAAATACTCAGCACCCGGGTTTCTCCCGGGATACTGCCGCCAATCATCAGGATGACACCAAACTCACCAAGCGTATGGGCAAAGGCCAGGAGCGTGCCAGAGAGCATCCCGGGCCAGCTCAGGGGAATGATCACATAACGCCAGAGTTGCAGCGCGTTGGCGCCCATGCTGCGGGCTGCCTCGAACAGTTCATCGTCCAGTGACCGAATAGCCTCACGGTAGGCAGTCAGGGCAAAAGGCAAACTAAAGATGACCGAGCCAAGTAGTATACCTTCAAAACTAAAGGCCCAGCGGACATTAAAAAATTTCACCAAGGGACCGTTTGCGCCTAGCAGTAACAAGAGATAAAAGCCCAGTACTGTCGGCGGTAAAGTGATGGGCAAGAGTACCAGTGTTTCGACCAGCCGCTTGCCCTTAAAACGCCGGCGCACCAGCAGATAGGCTAGTGGCATACCTAGTAGCAGCAAAATGCCACTGCTGAGGACGGCAAGTTGCAAGCTGAGGAGGAGCGCTTCAATCACTGAGGCAGTATAAAACCATAACGAGACAAAATATCGCGTCCCTCATCACTAGCCACAAAGTCATAAAATGCCTTGACTTCTGGACGGTTGCGTCCACGAAGAATAACGTAGCCCTGTTCAAGCCTGAGGTGGGTCTCCAAGGGTGCCAGCCAGTAATCCCCTTCTTGCTGCATGGTTTCTGAAATAGCGAGTGATAAAGCAAGCAGACCAACCCCTGTCGAACTGATCGCCAACTGCGCCGCCTGGGATATGTTTTCACCATATACAAAACGAAAGCCAGACTTGTCACTTAGTAAAGGGCTGATGTCGTAAAGCGCAGGAATGCCCACAATCATTTCCTCCCAATCAATATCGTTCCAATCGTCAGACCTGGGTTCAATCAAACCGTAAGACTCGAGCAGCGTGACAGCCGCACGTCCATAGGGTGCATGAACCGGGTTGGCAATAGATAGCTGCGTAACACGGGGATCGCGCAAAAGATCCATCCCCAGAGCTGCGGGCTCGAGCCCGGCTTCCATCAGGTGCCTTGAAACCCACAGCACCATGCGACCGGTAGCGTATCGCGCCAGCGTGTCTGGCTCGGTAAGTCCAAGCGCGTCTAATCGTTCGGGGAACTCGAGGTTTGCCGAAAAGTACATATCAACTGGCAGACCCTGGACAATCTGATTGTAAAAATTACCCGAAGAACCAAGCTGTACGACCACACTAAGCCCGGAATGAGACGCTTCAAATACGGTTGTGAGTTCGCGCATGGCAAAGTCAAGATCACTGGCGGCGGCAATTCGGACTGTCTGGGCGAGGCTGATAGAGCCAATCAGGCTTAAAAATAACAGGAATGGCAGCCATTTAAACCCGATGCTTTTCGGAAGCACTGACCTGGCAGGCTGTAAAAAAGACCCTTGCTTACCTGACAAAACGTTCATGAACCTACAGTCTAGCGCAGTTTGTTTGAGATGACGTAAGTGTGAAGGATGTCTCATTGGGCGACTTGCCAAAGCATTCACGGCATGAGGGCGCAGCAGGCCCTACAGTATGCCTATGGCGCTGCGCTTCATTTTACTTCTGGCTTTACTGGGCTTTGCCAGCGCACAGAGCATTAGCATTATCAGTCCCCCTGACCGCTTTGTCAGCCCTGGGGAGTTTGTCACACTGGTGTTTAGGCTCGAGTCAGCTGAGGCGCTTACCGTCAAGGTACAGGCAAGTTCCAGCAGTGACTGGCGCATTGTTCGGCAGGCTGGGCAAGTAGACCTGACGCCCACGGCCCCAAAACTCATCACTGTTACTCTGGAAGTGCCTCAGGATAGTCCGGCTTTGGCTGAAGAAAGCGTGCGCCTGGTCGTAGAGAGCGCGAGCGATAGTTACAGCGCTTTGACAAGGCTTACTGTAACTGAAGTTGTCAGGCTGAGTCTTGAAGTACCGCAAGATGTCACTTTAAGTTCTGAGGGCTTTAGCATTCGCATCGGCAATACCGGCAATGCTCAGGAGCAGGCTGTACTTGAGTTTCGTCGCAGCGCCGAGATACTCAGCGTCGAGGAAGTGAATCTTGCTGCGGGCGAGGAATTGCTCATGACGCTTATCCCCGTCGATGATGGTCTGCACACCGTGCAGCTTAGGGGTGAACGTGGTCAGGAACTAAGGCGCAGCGTCAATGTCATCCGTTTTGGCGTGCCACCACCCAGAGAGTTTTATTTGTCTGGGGAGGTGTTTGGCACACTGGATAGCGCTGCCCAATGGAGAACTGGCCTAAATGTCAAAGGTCCCCTGTCCGACTACCTGAGCCTGGATGCGCGGCTCGAGGCTTTGGCCTGGTCGCGCTCCTATGCTGAACTGAGCCATCAGGATTTCAAGCTGCGCCTGGGAGGTGGTTGGCGCGATAGCTTTGGACTCAACATCTCCGGTGATTTTGGACTCGGTGCTACGGCTTTTTTACCGGGCTGGCAATTAGCGGCACACCTTGGCTGGCTCAGAGACGCGCAGTTTTCAGGTTTTTTGCTGGCCAGGTATGCCTGGGATGACGGTAACGTGGCAGCTGGTTTAGGTATGCGTAGTGGGCAGCCACTCATCGCCATGCGTGCTGATAGTCGCGCTGCCGGACTGGAAGTAAGCGCCACAGCAGATTATCGGCAAAGCAGTCTGAATTTTGCTGTTTCACTCGACACTGAAAACCTTAGCTCTACACTTCCGGGACAGCTCCATACTCGGCTGGGTATTCGTGATCTCCTGACTAACCGTGCCAGGCTGGATATGCGTGTGGAGTACCGTGAAGACGATGTTCATGCCTATGGTGAGGGAAGCGCAGCACTTGCTAGTGAAGCTGTGTGGCAGGGATATTTCGGCATCACCACAGCCTTCTATACAGACCTGCCTGGACGCCTTTACCTGGCGGCGCAGCTAGGTGTACCGGATTCGTTTTTGCGTCTGAGACATCAGCTCGAGCTGGGTAGTTGGCGCGCTGGCAACAGCCTGGGTCTGCGCTATAACCCGTCGGGTTTAGGAATTGAGGCAGCCACACTCTGGACGCTGGTCAGCCTGCACCACCTGAGTCTGGACGGACGGCTGACCTACTATCCTGGTTTGGCCCGGGTGACGGGTAGCCTGGGTTTGCGGCATCAACTCGAACAGGAACCGCTGACCTTAAATAGCGCACTGGTCTGGAATATAGCAGAAGCCAATCTTGGTCTCAGCAGTCATCTCGAGTGGCGGGAGGCGCAGTGGTCGGCTGCTCTGAATGCTGACCTGGCCTACAGTTACGCCGCTGAAGCACCGGGCTTTAACACCTCCGTGTCGCTCAGTGCCGCCTACAGCTTCAACCTTCCTGTGCCTGAGAGCCTCGTATACTTAGCAGGCGACCGTAAGCAGGGCAAACTTGAAATCAGCGTACTTGCTGCTGGCAAGCCACTGCCAGATGTCGAACTAGGGATTGGGCGCTTTCAGGTCAGAACCGATGAGGCTGGCATCGTTAGCGCAGCGCTGGATCCGGGCGATTACCGCGTTAATCTCAACCTGGGTTTACTGCCTATTACCTACCGCTTGTTGGGTGAGGCCAACCGCAGTGTCAGCATCGCTGAAAAAACAACCACAGTCCTCAGTTTTGAACTGATAGAAACGGCGGCCGTGCGGGGTTACGTCCTGCTGGATACAGCGGGTGATGGTCAGGCTGATGTCCCGAGTGGCGTAGCTGCCAGTCTGCAACTCCGTGATGCTGAGGGTTTGTGGCGAACGCTGAGCACCGATTCGGATGGCTTTTTCAGTGCTCGAGGTCTTGTGCCTGGCAGCGCCACCTTGCGTGTTGGTAATTTACCGCTAGGCAGCACGGTTAATCTACGGGAGCTTGAGCTCGAGCTACAAGCGGGTAGTATCAGTGAGGTACTCTTTTTGGTCAAGCCAGCCGCCTCCAGCGCTCAGACATTTGCCGCTGCCAATTTACGGATTCGGCGTATTGACTCAGAAATTGACCGCGTTCCTGCTGGCAGCGCCCCACTGATCTCAGTCGAGGTGCAGGGTGAGGCTGAGCGGGTCTGGCTCGAGTCTGCCAGCGGACAGAGCGAACTTGACTTTATAGACGGTCTGTGGCAGGGCCGTCTTGACGTTCCTGTTGGCAGTAGTGCAGGTGTCTTTGCCTACACGGCAAGCGCCAGCGCTCAGGGGCAGGAAACCAGCCGCCGCGCACAACTGGTGGTCGATCCGCAAGCTGCCGCCTTTGCTCTCGAGCTGAATGCACCGGTGCGACCTGGTGGCAGGCTTGAAGTGAATGTGCAGACCTATCTGAGCGCCCAGACAGTTACAGTCGCCGATAGCCTAAGCGGTGAAACGCGCAACCTCAGCGAAGCAACAGCTGGTCTGTGGCAAGCCTCTATCCCCATCCCTGAAGATGCTGAAGATGCCATTTACGAACTCGAGGTGAGGGTGACAGCAGTGAATGGCTTATTGTTTCAAGAGAACAGCCGTTTTCGCGTCCTTGCTCCTTAGGGTCTGGGAACGAGTTGATAGGTGAGCAGGATGCTGTAGCGCCCCGGGGCCTCTGAGCCATCAAGCAGTAAACTAAAATCTGAAGCTTGCAAGACTCTGATATAGCCTTCGGTCGCGCCGCTGCCCAGATAACGCCAATCACTGAGCGGTAGCTGCTGCACCCGCAGCTTTGGCGCAAGGGGGCTGGGAGACGCAGTGATTTGCAGGCTGTAGCCATTTGGGTTATTGCTGGCAAGCTCTACACTTGTCAGGTTGCTACTGCTGACAGCTAGCGCATGACCTTCTCGCATTGCTTCCAGGTAGGCTATGCTTCGTTCCTGGCTGTAATCAAAGTGCATGAAGATGGGCTGGCCTGCTGAAGTGCTGTTCAGTCTGAGGGATAAGAAACTGGGAATGGTCACCCGGAGGTCATGGTTTAATTCAGACGTTCCCGCCCAGAAGCGCATACTTGTTGTGTACACACCAGGCAGCTCGCTTCCGCTAAGGCGCAAACGATACGACACTCTGATATTGGCTACTGCGAAGTTGCTGTCTAAGATTGTCTGAGCTATATCATCAAGCAGTATCCAACCTGTGTCAAAAGATCCTGGAGGTGAGGTAGAACCTTCAAAACGTGCTTCGAGTTGCAGGTTATTCGTCGGTGTCCAGTTTTGCCGAACAGCCTGCACTAAGATGGGATTGGCTGCTCCCTGGCGCTGCACCCGAAAGGAAATCTCGGGACTTGTGCTGTCTGGTAGTAGCGTTGCGTCACTGGCAGCCAGGTCACTGCCACTTGGGCTAAACCTCACCAGGCCACTCGAGTTAAAACTGAGGCGCTGTGCGACGGCCAGGCTGCTCACAAAAAGCAGCAGCATGATAGCAGAGCGCAGCATGCTAAGGAACCTGTAGATTTAACTCCCCGACCATAAGACCACCGTAGCTCTCCTGAACCAGGGCCAAAGCAACATAAAAGCCGGACTCGAGCGCTTCAGGAAACTCGAGCCTAAGCTCGCGCTCACTATCGCGCAAAACAGGTACATCCGGTACCTCTAGCCGATACTTCATGGCCCCGGTTTCATCCCGCAATTCAACGACCCCGCTCAGGCGCGACATGGTATTTCCCAGATTAAGAATGGCGAGGCTTAAGCTGTTGTCATCTTCCTGATAAAAGTCGAGCAGTTCAAGCTCGGGAGCTTCGGTGCCTGTGATGGTGAGGTAAACTGCCAGGCCAATGCGGGTGGTGGTTAGCACGCCCACACCAGAGGTTTCTGTCTGCACTGGAACGACAGTAAAAAACACCATACTCTGATACGTTCCCTCGAGGGCTGTATCTGCTGGAATACTTAGTGAAACCCGCACCTCCTGCGAACCGGAGGACTCCAGAATAAAATCCGTCATATCCAGATTGAGCCAGTCAGAGGCACTGTAGATAAAGCTCGAGGCTGGCAAAAAGACAATATCCCCCTCGGGGTCAAGCGACCAGTCGCTCAACTCGGTGGCAATTTGCTGCTCGGCGGGCGCGGTGGTTAGTACTGTGACAGTTGCCGAGACAGTTTCACCCGGTCGACCCGAGAGCTCGAGCCGTGGCGGGGTGATGCCAATATCGGCAGCCAGGGCGCTGGAAAGCAGCAAAAAAAGTAAGGATAACAGGTGCTTAATCACAGCTATTATCCTAAGGGTCTTGATGGGTTTTAGCAGTTGGATTTGTCATTAGGGGTTAGTTAGCAGATAATAGACCACCGTGGTGTATTGCCCAGGACTTTCATCACCCTGGACACTTAGGGTGTAATCGAGGCCATTAAAGCCCAGGCTACGCCAGCCATTGGTGGACCGGCTGTCAAGGGCAATCCGCTGCCAACTGTTGCTTAAACTCCAGTTGGCATTAATACTGCCGCCCGGTCTGATGGTGATGGCGTCGGGGGTTAAACCGGATACCGCTCCGCGTACTACCCGAATGTCTGATAGTGCCAGTCCTGTACCC
This sequence comes from uncultured bacterium, assembly GCA_964655595.1. Classification (GTDB taxonomy): domain Bacteria; phylum Deinococcota; class Deinococci; order Deinococcales; family Trueperaceae; genus CAZZPQ01. The sequence continues at coordinate 9,595 of CAZZPQ010000083.1, forward strand.
GTATCACTGCCGTTGTAAGTAAGTTGGAGTGCGCCCACCCAGATACGCCAGGTGCCTTGTCGCACGGCGACCTGCACGTCGGCAAAGTTGCTGACGGATGTCGGAGCCAGAACGCCACTCCCCATGACTGCATCGATATAATCTGTAGGGTTGGACTCAAAGTCAAAGACAACCCTGGGATTCATCGAGATATTACCAGTATCATCTACAATTTTAAGGCCGATATAGTTGGGTATGCGGGTCGTAATGGTGTGGCTACCCGTCTGTGCTGCTGCCCAACCAAGCAGTAAAACCAGAATCAGTGTAGTGCAACCTCTTAACATGACTGTCTCCTTGGATTTAGAGCAGAACCCACCGCCAAGCGGTGGGTTCTGCAGTGAAACATTCGTCCTTAAGGAGCAGCGATGGTGTAGGTAACCGTTGTGGTATAGGTGCCGGGGTCTTCGTCACCATTGACGCTGAAGCGGTAGTCATCGCCACCGAAGCCGAGGCTGCGCCAGCCCTGGGTTCTTACGCCGTTGGCAATGGTGCTGCCGGTCAGGTCCCAGCTGGCTGACACGCTGGATACATTGAGGCCGGCTGTGCCAGAAGGTGTGACGCTGATATCGCTCAGGGCAACGCCATTACCTGTGATACCAGCTATACCTAGGTTGTTAGCAAAGGTGACGACGCTTGCAGCGACGGTTACATTCCAGGTAGCGCGGTTTGAAAAGACAATCACATCACCGAAGTTGTTGACTGAGGTTGGCAGCAGATTACCGCCACCACCGTTGACCATATCCAGGTAAGTGTCGACATTGGCAGCAGCCTGAAAGTCAAAATTGACGGCCGGACTGACTGCAGCAGAGTTGCTGCTCCCATCGGTAATGCGCAGCATCAGCACGTTGGGAATGCGGATTTCAAGTTCGTGGCTGGCGGACTGAGCGAATGCTGAGCCCAGGCTGGCAAGCAGTGCAGAAATAAGGAGGGTGGAGAGGATGTGTTTCATTGTGAATCCCTTCGAAACTTTGGCCGGTTGCGCTACTAGCTCCGTCTGACCCAAGCGCCCGAATACAGGTGCAGACTTCATAGCTTCCAAAGAAAATCCGCAGGAATGGTTTTACGGACGTTCTTCTTCGTGATTAAAGGTACAACAAATCTTCTTACAAAATTATTACGAATCAGGGGATGCTAGACGTTGAGTGCAATGATTGCTGAGCTATATTCAGTACTCTAGAAACAGTGCGCTCGCCAGTTCGGTTTCCAGACGTTGCTGGTAGCAGTTCCACAACTTAACCGTAATTCACCTTACGCAAACCCCATTCCATAGCACTCGGTTGTCGTTGCGTTCACGTAGTCGGGTGTAGCCGAAGGCAAGCCTTGGCCTAAGCCGTGGCAATCTCGGGTTTAATGTTTGCGGCAAACGATTAGCGGTTTATGGAAATGCTTCAGGCAGCAGCGTTTCCGGTATTGCCTGCCCACTTGTAGTCAGCGGGTAGACTGATAAATATGACGAAGACTGTAAGAGATTTCGTGGCCTTTCCGCTGATTGTAGTGCTTATTTTAGCAACGCTGTTTCTGGCGGTTGACCAGTATTGTGTATCGGATGTGCAGCGACGCTCGCCCAACTACCCGGGCGCTGAACGCCTCGAGGCCAGAACCAACGGTTTGCGCGCTACAGGTATAGGCAATTCCCTCGAGATATTCCTGAGTTCAGACAGCCAGGAAACGATTGAGAACTGGTACGAGGAGCTGGCCATACAGGCCCAAAAACAGGGCAGAACCCGTGGGGTGGCGTCGCTTAGTTTTTGGCTCGAGCCAAATCCCGAGGGTGAAGGCACGCTGATTTACCGGCTGAGCCAGTGCGTTTTGTGAGAGTGGCACAGGTCAACTTGCTATACTGCAGCTTATGCTGAGCGCTCAGGCAACCCACCTCAGGATTCGAGCTGCGAGCCGTCAGGATGCGGTCTTGCTACATGAGTTGCAGGCTGTGATTTACCATGAAGACATCGCCTTTGTGGGTGAGCATCCTCCGTCGGTTGACTGGTTGAAGACCCGCTTGAGTGGTCTTAGGTCCGATCAGTCGCTCTACCTTGTCGCTGCAGCGACGGGCAGGCCCGTTGCCTGGCTCGAGCTCCATCGCCTGAGCCTGCGACGCTTGTCACATGTAGCAGTACTAACCCTGGCAGTTGCGCCTGACTTTCGGCGCCAGGGCTTGGCGAGTCGCTTGCTCGAGGCGTCCTACCACTGGGCTCAGGAGATGGGTGTCAGCAAGATTTCGCTCAACGTCCGTGCGGGCAATCAGGCGGCTATCAGCCTCTATGAGCAGCAGGGCTTTGTCAGTGAAGGACGTGAGCGCTTTCACATCCGTATAGGCCAGATCTATGAAGATAATATCCTTATGGCCAAATACCTGGGAGTACAACCTTGACTTTAGAGCGCGTTGGTTTATTTGTCGATACACAAAATCTATACTATGCAGCTCGAGAATATTTCTCAGCCCATGTGGACTACCAGAAGCTTTTGGAGCATACCAGTACCCATCGCTCTCTGAAACAGGCCACTGCCTATGTGGTCGAGCGCGAAGGGGACGCGACAGCTTTTGGATTTGTCAGCAAGCTCAATATTCTGGGTTACCGTGTTAAGCGTCGGACAGTTCGCTTTCATGGGGGCTCAGTGGGTCAGTCCAGCAATGGTGACTGGGATATGGGTATCGCCGCAGATATGGTACGCGCCTCGGAGGTCCTTGATGTGCTGGTACTGGCCAGCGGCGACGGAGATTTTGTGCCCATTGTGCAGCTTTTGCAAGACAGAGGGCGTCGGGTTGAAGTGATTGCCTTTAAGGAAACCTCCGCCCAGGATTTGCTCGATATGGTGGACTGCTTTACCAACCTGTCTGAAAAAAGCACCTTTCTTAAGCGGGATAAGCCTCGTCTGGCATAAGGCGTCTTTCACATCAATTGCTTCACTGATAGCGTATACTTTAGGGCGAGCCGCCTGAAAGGCTCAATATCATGAGGTGTGGGTGCTCCTGAGACATTGATGGCGAGTGAGCACTGAATTCTGACTCTGAAGGCTAAGGTGCTATGCAACAGGATATTAACACGAATATTGGGGATTTTTTAAGATTCATTCGTCGGGGTTTGCTTTTGTCACTGCTGGTTGCTGTGACAGCAGGGGTGGCGGCTTTTATCGCCAGCTCGCGGCTCGAGCCCCAATATCAGGCGCGTGCTACGCTAAATGCCTCGAGAAACACCACAGACTTTGCCCCTCGAGCAGGTACACCGCCCATTGCTTCGCCGCTGGATGTCAAAGCCTACCGTGTGGCGATTAATGGCAATCCAGTGCTTGAAGCAACCTTGCGTAGTCTGGGTGTTGATAACCCGAATGAGCGTCTGGTGCAAGACTTCAAAGACCGGGTGCGGGTGACCACGGATAGTACGGGGACCTGGAACGAACTTGGCAGTCTGATTCACATCGATGTGACGGATAATTCTCCCACAGGCGCACGTGACGCGACCAATGCGCTGGTTAGTGCCCTGATTGCCTGGGACAGGGACCGTGCCAGGTTACGCTATGTTGAAAATGCCGCGATTTTGCAAGGGCAGATCGAAGAAGTTGAAAAGCAGATTCGGGAAATGCAGAGTGCAGGTGGTGACCCCCTAGAGATCGAACAGTTGATTGCCAGACGCAATGATTTGCGCAGTGATCTTTTAAATATTCGTTCTATCATGAATGTAACGGGTAGTCTTTTGACCGTGCTGCAACCAGCTACCTCACCACCAGATCCAATAGCGCCGCGCCCGGTATTTAATACCATGTTGGCTTTCCTGCTGGGATTTTTTCTCAGTTATGGTGTCTTATTGCTGCGTGAATCTCTTGATACCCGCTTGCGGGATATCGATGATTTGGCAAAAGTATCTGATCATCCAGTTCTGGCCAGCTTTCCAAAGCTGCCTAACGATAGCCGCCGTCTGCCGTATGAGGCTACCAGTTACCTGAGAACCAATTTGCTCTTTGCCATGGCTGAGGCGCAACCCAAGGTTCTGTTAGTCACCAGTTCCAATGAAAGCGAAGGCAAGTCCAGCGTTGCCCTGAGTCTGGCTGAGAGCTTTGTCCGCAACAACTACCGCACCCTGCTGGTTGATGCAGATATGCGTCGCCCAACCATTGCTGCAGAGTACCGCCTGAATCCCCAGAATCATACCTCACTGGAGACCTGGCTGCGTAATCCCATGGGTCCCAACACGACCACGAGTGTTCCCATAAATGGACGCTTTAATCTGCATATCGTGCCTTCATTTCAGGCGACTGTACAGGCACCTGAACTTTTGAGTGCGGGTTTTCGGGATTGCCTCGATATCTGGCGCAAGGAATATGACGTTATCGTGATAGATTCCGCCCCCATACTGGCGGTGGCGGACACGCTGACGATTGCACCTTTGGCTACCGGAACTTTGCTGGTTGCCAATCAGCAAAAAACGGATCGTCGCTCGGTGCGAGCTACGGTGGATTTGCTTAAGCGCATAGGTGTACGCATTCCGGGTGTGGTTGCAACGCATGTCAACCGCGAAGCCAGACAGGGTTCACAGTATGGCTACGGCTATGGTTATGGGCTGTCAGGCTCCGAGCGGGACAGTGATGTGCGCACAACCAGTATTCCTGAACCAGTTACTGCCACAAAACTAAGTCGGACCAAGCGCTCTTAAGACTGGTTGCGAATAAACGCCGGGTTGATTCCGCGTAACGTTGACATGCGTTATTGAGGCACCTCAATGACGCATGTGAGACTTGGGCAATTCCACGAAAAACCTGTACCACGCTATCATTGCTTTGACATGCGGCCCAAGGCATTTTCATGTAATACCGATCCCGCTAAATTGGTTACAGATTTGAAAAGCAATCCCCGCTTCCTACTCGCCCGGTTCTGGATAAAACTGGTGAACTGAGGCTGATTTTTGTCACTAGACTTCTTGCGAAA
>CAZZPQ010000084.1:0-1762 GCA_964655595.1 uncultured bacterium
GCATACTGCCGAATCAGCTCATGCAGGTTGTAGCGCCCGCCATCTCGGCTAATCAGCGAGCGGTTCTGCAGGCTCAGCAGCAGATAGGGGGTCGCGTTGCAAATGGCCTCCGCTGCCTCCCGCCTAAAGCCGCCACGAAAGACCGATAGCCCTGCCAGAAGCTCTTGTTGCTGTGGCGACAAGAGCTGCCAGGAATGGCTGATGACCGCCGTCATGCTGTTATGTGCGCCGGCACGCTGCAAAAAGTCGAGGTTCTGCTGAATCTGGCTAAAAATATCCGCGACAGGCAGCTCGCCAGTCCAGCTTGCAGCCAGCTCGAGCGCCAGCGGTAAGCCCTCAACCAGTTGACAGAGCGCCTGAGCGTCAGCTCGGTTGGCGTCGCTGAGGTCAAACTGGGGCTGCTGCGCCTTGGCTGCCTGCACAAAGAGTGTCAGGGCGTCCGAGTCGTCAGTCTGATAGCCCAGACCCATTAAGGGATAGTGCCAAAGCCCAGGGATTTCAGGGAGCTGACGCGAGGTAATCAGCAGCTTGAGATGGGGCGCTGCCTCGAGTAATTCACTCAAGGTGCTGGCTGCTGTCAGGATGTGCTCGAGGTTGTCAATCACCAGCAGCATGGTCTTGCTGCGCAAGTAGTTGACGAGTTGCTGTTGCGGATCGGTCGGGCCGTAAAAACTAAATGATAAGGCGGCAGCGATGGCGCTGATAAGCTGCTCCGGGTCACGGATACTGGCAAGGGGCACGACATGCGCACCGTGCTCGAGCTGTGGGTGGAGTGTTTCAGCAATCTCAAGGGCCAGCCGCGTCTTGCCGACACCTCCTTGTCCGCTTATCACTACGGCGCGGTAGTCACTTTGGCTCAGTATCTCTGTCAACTGGCTTAGCGCCATGCCGCGACCGATGAGCGGCGCCAGCCTGCGCTTGGGCGGTGCTGGCGCTGCTGAAAAGGTGACTGTCTCAGTATCCAGTGTATCGGTGCGGATTGCCTGGATAAGCGCCTGGGTCTCGGCGGACACTTCAATTTCAAAGGTCTTCTCGAGGCGTTCGGCAAAAGCTGCAAAGGCAGCCAGCGCCACCGCCTTTTGTCCAGCAGCGTAGGCGTGGCGCAGATAGGCCTGCAACACCCCCTCGTTATAGTCATCAAGCTGCCAGACGTTAAGCAGCAGACTGGCAGCCTCGCTGCTGCGGTCGGTCTTTGATAGCGCTTCGGCGGCTTTAAAAGCGGCGTCCTGCCAGCTGAGCCTGAGGGTATCACGTTCCAGCTCGAGCCAGGCATTAAAGCCGCCAGTATCATCCTTGAGGTAAAACGAGCTTAGCAGATGCCCCTGATAGTGCCTGAGCGCCGTAAACCAGTCCTGCGCGGCAATGCCAGCGTTAAAGGCCCTGACATCAGTCTCTACTGGCCAGTGTACGGCCTCGGCAGTGATCTCTAGCGCTGAGCCGTAGGGAAGGCGTTTACAGCGCATCACGAGTTGCCGCAGATTGCTCCTGGCTGAGCGGTCATCGGTATCGGGCCAGAACAAAAACGCCAGTTCATCACGCCTGACCCAGCTCGCCTTGACTGCCAGATAAGCCATGAGGGCGCTGCGCTTGTCTGGGCTAAGCAGCTCACGACCTGTGGCACTTAGGGTGCTGAATGCGCCGAGCAGCGCAACTTGCCAGTCCATGCTTTATCATAGCGGATTTGGCTACTGCTTAAAGCGTGGTATCCTCGAGAAAAACTGGCGTAACACCAGTTCATACCGGTTCCGGATAAATCATTAGC
>CAZZPQ010000084.1:1862-14399 GCA_964655595.1 uncultured bacterium
CTCGAGAAAAACTGGCGTAACACCAGTTCATACCGGTTCCGGATAAATCATTAGCCTAAACCCAACGATTTATCTCGAGTGGAACGAGTAAGCATTGACCAAATATCATCATGGCGTAACTGAACTTGCGTGCCTGTCCTATAGGGTCGACAGGAAACTGACTGAGCTTATTTAGCACCATCTGCCTTGAGCGCTGCAGGCAGGGTTTGCATTAAGATGATGATGTCCCACCAGATTGACCAGTTACGCACATAATAGGCTTCCATCTCGAGCCGTTCAGCAAAGGTGGTATTGCTGCGCCCGCTCACCTGCCAGTAACCGGTCATGCCAGGTTTGGCTGCCAGGATGGTATCGCGAGCGCCATTCATCTTTTGGTATTCGTCAATCAGATAGGGTCTGGGACCAATAAGGCTCATCTGACCAGTGAGCACATTCCACAACTGGGGTAACTCATCCAGACTGAACTTGCGCAATACCTTGCCAATACGGCTGATGCGTGGGTCGTGCTCGAGTTTGTGATAGCGCTCGTATTCTTCCTTTAGGGCAGGATTATCCTGCAGCAGCGAGCTGAGTTTTTCATCGGCATCTGCGTACATGCTGCGGAACTTCAGGCAGCCAAAACTGCGCCCAAACTGTCCGATTCGCCCGCTGCGGTACAGCGCTGGACCCGCGCTGTCCAGCCGGATGAACAGATAGATGACGCCGAGTAGCGGCGCGAGTAAAACCAGCAGCAGGCTGCTGCCAATAATATCCATGCTGCGCTTGAAAAATCGGTTTAAGCGCGAATGCAGTCCCAGGCGTACCTCGAGAGCCAGCAGGCCACCCAGGTTGCTGGCAGTGACATCTTCACTAGGGATGCCAGGCAGCTCCGGAAGATACTGCACGGTGCGAAAAGTGCGCTGCTGATGAAGCTTGGGCAGGCTGCTTTGCTGCAGGGCGGTTGGGCTGATAATCACATGGTTGATACCCTGACTTTGCGCAAAATCCTCGGCGGCTGCGAGGTCAGCAACGACTGGCAGGCCATGGATAGTTTCTAATTGCCTGCTTGGCTCACTATCAAAGAAAGCCACCGGAATAAGGCCACTGTTTGGGTGGCGGTTCAGCGCTTTGGCGATGCGGCGACCCACAGCATCCGCCCCCAGGATAATCACCGGGCGTCCCCACAGATTCAGTTGAATGAGGAGTTGTTTACTCAGGTAGCGACCTACGGGCAAAACGATCATGCTGCTCATTACCAGCAGCAGTAAGACGGCATTGGGAATCACCAGTTCGCTGAACACAACACTTCCAGCCACTAAAATAATGCCTGCGTGGAAGGCAGCACTCACCTGTTTACGAAGTTCCTGGGGACTACTTAGGCCATAGCCAGGGTAAAGCCCTTCGCGCCAGGAGAGCAGGGGCCACAGCAGCAGGGCGTAGCTCAGTCCAGCTGAGATATTGAGACTTTGTTGGACCAGAGAACTATAAAGCCAGACACTGACCAGGAGCAGCAGGTAGGTCATGGCAAAATCTACTGTGGCGAGTACGACTCGCACAAAAAACTGTTTGGCGGCAGAATTGCTTTCTGACTGGCTGTAGGTGGCGCTGCGCCAACCAGCAATGGCGGCCAGGGGATAAAGCACTGCTCCATAAAACAGGCTGATATCAAAGACATTCATCAGTAGCACTGCAGCCAGTACGGTGAGCAGCAGGCTGTCTTTTTGTCTGATGGCTCGAGCGCTCAGCGCTGCAATAAACAAGAGCAGTCCCAAAAATCCAAGCAGGCCTCGTTCAAACAGCGTCTGAAGGTAGAGGTTATGCACGTGGGCTGGTACTGCCTGAAGCTGTGAAGACCTGTTGGCCGTGGTTTCATAAAAGCTGGGGAAACTATCGGCTCCCCAGCCCAGCCAGGGTTTTTGCAGGATGCCTTCCCAGGCAGCATCCCAAAAGGGCAGGCGCGCGACGCCCAGACTCAGACCTCTGGTGGCAGTACCAGGGCTGTAGTCCGAAAGATACTGGGACTGTTCAATCTGAAAGCCGGCAAAACTGGCTGCTGTACCAGCAACAGGGCGCTGATCGGGTGCCATGCCCACATACCAAAAGATGCGCGGGTTATCACCTCGGTATTCAAAGGTGATGTAGGCGCGCTGCCAGTCGCCCTCAGAAGCAGCAATGCCCGCATCCAAAATGGCGCCGTGGTCACTTACAAAGGTTCGCCAGGACTGATTGTAAAGCGCACCCGTCAAAACAAAATTGCCAGTGCCATCAATCTGTCCCCAGCCCTGGATACCAGGCCTTGCGTTCTCCTGTTTTTTGATCCACAGACTGATGGTATAGGGAGTATGGGCCTCGAGCGGTATGACCTGTTGCAGGCGGTACCACTGCTCCGAGCCGTTTTTTTGGACGTGATAGGCAGTGAGTGTTTGACCGTTCAGACTGACCGCACTGCTGTCATAGCTGACCCACCTCGAGTCCCACCAGTCACCTGTGGGTAATTCAGAGCCACGAACGAGATTGGTGCTGGCAGCACCTGGCAGCACATCGACTAAAAAGCCAACATTGCCCCAGCCCAGGCGGCTGCCCAGACCAGCAGTCATGAGCAGCATGAGTACTACAAAAGAGAGTTCTGCCAGGCGCAGGCTCCAGCGGCGCTTTTGAAAGAAGCTGCTGAGCAGCACAATCAGAATCCAGGCGATAGCTGCTTCACCGCTACCCGAAATGAGAACACCAATAGCACAGAGGCTTAGGGTGGCAATGCGCATACGCTCACTGCGTGACAGCAGTGCAATCAGAGCACCCAGGGTAAGTACCGTATGACCATAAAGCGCCGGGTGCTCGAGCCAGGTAATGGCTTGACTGAGCGTGCGGTAGGCGATATCAATCTGGGAGATATTTAAAAATCCCAAGGCGATGACAGCGCCCAGGCCACTTATCAGCCCTAGCGCAACCGCTTGCGGACGGATAAAAGACAACTGAAGCTGGGGCAGTTGACTAAAAGCGACATAGACCAGCCAGGGGGCCAGGACCTGGACCAAGGCGAGCGCAAACTGCCAGCTGCTGTTCAGCAGCAAGGGCAAGGCCAAAAGCAGAGCCGCCGACGCCCAGAGCCCTGCTGAGCGAAACGGCAAACTGCGGCTGCTCAGTAGCAGCAAAAGGCTGATAAAAGGCCCATAACTGGGTAAAAAGGCGAAGCTGAAACCCAGTATAAAGGCAGTGCTTTGGCGCAGAGATAGGGTCATAAGATCACTCGAGTCCTCCAGCGGACTGTCGAGCCCCTATTATGTCGGTCTACAGAAGCGCCTGTCTAGTGCTCGCTGTTCCTGAGTGCCTGCCAGATAGCTTCCTGCTGGATGGGCAATTCCGTCATGCGCAAACCAGCAGCGTCGCGAATAGCATTGGCAACAGCGGCTGCACCTGCGGTAATCGGGGGTTCACCCACGCCACGCGCCCCGAAAGGACCCTCGGGCGAGGGGTTCTCGAGCATAATCGCCTCGATGGTTGGCACAGTGTCGATACGAGGAATGGCGTAATTCAGGAAGCCTGCGGTCAGCAGCTGACCTTCATCGTCAAAGCGCATCGCCTCATGCAGGGCAAAGCCAAGCCCCTGGACAACACCACCATGAATCTGACCTTCGACCAGCAAGGGATTTAAGGGAAAACCCACATCCTGTACGGCGACATAGTGCTGTGGACTCACCACCCCCGTAGCTCGGTCTAACTCGAGTTTAACCAGGTGCGCCACAAAGCCAGGTGCGTTGACGGGCGGTGCAGATTTGCCTTCGGCAACGACACCCCCGTAGCGCCTACGACCCTTACTGACCAGCGCAGCCAGCGACAGCCGCTTGGCAGGAACTCCTTTGACCTGGGCGTGACCATCATTGATTTCAATGTCGGCTTCAGCAGCTTCAAAGCTGTCAGCGGCAATTTTGATGAGTTGTTTTTTAGTTTCCAGAACGGCTTCGTAGACCGCGCCACTGGTACTGTAGGTCACCTGTGAGCCGCCACTTACGGGACCATAGGCTCCATCGGTTCCGGTAGCGTTGATAGTGACCTGGTCAGGTGAGACGCCCATAGCCTCAGCAGCAATCAGTGCCAGGCTGCTGTTGACCCCAGAGATATCGACGATACCAACATCGACCCGCACCGTGCCGTCGGCATCGACGCGGCACAGCGCTTCAGCGCTGCCGTTGCCAATCGGCCAGCCACCGACGGCGATACCCGTGCCATCACCGGGTTTACGGTTTTGCCACAGAGGGTGTTCTCGCAGGCGCTCCAGGACTTTTTTCAGGCCTATACCAGCGGGCCACTTTTCATTATTACCGTTTGGGTCACCACCCTCAACAGCGTTTTTAAGACGGAACTCGAGCGGGTCCAGCCCAAGTTCCTGCGCCAGGTCATCTATCGTACTTTCTATGGCAAAGCTGGCCTGGGGTGCGCCCGGCGCACGGTAAGCGCCAACCTGAACTTTGTGGGTGTGGATTTCGTAGGCATCAATCTTAAGATTAGGCCAGCGGTAGTAACCCCCCAGCAGCATAGCGGTGATGCCAGCGTGGCTAAAGCTGAAGATGCCGTTATCCACCAGGATGCGGGCCTGCAAAGCAGTGAGGCTACCATCGCGCTTCGCGCCAGCTTTCACGTCCATGATAATACTGGGAGCAGGGGTAGTGCTTTGCATGTCTTCAGTGCGAGTCAGTACCAGACGCACAGGTTGCCCAAGGGCCATAGCAACCGACGCCACGAGCGGTTCGTAAATTCCGTACTTCGCACCAAAGGCGCCACCAATCACCATGGGCTTAATCAGGACCTTACTTTCAGCAAATCCTAAGAGTTTCGCCACGATGCCGCGCACGCTGTACTGCCCCTGGGTGCTGGTGTACAGGGTCAGACCACGACCGAGTAAATCAGGCTCGGCCACTACGGCGTGATTTTCAAGATAAGCCTGATGCACAATACTCGTTTTGTAGTGCCGTTCGATTATGACATCTGCTTCGGCAAAACCAGCCTCAACGTCGCCACGTCGGTAGTGCTTTTCATCGGTGGCGTTGCGCACTTTTTCGCTGTCACTGACAACGTCACCAGCGGCAGCGGCGGCGTGCATGTCGCTCATGTCATCGTCTTCATCAGGTAGTCCATCTGCCCAAACCAGAGGTGCATCTGCCTGGATGGCATCCTCGAGATGAATCACGGCAGGCAGGGGCTCATAGTCAACCATGACCAGCGGCGCAGCGTCAGCGGCGGCGCTTTCGCTTTCAGCCACCACCACGGCAACGGGTTGTCCGGCAAAGAGCACCTTGTCCTTGGCAAGAATGGCGCTGTTGCGTGAGACGATTTTTTTATCGCGTGTCGGCAGATCATTCGCGCTCAACACGGCGACCACGCCTGGTTGTGCCAAAGCCTCGCTCTTATCTATACTCAGGATACTGGCATGAGCATAGGGGCTGAAAACAACTTTCATGTGCAGCATGCCAGGCAGCTTCAGATCGGCAGTATAGCGCGCTGCACCACTGACTTTTTCAGCGCCATCGATGATGCGCCTTGCTTTACCAAGATGCGTGTAGTGGCTCATCCTTCCTCCTGTACTCTAAGAGTAGCTTTAATAAGGGCACGCCTGAGGATTTCCGGAGCGACGCCCAGGCGGTATTCACTACTTGCGTGCATGTCTCCCATGATGTCATCTGCCAACAGGTCACTCTTTACAGCCTGAGCCGCAGTACTGAGTTGTTCGCTGCTTAGTTGCTGGCCTTTAAGAGCAGCCTCGACGGTGGGGCAGCGCTGAACCAGAGGTGTCAGGCCCCCCACTGCTACCCGCGCCTGCTGACAAATGCCGTCTTGCATCTTAAGCGCTACTGCAACACCGACCATGGCATAACGCGAGGCAGGGTTAGACAACTTTTCATAGGCAGTGGCGCTGAAGCTGTTGGGTATCGAAATATGAAGCAGAAGTTCGTCTTCAGCCAAAGCCGTTTCAAACATATCTGTAAAAAAGTCATCGGCAGCGATGCTGCGCTCAGCGCCCCGGCCGGCGCAGTGCAGTGTTGCTCCAAGTGCCAGGATAACAGTCGGTAAATCTGAGGCTGGGTCGGCATGGGCCAGACTGCCGCCGATGGTGCCGCGATTGCGAATGGCTGGATCGCCGATTAAGGCGGCGGCTTCACTGAGCGCGGTGGGGATACTGGGGTGGTGCTCGAGCATACGATGCGTGGTGAGCGCACCAATGCGCCAGGCATCTGCTTCTTTGCTGATATCTCGCAGCTCGCTGACCTGACGAATGTCAATCAGGGCAGGGACTTCGCTGAGGCGCAATTTAAGAACCGGAATCAGACTGTGGCCACCAGCCAGAAACTTGGCACCTTCGTGTTGTGCTAAGAGTGACAGGGCTTCAGAAACGCTGCTGGCACGGTAGTAATCAAAGGCTGCTGGAATCATGCTGCTACCTCCTGCAAGCGCTTGGCCGCCTCTTTGACTGCCAGTATGATGTTTTGATAGCCTGTGCAGCGGCAGAGATTACCCTCCAGAGCGTGTTTTATGTCAGCGTCATCGGGAGTAGGGTTCTCTTTGAGCAAACTCAATGTTGCCATGATGATGCCTGGAGTACAAAAGCCGCACTGCAAGCCGTGCTTATCCCAGAATGCCGCCTGAACCGGATGAAACTCACCCGCCTCAGCCAGTCCTTCGATAGTGGTAATCTCCGCGCCATCAGCCTGAACAGCCAGCACGGTGCAGGATTTGACCAGCTCACCATTGACATTCACCATACAGGCGCCACACTGACTGCTGTCGCAGCCGACATTTGTACCTGTCAGATTCAGATCTTCGCGCAGGAAGTCAACCAGAAGTCTGCGGGCTTCAACAGTTCGGGTGACGGGTTTCTTGTTGACCTTAACGGTGATATTCACGCTAATCTCCTCAAACGTATAGACCTCGGGTATCGCACTGTTCTTGCTGCCAGCCATAGTATGGCATTTCAGTCCCTGATTGCTTGTCTTCCCGAAGGCAAACAGGGCCCTACGCTATATATCGGTTCCGGATAAGTCATTGGGATAAACTCAATGACTTATCCCGAGCAGGGCGTTAGGAACCGAGGAACTGCTTTTCAAATCTTTAACCAATGTATCGGTCTCGGTATAAGGTTTTGCCCTGAACTGCTGCTGGAATATTTAAGCTTTGATGAAACCTCAGTAGGTCAAGAATACCTGTTAGTGAGTACGCCCGTGCCTAGGCAGCGAAGGATGACCTTGCTACCCTTTAAGCAGTGGAAAAACTCATCTTTCTCTCATGATATGAAAGGGTCAAGGTGATATCCGATGGACTTGTTTTTGTCTTGTCTTGCTTGACACCTCAGTGCTTCACCTTGTGAGTGTTGTACTGGACGCTGACTGCAAATCATCACTAAGTGAGCAGAATACTCCATGCGGACTGTGTCTTTGACAACCATGTGTCAATGCAAGCCTGCTCAGCTGTCTGGCAGAACTGCCAGCTATGCTGACACCTGTTTGCGCTGCCCAGGCTTTTTATGCAATGCAAGATGCCTTTATAAAATGCAAGATGCCTGGGAGCCTCTCAAACCCAAAGTATTCAATGATTGGCTGGAGGTCGATCATGTCTAGATTTAGGATATCCTGGCTGCTACTACTAGCAGTTCTGGCAGCTTTCCTGATCAGTTGTAGTCCCGACACCTCCTTTAACAAAACGCCACCTGCCCTGGGTAACTTGAATATTGTGCTTGACGGCATCGAAAGTGCTGAAATTACGGTTGCCCATGAAGGAAACATGACGTTCCAGGGAGTTGTCAATAGCGCTCATTTCATTCCCAATCTGACGCCCGGTACCTATGCGGTTGACGGTATGCCTGTTAGTGGCATGCTTGACCCCACAGGTGAATACGTCAAGGTTGAAGCGAGCAGCACTACCAATGTTACCCTGGTGTACCTGAAACCTACGGGTGGAACACCAGGTCAACCCCCAGGCACACCCCCAGTACCACCCAAAGCAGTTAAAACCCTGGAAGTCGTTGCAGTCAAGGATGACAGCGGTCAGCTGCTGCCTGCCATTAAGGAAGTCAACAGCCTGAAAGACGTCATGCTTTATGCTGCACAAACTGAAGAAAACGTCTGCGTTAAGGTCAAAGCCACAGATGATCAGGGCAAAGCTGTAGTCGGTGCCCAACTCAGCGTCACCATTGCCGATGGTAGTGGCGTTGCTGATCGCATTGCCATAATCCGTGGCTGTGCACCAAAGGCATCCTTGCAGCCTGCCTCCTTCCGCGACAGCATCTTTACAGACGCAGATGGTTTGGCCAAGTTTACACTCTATGCAACTTTTGGCGTGCCGGATCCCACCTTTGATTTGCTGAATGTACCAGCCAAGCTTGTGGTTGCTGCCGAAAATGCCAACGGCACGATGGCACTTACCGAGTTCAAGGCATTCTTCTTCAATATCAGCCACCTGTACCTAAATGGTAGCTATACGGGTAGCAGGGTCGGCAAGTCCTTTACGGAAACCAACATCTTCAATCCAAGGGGCCCCAATGCCTTTGAAATCAAGGCGGAACTCTATCAACTGCAGCCCCGTACTGCTTTGGCGATAGCTAGCCTGGGTCACATAAGGTTTGAAGTGATCAGTGAATTGGATAAAGATGGCAAGCCAGCAGATGTCGTTGATATTGAAGGCTGTGACGCTGGTCTAACAGCCGGACTGAATGATGTTTGCACACATGATAAGGATGCTGTGATTCGACTCGTTCCGAAAGCCACGATTGGCTTGCGGGATCTGCCGATTGAAGCCACGGTGAAAGCCACTTTGTTTGTTGAGCTTAATTATGGCGATCAGCTTTATGGTTTTGCACTTAAGGACTTCACAGTCACCAAGCGCTGGGTCGGCAGTTACCTGTCGATTAGCAAGGTGGTTGATAATCATGTGCTGACCTGGGCAGGGCCAGAGCATCATCTCTATGAAGCAACTGAACCTCGCAACCTGCCTGATCATACCCTGGCAGCTATCGATGACCCGGCTATCACCTCGGGCGGTGTCTTTACCACGACCTATAGAATCACTGTGGAAAATGAAGGTACTGAGCCGGTTTATGATTTGACAATTGCAGACGCGCTACCTGCCGAACTTGGGCTGATCAAGTCTAGTCTGAATCCTGCTGGTGCGACCTATGACGGTGTCAACCACGTGGTGACCTGGAACTTCATGGCCGTTGCAGATGGTCGCTTTGATAAACTCGAGCCCGGTGAGAGCATCACCGCTACGGTGGAGGTGTACATCAGGCAAAAACCCGGTTTCTGCATGGACGCCGAGGATGTCAGAGCTGCTGTTAATTATCAGGTTCAGCCCATTGGCACAGCACTTAACCGAAGCTACTGCTATGAAGACCCTTATGCTGTTATCAATGGCGCAGCCGTCGATGATGTTACCGCAACTTTCTACACGGGTAATCACCTGGGCCAGGGAGGCCATCAGGTCAAGATTGATTTCCACGGTGCCATCAACAAGGCTGATGTGATTCTCCATGCTGTCAGACCCATTTTCAGCATTGACAAGCAACTGATCGACCCACCCATGCCGATGGAAACGGGTCAGGTAGCCTACTTCGATATCACTATCAAGAACCCAACACGCCTGCGCTATAACCAGCTCGAGGCCAGCTATCCGGATGAGTTCACGGGTCCACGCTTCAACCCTTATGGTCGCAACGTACAGGTCAAAGATGTCTTTGATACGGGTCTTGACTTTGTCAGCGCTGCGCCACTGAAGGTTGGAAGCAGCAACTACAGTGTGCAGTTCATCCGTGATAAGGCCGCTTTGTGGGATACTGTAGCGCTTATGAATTACCGCGCTGAGGGCACGACGCGCATTGCGCTGAGGGCCAATCTGCCATCCCCTGGTGGCATGCCGACCATGAAGCCTGTGTGCATCGGTACGAACTGCATTGAACCGAAAGACGACTACTGGTACAACTGCGCCTTCCTGGATGCAGATAACCTCAACCAGCCAGAAACGACCTGGAATCAGGACCGCGACTGGACACAGCTCGAGCAGCGCCCCTGGGATGCTGAACCACTGCATCACAGCATGCACGCCAACCTGCGCTACGGCATCCGTGACTGCGCTAAAGTAACAGTCGTGCCACCGCCGGGTGAGCCCTGGTTAGAGCTTGACAGTTTGTCGGAATATGACGGTGCCAATCCTAATACCGCAAACCGAGTTGCCAACGTGAGAGACAATGATAACTACTACTACTACCTCACGGTGACCAATATCGGTCAGGGCATTGCCCGTAATGTCAGCCTGGAAACGAAGCTGGATTGTGCGGGTGACCCAGCGCAGCTAACACCCAATACCAGCAGTCACTCGCTCTGGCAATACAACACTGCCACAAGCAGCTGGGACTTTGTCGCCTACGCCAGCTTTGCTGGTCTGGACGGTGTCTGCACGGTACGTTTTGCCGCGCGCGATCTGGGCTTTGGTAATCCTGAACCTGTCTTCCTGTACGTGATTGAGGCTACAGCCACCGCCAGTGGCAATGCCAGCATCACTGCCAGGGCCACTTACACGAACCCTGTGCAGCAGGCAGGTTTCTTACCGCTTGTGACCACCGAAGTAACATCCATTGCGCCGTAAAAGCGCCATGGCCAAGCCAACCCCTGGGCACTGTCCAGGGGTTTTTTATCAGTTCCGGATAAATTGCTGGGCTTATCCCGAGCAAAGCGTTAGCAAGCGAGGAACTGCTTTTCATCTATAAGCGGTTTAGCGGGTTCGGGTTTACTTGCATAGACCGCGCTCTCGAGCCCAGACGACAGCCTCGGCCCTAGAATGTAAGTCCAGTTTTTCGTAGATACGACTTACATAGTTGCGTACCGTCTGGACAGACAGACCCAGGTCGGCTGCAATCTGTTGGTTATCCCAACCACGGGCCAGCAGCTCAAGTACATCTTTTTCCCGCTCGGTCAGGTCCTGTAAATGGTTGTGATTACCCGTAGCTGCGTCTTGCTGTAATAGTTTTTCCATGATGGCGTGACTGAGCTGCTCGGCGTCCAGCAGGCTGGCCTGAATGGCTTTACTGAGCTGTTCTTCGGTATGCTTGCGTTCACCGATATCGACCAGCGTCATCAGCGCGTAGCGACGTCCTTGCCAGTCAAAGGCATTTGCTCCCAGCAAAACTGTTCGCCAGACCCCGGACTTTGCCCGAAGTTGCAGTTCCAGAGCCTTAAAGCCTGCCTGTGTTTGTAGATACTGCTTTGCCTTTTCGAATAGTCGTGGATGTTCAAGTACATTTAAGCTCAGTAACTTTTGCCCCAACACCTCATCACGCGTGAAAGCCAGCAGATTTAGCAGGCTGTGATTGACAGCCACAACCCGCTGACTGTCAAGCTCGAGCAGCAGACTGGGCGCAGGGCTGTAGGTAATAAACCTGCCAAACAGTTCGCAGGCGTCCTGCTGGTTTTCGGCGGGTGGTGCTTCCAGCTCGAGAAGGCTTAAAAAAGCAAACTCTTCGCCCAAATCCTCAAGCTGATAGGTTCGCGCCATTCCTAATAAAAGAAGCTCTCGTCCGCTAGTCAGACGGTGGCGAAGGACCGTTGGCTTTTGGCTCAGTAAAGTGCTTAGTTTAAGCTCATCCAACGTCCGGCGGGGCTGTTTAGGAGAAAGCTCCAGCGTCTTGTATAGCAAATCATTGGCAGCAAATATCTGCCTTGTTGGTAGTTGGACTAGCAAGGTTGCTAAGGGATGGTGCTCAATCTGATGCAGTAGTGTTGGCAGGTTGCTTACTGTGGTTACTGCACTTTGTGGATGGGGTAGCGCGATGTTCATGGTGACTCTCCTCTCCCCAGATTCTTTAGCTTATGGCCGCCTGTAAACTCTGATATTGGTTTGTGGGCCTTGGCTAGCTGCTGTGCTGCGGGTCATGCTAATATTACCCCTGATGATCTCTGAAACTCTGCGCCGAATTGCTTGGCTGAGTGTATGTTGTGGGTCTGTGTGCATGTCCTTACTCCTATCTCCCATGCCAAGGACAAAAGCAAAAACCTAATGGAATACTACAGATAAATAACAAACAGCTAGACATCAAACGGCCAGACATCAATACGTAGTGGTTGCAAATCAACCACTGACGTTACGGATCCTATTTCTTTTAGTATAGCAGCCAAACTCTTACAAAATTCTTACTCGAGAGTGCTCGAGAGTGCCTGTTCCGAGCAGAGCGAGTTTCCGAAGGAAATAAGAACGATCAAAATAGAGTCATTCCGTTTTACTTAAGCACTCACCTTACACACTTTGTCGTTGCGAGCGGAACGCAGTGGAGAGAAGCAAGCTCGCCGCCAATCGTTTACCGCAAACGTTAAACCCGAGATTGCCACGGCTTACGCCAAGGCTCGCCTTCGGCTACGCCCGACTACATGAACGCAATGGCCAAAAGGAGCTATAGAACGGGCTTGCCTAAGATGAGGCTATAAGTATACAGCTTTTCTGCTGGGACATTCGGCTAGAGGGCTTGGTACAAGGTATGGATAATTGTGCTTGCCGCATATATCGATATAGCTGTACAAAGTCAGG
>CAZZPQ010000085.1:0-14301 GCA_964655595.1 uncultured bacterium
CTGATTAAGATGGGGTACAGCCTGAGTGGTTTTTCGAATACCCTCCAGGCGATGTTGAATTCAGCTAGTCTTTGGCTTTGTACCCATTCTGGCAGCCAGAATACCCCCAACAAGCCCAAACAGATGCCCCTGCCAGGATACCCCACTTCGCAAAGGCAGGATACCAAAGAGTGCGCCGCCGTAGAGCAGTCCAACCACCACAGCAATCAGGAGGGCGTTCAGGCTGCGCTCGTAAAAGGCTCGAGCCAGAAGATAGCCCAAATAGCCAAAGACGATGATGCTGGCGCCTAAGTGCAGGGTATTCACCCCACCAGTCAGCCAGGTTCCCAGACCTCCTACCAGCCAGACGGTCGCTGTGACCACGAGAAAGGTAGAAAAGCCGCGCAGTAAAACAAAAAACCCCAGTACCAAAAGAGGCAAGGTGTTGGTTGCCAGATGGCCCAGACCCGCGTGCAGCAGCGGTGCAAAAAGGATGCCGCGCAAACCTTCGAGGCTGCGCGGGCGAATGCCCAGACTGTTGAGACCTTGTCTGAAAAACAGGATGTCGATTAACTCGAGCAGCCAAAGCACTGCTACAAATGCCAGAATGGGTTTGACGAGTTCCTGCGTTTTTTGCAATCCATTGCTCATAAACCTGTTTTTCATAAGCCTGCCGCCTCCTGATGTAACTGTTTCTGCTAATCTGCGAAAATCCCGCGCTTAGTATTGCATACTGACTCCTGGCTGGCCTCCAACCAAAGGCGTAATATTGCCTGATATGCAGCAATTCCACGACAAAACCTTAAGTCATGTTGCTGCGTAGCTTTCAAGCCCCCGGCTTGTACCAGCTAAATGCGGGAGTTGCCTGTAAGCCTTCGCTGGCGGCTCTGCGTTCCAAAATGCAACAATAAAGCTGATGTTAGACAAAGCTCGAGCCCTGCTGAAAGCGACCTTTGGTTACTCGGAATTTAGAGGTAGCCAAGACGCGATTATCGCTGAACTATTAGCAGGTGGTGACGCCCTGGTGCTGATGCCTACGGGAGGTGGTAAGTCACTTTGTTACCAATTGCCGGCACTTCTGCGAGAGGGTGTTGGCGTGGTTGTTTCACCGCTCATTGCGCTGATGAAAGATCAGGTAGACACACTGTTGCAGCTAGGTGTGCGGGCAGCGTATCTGAACTCGAGCCTGAGTGCCCAGCAAGCCTATGACGTTGAGCAGCAACTCCTGCGCGGCGACCTGGATTTACTCTATGTTGCGCCAGAGCGTCTCATGACCGAGCACTTTCTGGAGTTGCTAAAACGCCTGAAGCTTGCCCTTTTTGCCATTGATGAAGCGCACTGTGTGTCGCAGTGGGGGCATGATTTTCGCCCCGAGTACTTACAGCTTTCTATCCTGGCAGAGTTGTTTCCCGAGGTGCCGCGCATTGCGCTGACCGCCACTGCCGATGAAATGACGCGCCGCGAAATTCTTGAGAAGTTGCAGCTGGCACAAGCGCAACAGTTTATCTCCAGTTTTGACCGACCCAATATTCGTTACCGCGTGGTCGATAAGCAAAATGCTAGGGAGCAGTTTTTGGCATTTTACCAAACTGAGCAGCAGGGGAACGCTGGTATTGTCTATTGCCTCTCACGCAAAAGCGTAGATGAGACTGCGCTGTGGTTAAAGAAGCGCGGTGTCAGCGCACTGCCTTATCATGCGGGTTTGGCGAGTCAGCTGCGGCAAAAGCATCAGGAGCGGTTTTTACGGGAAGATGGCCTGGTGATGGTAGCGACGATCGCTTTTGGTATGGGTATCGACAAACCGGATGTGCGCTTTGTGGCGCATCTGGATTTACCCAAAAGCCTTGAGGGTTACTATCAGGAAACAGGTCGTGCGGGACGCGATGGCTTGCCTGCTGACGCCTTTATGACCTATGGGCTCGCGGATGTGGTGACGATGCGACGTATGCTCGAGTCTTCTGGGGCTGACGAGATGTTTAAGCGCGTCGAGCAGCAGCGGCTCGAGAAACTGCTTGGGTTTTGTGAGTCCCCACGCTGTCGGCGGCAGCTCTTGCTCGAGTATTTTGGTGAACAACTCGCTGAACCCTGTGGTAACTGTGATACCTGCCTCACTGAAGTCGAGACCTGGGACGGCACGGTTCAGGCACAAAAAGCGCTTTCGACCGTTGTCCGTAGTGGGCAACGGTTTGGTGCGGGTCACGTCATCGATATCCTGCTGGGCAAAACGACACCGCGCATGCAAACGCTCGGACATGAGCGACTAAGTACCTATGGCATTGGGCAGGAGTTGAACGAAAAACAGTGGCGCTCGGTATTTCGGCAACTGGTCGCGGCGGCTTATCTTACCACCGATGCCCAAGGTTTTGGCGCGTTGCGGCTGGCCAAAACGAGTGCTGCTGTATTAAAGGGCCAACTGTCAGTCTATTTCAGGCGTGATCCGCTGCCACAAAAGACCAAGACAAGAAAAACTGCCTTGGCTTTGTCACCCTCGGTCAATGCGCTGTTTGAGCACCTTCGCGCCTTAAGAGCTCAGCTGGCCAAGGAGCAAAATGTACCTGCCTACGTCATCTTTCACGATGCCACGCTCAAGCAGATGGCTGAACTTAAGCCTCGGACCTTGCAGCGTATGGGCACGATTCACGGTATTGGTCACAGTAAATTAGAGCGCTATGGGGACGCTTTTCTGAAGCTTATTCTCGAGCACTACGCGGGAGCAGCAGAACCGCAGCCAGTCAGTGAAGTGTCAGAAGCTGATACCTATGCGCGAACCCTTGAACTCTTTTTGGCAGCTAAAAGTATAGTGGAAATCGCTCAAGAGCGTGACCTCACGCCGCGTACTATCGAAAACCACCTTGTCGAACTGGTTGCCCGGGGAGACCTGACGCTAGAAGAGGCAACTGCGCTAAGCGAGCCGGATATCCGACTGATTCAGGAGGCTATAGCAGCATTAGCGCAGGAGGAGCAGCGCTATCTAAAACCACTGTATGAAAAACTCGAGGCCAGGTATGACTACTGGATTTTAAAGTGTGTTCATATCAGCCTGCAGCCTGAGACCTAGCTGCGGGTTTTTCAGGAAGGGCTGCTTTTAAAACGTCCCCTGATTGCGCAAAAAGAAAAATATGGCCAGAATGATCGCGCCATAGAGTAGCCAGCGACCTGCCTTAAAACTGCGCACCCTGCCGCCACGCAATGACTCGCGTGCTTCATCGCGGTAGCGCTTGTTGCTGAGTGTTTGAGCTTTTTTGAGCAGTTGGACACTTTTAGCAATTTTGCCTTGTTTGCGGTAGGCAATCGCCAGGTTGTGGTAGGCATTGGCAAATTCATCATTGATACCCAGCGCTTCTTGGTAGTGTGCAATGGCGGTCTCGAGCGCTCCTCGTTCCAGTGCCAGGTTGCCCAGGTTGGTGATCGCCCGGTAATACTTTGGATCATGCACCACCGCTGCCAGAAAGTGCTGCTCAGCTGCTTCCAGATTATTAGTGTAGATGCCCAGTGTCCCCTTAAGGGTTTCGACTTCAGCTGCCAGTAGAGCTGCATTGATACCTGAAAGTACTTCCTGCGCCTCATCAAGCTTGCGTTCGTCCAGCAGTTCACTCGCAGATTTGAGTTTGGCAAAGTCACTCCTGAATAGCTGCCAGTCCAGAATGTCTGCGGGTTGCTCGAGTTCTTGCAAGAGCCGCTCGGCCTTCTGGGGCTGTTTGTGGCGGAGTGCCTGCTGAATATCGTCCAGCAAGTTAAGTGTTTCCTCAGTTGTCTCGTCGCCCAGGTCTGCGCTACGGTAGAGCAGCAAGGCTGCTCGAGCCTGTCCTTGTGCCAATGCGTCTTGCCAGGTTTCTTTATTCGTCATCATTTTATTCCTTACGTTATGACCGTCGTACTGTCTCATAAAGTGCTTCATACTGCTTTGCCGAGGCTTGCCAGGAAAAGTCCTGTTGCATGGCGCTGCGCATCATGTAGCGCCAGTGATCCGTGGCGGCAAAAGCACCTCGAGCCACACCACTGGCCCAGAGCAAACCCTCGGTGTTCAGGTCACTAAAAAGAAAGCCTGTCTGGTCATGGCGGATGGTGTCCACCAAACCACCTGTTGCCCGTGCAATCGGGATGCTGCCATAGCGCATAGCGATCAGTTGCGTCAGGCCACAGGGCTCAAAACGGCTGGGAATAAGCAGGGCGTCGCTGGCTGCGTAGATCAGATGTGCCAGCGCCTCGTCGTAGCCGGTATAATTGCCAATTCGCCCAGGGTGCTGAGTGCTCAAGTGCCGCAAGGCATTCTCCATCCAGGTTTCACCCGAACCCAGAACCATAAGGTTCCAGTTTTGCCACAGCAGGCCAGGAACCGAGTCCAGCAAGACATCGATTCCCTTCTGGTCAGCCAGACGTGAGACGACGCCAATCAGCGGAATGCCCGGATCAAGACCAAAGCGCTCACAGAGCAGATCTTTGCTTAATGCTTTAAGCTCGAGGCTGTCCCTGTTGTAGCGTGCCGGTAAGAGCGTATCTGCTTCAGGATTCCACAGCTCGGTATCAATCCCATTCAAAATGCCAAGAAGTTTGTGTCGGATGTGTCGCAGGCTGCCGTCCAGACCATAGCCGTACTCGGGGCGCTGAATTTCCTCGGCATAGGTGGGGCTCACCGTGGTCACACGCTGCGCAAAGCCCAGACCTGCCTGCATGGCATTGGCTGAACCAAAGTGATTCATGTAGCTGTCGCCCAGAGAAGTTGGCAGGCGTAGCCAGTACAGGGTTTCAGCGATGCCTGAATTGCCCTGGTACTGAATGTTGTGGATGGTAAATACGGTGGGCAGGCCCGCATAGCCCGCAGGCATATGCCAACCATGCTCGAGCACCATCGCCAGATAGGCACTGTGCCAGTCATTGGCGTGTGCAACATCAGCCTGAAAGCCCAGCCGTGCGGCGGCCTGGGGTATGGCGCGGTTAAAGAGTGCAAAGCGTTTGACATCATCAGCGTAGCCGTAGAGCTCATCGCGCTGAAAGAGCTCATGCCCGATAAAGGCGTACTGCACACCTTGGCGCTCGAGCGTGCCTATTCCACATGTTGTAATGTCCCCATCAAAAGGCACCCATTCGTCAGCAATCCACAAGGGCTCAGCTACTTTCAGGCTTTTATACCAGGGGCTAACGACCAGCACCTCGTGCCCCAGGTTTACCAGAGCTTCTGGCAAGGCTCCGGCAACATCTGCCAGACCCCCGGTTTTGCTAAACGGATAGACCTCGCTGCTGGCAAAGAGAATACGCATAAAATAGTATACCTGATACCCCATGCCGAATGAGCTGTACAGGTTGATTAGCAGAGGTGTAGCCTGCATATTTTCTGAACCAGGGGAATCATTTATGTTGATATCATCCCGAAAGCTTCCACGTGAGAGGCAATACCAGTGTGAGAGGCAATACCAGTTCCGGATAAATCCTTGGGTTTATCCCAATCGTTTGTCTCGAGCAGGGCGAGCAGGAAGCGAGGAAGTGGCAAAGCTTTAAGCAATTTATCAGGAGCAGTATAAGCGGCTCCTGCCTTTTGCCAGGCTGGATTTCGTTATTGTACCGAGTAAAAAGCATTCGCCTCAATGGGTGGCTAAACGTGGAGCGGCTAGGTTCCTTGAGGCTCTGCTTCCAGCAAAAGGGCTTTGTAGGAGTTGTTGTGCTGCAGAGGCAAGGACGTTCAGATGAAAGGTTCTTTAGACTTTCTTCATGCAGGGCGCTATATTTTTGTAGACAAGCTTACAGTAATACCGTTTATATCGATTCCGATAATACAATAACAAAATCCAGTTGGTTTCGTTTCTTATCAGAATCGGTATCTGATTCATCTCGCTACGCTCGGGTTATTTCCTTACGGAATTACCCGAATTGGTATTAGGTGATTGAAATAGCGGTACTCCGCTTGAGCCACTTCAGCAGATAATTGGCATAAGACGGGAGATAAAAGCAGAGTAAAGGTTTTTGGCCAAGGCAGCAGGCTTATACCTGTTCCGGATAAATCCTTGGGTTTGTCCCGAGCAGGGCGTTAGGAAGCGGGGATTGCTTTTCAAATCTGCAATCAATTTATCGGGCTCCGTATTAGCTTCTACAACGCGTAGAAAAGCTTACCGAAAGTCCTCATCTTAGCGCGTATACTAAATCATGAACTTGGAGGCACAATGAAACAAAGATGGATAGTCGCACTACTGGTTTTAGTGCTGTCAATTTTTTTGGTCAACGCACAACTTTCGCGGGATTATACAGATGAGTTTCTGAATACGTCTGCGGGTAGGGCATTTATGCAAACCTATGGGGCGCTGAAATCCAATTATCTGAGCGATGTTGATGATGAGGCCATTATACGGGGTGCCATTAATGGCATGCTCGAGGCCTTGGATGACCGCTTTTCCTACTACTCAGACCCCAAGGCAGCCGCCAGACGCAACCAGGACTTATCTGGGTCTTTTGAGGGCATTGGGGCGGTTCTCTCGCCTCTGAACCGTCAAACAGGGCGGGGCGTCGAAATCATCAATGTTTACCGCGATGGACCTGCCTGGAATGCTGGCATTCTGCGGGGCGATGTGTTTATGGAAGTTGACGGTATGAATGTCGAGGACTTCACCCCCTCCGAAGTGGCAGATGTTGTTCGTGGCCCTGGAGGTACTGTGGTCAACCTCAAGATGCTGCGTCCTGGTATGTCTGAATTTGTCGAGTTTAGTATCACGCGTGGTCGCATTGAGATCGTCAGTGTGGAATCCACGGTACTCGCTAATGACGTGGGCTACCTGAGACTTACCACCTTCGCCAATCAGCGGCTTTACGATCAGATGGTCGAGCACTTAAATCGCCTCAAGGAGCAGGGTATCAGCTCGCTGATTCTGGACCTGCGCGATAACGGTGGTGGTCTTTTGAATCAGGGTATTCTGGTTGCCGATGAGTTTTTAAGCTCAGGTGACATCGTTTTCCAGCGTGCACGAGGCGTCACTCAGCGGCTCGCTTCGGCTGACCCAGCGGCCTTTGATTTACCGATGGTCGTTTTGGTCAATGATAATTCGGCCTCTGCTTCTGAGATTGTGGCGGGTGCCCTGCAGGAAAATGGGCGTGCCCTGGTTATCGGTGAGCAGACCTTTGGT
Source organism: uncultured bacterium (assembly GCA_964655595.1). Classification (GTDB taxonomy): domain Bacteria; phylum Deinococcota; class Deinococci; order Deinococcales; family Trueperaceae; genus CAZZPQ01. The sequence continues at coordinate 7,089 of CAZZPQ010000085.1, forward strand.
AAAGGTGTGGCGCAGAGCGTTATCTCGCTGACCGACGGTGGTCAGCTTGCTTACATTTCCTTTGAATGGCTCACTCCAGAGCGCCGCAGTATCAGCGACAATGGTATCACCCCAGACCTTCTGGTCAAGGATGACCGCTTTCCCAAGCGTGTCTCGATCGAGGGACAAGGTTCGCCAGGACAAAGTATCGAGTTTATCGTTGATGGTCAGTCCATGGGCAGCGCAGTAATTGAGGAAGATGGCACCTTCCGTTTTGTCACCACTGAGCCTAGCCGCAACCTGAGTGAGCAACAGGGTGAAGCTCTGGTCACTCTCGAGGGTGACAGCATCCTGTCGGTCGCGTATGAAACCTTACTGACACAACTGGCACAGGGCAATTAAACTGAATATGTGATCGAGGTTGATAACCTCAGCAAGAACTACGGACGGATTCGGGCGGTAAAGGGCATCAGCTTTACCGCCCGTCCTGGTGAAGTCCTGGGGCTCTTAGGGCCCAATGGCGCGGGTAAGTCCACGACTATCAAGAGTATTACAGGTCTCATCAAGCCGACTAGCGGCAGTATTCGCCTGGCAGGTTTTGATGTAGTTAAAGACCTGCGTGCCAAAGAGCTGCTGGGTTACGTACCTGATCGTCCGTATCTCTATGAAAAACTGACGGGGCGCGAGTTGCTCAGGTTTTTGTGTCATCTGCGGGGTCTCAGCCAGCATGAGCACAAAGTCCAGGAGTGGCTCGAGTTTTTTAGTCTGCACGAGTTTGGCAATGAACTCATCGAAGCCTACTCTCATGGGATGCGGCAAAAGCTGACCTTCATCGCCGCACTCATTCACGAGCCACCGGTTCTGGTTATCGACGAACCCATGGTCGGTCTCGACCCCAGAGCTGCTTTGCAAGTGCGCAAGCTGATGAAAGACTATGCCAGACAAGGCAGGACGGTACTGCTCACCACACATTCTATGGATGTAGCTGAGGAGGTTGCCGACCGCGTCATCGTCATGCACCGTGGCAGCATTGCTGCCGAGGGTAACCTGGCTGAGTTACGGCTGCACGGAGGCATTGAGCATGACGATCTGGAAACCATTTTTCTCAGGCTTACCGAAGAGGATCTCAGCCCTAAGTCATGACGGTCTTTGCCATGCGCTTACGGGGGCTAATCAATAGCAGCAGGCGTCAGCCGCTGCGCTATCTTGTTGGTCTGGGTTTTCTATCACTCATCTTCTGGGGTATTCTGAACCTGACGCGGCGTGGTGTGCGCTTTATCGATGGCTATCCGGCCATTGGCAGCATTGCTGATGCAGTAATGCAGCGGGGGCTCGAGAGCCTCTTTGGCCTCTTGATGCTGGGTGTTGCCTTTAGTGTCCTGACAACAGCTATCACCACGCTCTACAGCTCGACAGATTTACCTTTTTTACTGAGTTTACCCATCAAGCCCAGCCGCATCTTTTACCTCAAGGTTACCGAGACCTACCTGAGTGCGGCTATGCTCCCGGCTATGCTGACCATTCCGGTACTGCTGGGCCTGGGGCTTGAGCGTCAGGCACCAGCAGCGTACTACCCGCTGGCGATTGCTTCGCTACTGGCACTTTATGCCTTGCCAGTAGCCCTGGGTAGTTTTCTGGCTTTGTTGCTCATGCGTATCGCACCCGCTGGCAAGGTCAAGGAAGTTGCTACTGCCCTCAGCGTCGTCCTGGCAGCGGCGCTGATTCTGGCACTACGTGTCATTAGGCCGGAACAACTTACTGCCATGACGCCTGAGGAGTTTGAGATTCTGCTGGCCCGCTTTGCCCAGCTCGAGGCAGGTTGGTTACCCACTAGCTGGACTACTGCGGCAACCTGGGCAGCACTAGGGGGTCAGATTAGCCCTGGTATTTATCTGTTGGCAGGTTTATCGCTGCTACTGCTGTGGCTGCTGGCCCGTTTGGCTGCCTATGCTTACCGTGAAGGCTGGATTCGTTCGCTCGAGAGCGGCTCTCCCAGACTTGATACCAGCATCCGCCCGGCTAGCTTTTGGGAACGACCCCTCTACAAGCTGGGGCGTAGTGCCAGCATTATTGTCAAGGACCAGCGCCTGCTCCTGCGCGATCCCAGCCAGTGGTCGCAACTGCTGGTGCTGGCTTCTTTGGTCGGTGTGTACCTGGTGAGTGTCAGCAGCATAAGCGTTGACTTACAACGTTTCAAGGATGCGATTGGCACTATGAACCTGGCATTTTTGACCTTTATTCTGGCGGGTATCGGCGTACGCATCAGCTATCCGATGGTATCGCTGGAAGGTGAAGGCTTCTGGATTTTGCGTACCAGTCCCTTAAGTACTCACCAGATTGTGATGGTCAAGTTCTGGAACGCCCTTCCTCTTATGATTTTGCTGGGTGTTGGTCTGGGTATGGCGACCGCCATCATGATTGATCTTAGCCCTAATCTGGCGATTGCCGCACCGATTGCGGGTTTATCCTCTGCCTTGGTGATTACTGGTTTAGGTATTGGTCTTGGGGCAGCCTTTCCCCGCTTTGACGCTAGCAATCCAGCAGAAATACCCCTGTCACCTGGTGGACTTCTCTATATGACCTTGTCGCTAGCTTACGCGGCTATTATGACCGCGCTACTCGCTTGGCCTGCCTGGCAAGCACTACAAAACCCCAGCCAGATTTTTTGGCTGCAAGCCAGTGGTCTTTTATATCTGCTAGCCGTACTCTTGATAACACTTTTGGGAACGATCTTACCTCTGCTCTTTGGCAGTTATCGGCTGAACCGCTATGAAAAGGGTGACTGAGTGATGCTAGGGACGCAGGCGTGACATGAGATTTGGCATGCGGTCTTCCATATCCAGCCACAGCGAATGCAGGGTATAAAACAGCGGATAGAGGAAGCTTAGATAAACCAGAACCGTTCGCAGGTTTCCGGCTTCCATAGCTAGGGCAAACAAGCACAAGAGTCCCCAGGTAGCCCCAAGAATAAAATGTAAAGCTCGCGATCCTTTTAAGCGGCTCACATATAAAAAACGGATGGGTACAAAGACAAAGAGCGATAAAATAACCAGCAGAACAGTGTTGAGCAGAGCAGGTGTCTGGAGCATAAACAGATAGAAGACCACAATATTCCAATAGCTTGGAAAACCCACAAAAAAACCCTTGTCGGCAAGCTTGGCAGTGGTTCGTGAAAAGCCCAAGGCACTGGCAAACATTACCAAAGAAACCCAGAGGATGCTTGGTTCCAAAAGCATATCGGCTCGAATCATAAACAGCATGGGCAAAACCACATAGCTCAGAAAATCAACGATATTGTCCAAAAGGGCGCCATCGATACCCGCAGCTGTTTCGGTAACACGTGCTCGCCGCGCCAGCATACCATCGGTGGCGTCAATCAGAATGGTGATGGTCATGGCTACCAGCGCCAGACGGTACTGACCGCTGAGTATCCACTCAATGCCAAGTGCTACGAATATCAGGGTGGACGCCGTATAGATATGTACCAGATAACCATTGACTCGAGCGCGCAAGAGCATCCTGCCAATCTACCATGTATCTTGCTGTTTGCTGTGAAAAATCGACTTCTGGCAAAAATTCAGTCGGACACCGGTGCTTATCGGTTTCATGATTGCTCATAGCAGTTCGGGATAAATTCTTGGGTTTATCCCAACGATTTATCCGGAGCAGAGCGTTAGGAAGCGAGGAATTGCTTTTCAAATCCTTAAGCAATTTAGCGGGCCCGGTATCAGTTGATACTTTCGCAAGATGTCTAATGAAAAAGTTGGAAGGTTGTGGACCTTCCAACTGTACTTTTCATAGGTTTAGCGCTTGCTGTACTGGGGTGCGCGGCGTGCTTTGCGCAGGCCGTACTTCTTGCGCTCTACCACACGTGCGTCTCGTGTGAGGTGTCCAGCCTGACGTAAGGTGGCGCGGAAGTTTGGGTCGAGTTTTACCAGAGCCCGGGCTACGCCAAGTTTAATGGCATCAGCCTGACCACTGGGTCCACCACCCTTGACGGTAATCAGGGCGTCATAGCGACCAACAGTGCCTGTGGCCTTGAGGGGTTCCAAAGCCTGTACACCACGAAAGATTCCTTTAAAATACGATTGAAAATCGCGACCGTTAACAACGATATGACCGTTGCCAGGACGGAGGAAAACTCGAGCAACAGAGGCTTTACGTCGACCAGTTCCGTAATATTGTTCCATTAACTAAGCTCCATCTCTTGGGGTTGCTGGGCACTGTGGGGGTGACTTGCTCCCCGGTAAATCTTCAGGCGTCGCAACAGGCTCCGCCCCAAGCTGTTTTTAGGCAGCATGCCCCAGACAGCCCGCTCGAGTATCCGCTCTGGGTGGTTGGCCAGTACGTTGCGGGCCTTGATCTTTTTAAGACCGCCCTGATAGCCGCTGTAGTGGGTGTAGACCTTGTCGTCAAGTTTATTACCGGTAAAGACGACTTTTTCAGCATTTACCACAACCACAAAGTCTCCTCCGGCCTGATTGGGCGTAAAGTTAACCTTGTGCTTGCCACGCAGTACCTGTGCAATCTGGCTTGCCAAGCGTCCTACGGTTTGACCGTCAGCATCCACCAGCATCCAGTTGTTAGTTACTTCCTTGGGGAAGTAGGTTTTCATAATCACATCCCTCATATTCAGGTGGCTAGACTGAATATTACAATTGCATTGTATGGTGGAACGAACAGAATGATCGGGGTCTGAGCGTTCACAAAACCAAAGGACAGTCTAGCACACTAGTAGCAGTGGGTAAAGTAGCAGGGACATTTTTGTAATCCATACGCTTGACGTAAGACTGACATAAGCGTTACAATTTCTTTTGCTGCATCGCGGGGTGGAGCAGTCTGGTAGCTCGTCGGGCTCATAACCCGAAGGTCGTTGGTTCAAATCCGACCCCCGCAACCAAAAATTGTCTTTAATGACACCAAGCACAGTGACCTCAAAAAGTCACTGTGCTTTTGTTTAGAGGGGGCAAGTAGGAAGCGGGGATTGCTTTGCAAATCTGTAACTAATTGATCGGGCTCCGTATAAAAACGGAAAGATACAGGAATGAAGAAGATAGGGGAATTCAACAATTCTCATTGCGGTATTACGCTAATGGCTAAAAGCTTACCATTAACAGTCTTGCCAATCACTCAACCTGGATTGGGTGACATTCCGGTTGGAAAGCGGGGGCCTTTTGTGGTTTTATCTGGTTCTGGTTTGATCTCACGCGCCTCTGCTGGGAAAGCTGGAACTGGTGGCTCGCGTTCTTCCAGAGGTTCACCGCGCATCACGGCGCTGAACTCATCAGCATGAAGCGTCTCGCGCTCGAGTAGCACCTTGACGATCATGTCGAGTTGCTCGCGGTGCTCTTGCACCAGTGCCAGAACCCGCTGGTATTGCTTATCGATAATCACCTTTACCTCAGCGTCAATCAGTCGTGCAGTTTCTTCGCTGTATTGCCGTCCCATCTCATAGTCGCCCAGATAGGACTCACTGCTAGATGACAGGGCGATTTTTCCCAGGACGTCGCTCATGCCCCAGCTTGTTACCATACGCTTGGCTATATTGGTGGCCTGCTGAAAATCATTCTGTGCGCCTGTAGTCACGTCAGCAAAGACGATTTCCTCGGCGACCCGGCCAGCCAAAGCCACAGCGATGGTGTCCAGCAGCATATTGCGGCTGGCGTACATGCGGTCTTCCTCGGCGACGCGCATCACATAGCCACCGGCACGTCCGCGTGGCACGATGGTGATTTTGTGGACTGGGTCGGCATACTCGAGCATATAAGCTGCCAAAGCATGGCCTGCTTCATGGAAGGCGGTAATGCGCTTTTCCTTGTCGCTTATTACGCGACTGCGCCGCTCAGGCCCCATGACGACGCGGTCCGCCGCTTCATCAAGGTCTTCTGGCAGTATCTCTTTACGCCCTGCCCGTGCCGCTACCAAAGCAGCCTCATTCAACAGGTTTTCCAGATCAGCACCAACAAAGCCAGGTGTGCGCTTAGCTACAGTGCGCAGATTGACAGCTCTTGCTAAAGGCTTTCCTCGCGCGTGAATGCGCAAAATCTCTTCGCGCCCACGCACATCTGGCGCATCTACGACTACCTGACGATCAAAGCGCCCGGGGCGCAGTAAGGCGGGATCAAGCACATCTGGTCGGTTAGTTGCGGCAATAATGATGATGTCATGTTTTGATTCAAAGCCGTCCATCTCGACCAGGAGCGCATTCAGCGTCTGTTCACGCTCATCATTCCCGCCATTGATATTCATGCCCCGTCGCCGTCCTACGGCGTCAATTTCATCGATGAAGATGATACAGGGAGCATTTTTCTTGGCATTTTCAAAAAGGTCACGTACCCTGGCTGCACCAACACCGACAAACATCTCGACAAAATCCGAACCACTGATGGAAAAGAAAGGCACTTTTGCTTCGCCGGCTACGGCCTTTGCCAGGTGGGTCTTGCCTGAGCCAGGTGGTCCTGCCATCAGAACCCCGTGTGGAATTCTGGCACCCAAAGCATGAAACTTGCCGGGGTTTTTCAGAAACTCCACCACTTCACTGAGGTCGTTTTTGGCCTCTTCAACTCCAGCAACATCCTTAAACAGTGTAGTGCTGTTTTCTTCTGTGACCAGACGCGCTTTTGATTTGCCAAAGGACACAGCGCCATCACCTCCAGCACGGTTGCCCCGCATCAGGTAGAAGAGAAAGCCGATAATGACCAAAATAGGCAGGGCGTAAAGGGCAATGCTTCCCCAGTTGCGATCTGCTTGTGCTATGGAAATCTCAATTCCCTGTTGACTCAGGCGCTGCTCAACGTCAAAGGAAAGCGGGGCAGATATGCGGGTTGTATAGGTTTCGTTCATCCGCGTTGTGACGGTTAGTTCATTGCCCTTCACGACGAGCGAGCGTACCTCGCCACTGTCGACATGGGCAAAGAAATGATTGAGGGGTTTGGATTCGTAACGGTTGCGATTGCTGCTTTGTGAAACCACAAAAATTATCAGGGCCAGCACTGCCGCCGTGATGAGGACGCCACGCAAGGGAAACTTGCTCATACGCTAGTTTACCTTGCTTCACAGAGGAGAATGTGATGTTTACACCACTCAAGCCTTCATAGTGTCTGTTTTGAGGCCTGTAGCCAGGCCTGGGGACTATGTCTCCAGCTTATACCGAGCCCGATAAATTGGTTACAGATTTGAAAAGCAATCCCCCCTTCCTAACGCTCTGCTCGGGATAAATCATTGGATTTATCCC
>CAZZPQ010000086.1:0-14185 GCA_964655595.1 uncultured bacterium
CCAGGGTATGTTCGCAATTCTGAGGACATAGCCGGGTGGAGCGAGTACGGATGGAGCGAGTACGGATGGACCGGCATCATGCAATGCCATGGAGTAACTTACTTTATCAGGTCTTGAGCCGCGTGTCATAGAGAATCTCCGAGTCCAGCGTCCGATGTACCGGGCAACGTCCGGAAATCTCGAGCATGCGCTCGAGCACCTGTGTGTCCAGCTCACCCTGAATGTCAATGACGATATCAAAGTGATCGTGCTTCTCGCCCTCTGAATCGTCTGGCTTGGTCTTGCGGCTATGCTGAATGGTCACCTCGATAGCGTCCACTGGCAACTTCTTGCGATCCGCATACATCCGCAGCGTCAGGGACTTGCAAGCCGCCAGAGAAACCGCCAGATAATCATAAGGATTGGGTCCAGCATCAGTTCCACCCAAGGCTGCAGGTTCATCGACCAGCAGATCGAAACCCTTGGCGCGCACCTCGGTGCGGTAACCGCTGCCAGTGCGTACGACAATCGCATCTTTGGCAACATCATCCTGCCAGCGTGCAACCTCAGGCAGATAGCCCTTGACCCAGGCTGCCATGACTGAAGCCGCGTACTTAGCATCTGTTTCGCCGGTGAGCAGATGATCAGCCTGATTCAGTGAGATGAAGCTTTTGGGGTGCTTGGCAAGCTCAAAAATCTGTCGGGCATTATCCACTCCCACCACATTGTCGACAGGGGAATGCATAATCAGCAAGGCGGCGCGAAGACCTGCAATGCAGTCTGCCATCCGGCTAGCCTCGAGATCTTCAAGAAACTGGTTTTTTATCCTAAAGGACCGCCCGGCTATGCTGACTTCAGCTTCACCCTGCTCTTGAATCTCTGGTTCAGACGCACGCAGCAAGTGCCTGACATGCTCTGGTTCAGCGGGCGCTCCTACAGTGATAACTGCGCGAATACCCGACAGGCGTCGGGCGGCCATCAGCACGGCTGCGCCACCCAGCGAATGCCCGATGAGGAGCTGGGGTGCCTGAAATTCGCTTTTGAGAAATGCCGCAGCCGCCAGCAAATCCTCTACATTGGAGGAAAACGAAGTCTCGGCGAAATCCCCTTCACTGGCTCCCAGACCGGTAAAGTCAAAGCTCAGCACAGCGATACCTGCGTCCTGAAGTGCCTGGCTGATATGACGCACGGCTTTCAGGTCTTTTGAGCAGGTAAAGCAGTGGGCGAAAAGCGCATAGGCACACACACTGCCATCAGGCACATTCAGCCTGGCACTGAGTGTTTGCCCCTGCGCATTGTCAAAAGTTACCTTGTGTGAGGGCATCTCAAGCTCCTTCTACAGATCTGGCATTAATCCAGCAGGCTTCTGATACGTTCCAGCGCTTTGTGAATATTTTCCAGACTGGTTGCGTAGCTCATGCGCACCTGACCTGGCGCTTCAAAGTCGGTGCCAGGAACCACACCCACATGGGCACGCTCGAGCAGCATAATCGCCGCCTCGGTCTCGTCCTCATGTAAGGAGCGCGTATCGGTCATCACATAAAATGCCCCCTGTGGCATGGGGGTCTTAAGGCCCATGGCGTTCAGCCCCGCCACCAGAATATCGCGGCGCTCCACGTAGGCACGCTTGGTCATCTCGATAAAAGCAGCCGTTTTCTCCACCTCGTTTAGCGCGGCTACTGTGGCATGCTGCGCAACGGCGTTCGCACCGCCGGTCACCTGCCCTTGCAAACGGTTCATGGCAGCTATCAGGGCTTTGGGTCCAATGCCATAGCCAATCCGCCAACCCGTCAAGGCGTAGGCCTTGCTGGCACCATGAATGATCAGCACTTTGTCAGGTGCCAAGGCTGCTGCTGATGTGAACTCACCTTCATAAATCAAATGTTCATAAAGGTCATCGGAAAAGACCCAGATGTCGCGCTCGGCTGCCATCTCGACAATGGCTTGAATGACCTCACGCGGGTAGACGGCACCGGTTGGGTTACAGGGAGAATTGAGCAATATGATTTTGGTACGCTCGGTAATGGCGGCACGAATTGCTTCCGGGTCAGGCACAAAACCAACCTCTGGCGTCGTCATCACAGGAACCGTTACCCCGCCTGCCAGTTGCACCTGCGCCGGATAAGATACCCAGTAAGGCGCTGGAATAATCACCTCATCGCCCGGGTTCAAAACCGCCCGAAAAGCGTTGTAAAGAACCTGCTTGCCACCTGTGGAGACACAGACCTGTTCGATAGCATAGGAAAGTTGGTTCTCGCGCAGGAACTTGGCGCAGATGGCTTCGCGCAATTCTGGCGTGCCTTCAGAGGCGGTGTATTTGGTCAGGCCCAGGCGAATTGCCTCATGGGCGGCCTCAATCACGTGCTCGGGAGGCTGAAAATCCGGCTCACCCGCCGTCATAGCCACGACATCCACACCGGTGCGCGCCAGTTCTTTGGCCTTGGTATTAAAGGCAACGGTCGCGGAGGCTTTGAGATTTCTGATTGCTTCTGAAAGTTGGGGCATACTTTAACCTCACAAATCTGGGACATAGCCCGATGCGTTATCCTACCTGCTTTTTACCTCGCCTGCCAGTGGTTTTATACCGGTTCCGGATAAATCATTGGGATAAACCCAATGATTTATCCCGAGCAGGGCGTTAGGAAGCGGGGAAGCGCCTTTCAAATCTTTAAGCAATTTGTCGGGCTTGGTTTTAAGGCATGAAGCTGCTGGGGATGGTTTAGCAATGAGCAGTGCGTGGTACTATTCCTGTATCCCCCCTTACTCCCCTATCTTCCTATACCTCCCCTTGTTCCCCCTACCTCCCTCAACTTCCTGCTTTTTAGCAAGCCCTAATTGCTCTCTTGCTGAGCGAGCGTTAAACTAAGCGCTGTGCGAAGCTGGCGACGTGTCGTTATCAAAATTGGAACAAGCAGCTTAACCGATGCCTCGGGACGTATTTTTGCCCCTAAAATGTGGGCCATCGCCAGAGCCACACTGGTTTTGCAGGAGCGGCTGGGCTGGAAGGTCGTCCTGGTCTCGAGTGGTGCCGGGGCAGCCGGTCGCGAACGATTAGGACTTCAGTTACCCTTAACCCTGCCCGAAAAGCAGGCTGCCGCCGCCGTGGGACAAGGGCTGTTAATGATGGACTGGGCGCGCGCGCTGGCGCCCTGGCCAGTGGCGCAACTGCTGCTGACCGCTGCTGATGTGCAGGACCGCGAGCGCTATGTCAATGCTAAAAATGCCCTGGAGGCAAGTCTGAAACTTGGCAGCATACCCATTGTCAACGAGAATGACAGCGTGGCAACCTCTGAGATTAAGCTGGGGGACAATGATACCTTATCAGCCTGGGTGGCCTATTTGATGGGCGCAGATGCACTGGTGATTCTCACCGATGTGAATGGACTCTACGAAGCCGATCCCCGGCAAAACCCAAACGCCCAGCGGATTGAGGTGGTGGCTGATGTGCGTGAGGTTCTGCAGCTGGCGGGTGGGGTGGGCTCGAGCCGCGGTACTGGTGGCATGGTGACCAAGCTGCGCGCGGCACAGATAGCTGCACGTGCCGGCATCGAAACGCTGATTATCGGTGGTGGTGGTACAGGGCTCGAGGCACTGGCTGAGGGCCAGGTGCAAGGAACACGCCTGCTGGCTGGCAAGCACACACCAGCGCGCAAGGCCTGGCTGGCAGAGCAGCTCAGTCATGGGCAACTGCTGATTGATGACGGCGCCTTAAGCGCGCTACAAGCCGGCCGCAGCCTGCTACCCAGGGGTATTTTCGCAGTTGAGGGGCGCTTCGACTTTGGTGACGCGGTAGCACTCGTTCACAACGGCGTGGTGGTGGCGCAGGGTCTTAGTAACTATGGCAGTGAGGCACTCCAGCGGATCAAGGGCTTGCATACCGCTGAGATCGCTGAGGTTTTGGGCTACAAAGACTACGATGAGGTGGTGCACCGTGACAATCTGGTACTGGTCTAGGCCTGGTGGCTGTCGTCTGTCATGCGCTCTTTTCCTGCTGGCTGGAGTAGGCTAGCGCTGTGAGTTTTGCGCCTGAGGGTACACGATTTGTCATGCCAGACGAGATGGCAGCGCAACTGCGGCTGATTCTGCAGTTGCAGCGTCTCTATGACAGCTGGGGCTATCTGCGGGTGGATACACCAGTGCTCGAGCGATACGACGCACTGCACCCACGACAGGCGCAATCCTTTAAGCTTTCGGACCGCGATAGTGGACTCTTGAGTCTGCGCTCTGACTTTACCCCCGCTATTGCACGCCTGGTCGAGAGTCAGGGTTTAGCTGCTGACAAGCCTCAGAGGTTTCATTACTGTGGCAAGGTGTGGCATGCGATTCATCCTGAGATTGCCCGCACGCGGGAGTTTACCCAGATTGGCCTTGAACTGGTTGGTGTATCAAATGCCAGAGCCGATGCCGAACTGATTCACCTAGCACGTGAGTCCGTGCGCGCAGTGGGTCTGGCGCCACGTGTTGAAATCGGCAATCCGGGTTTTGTACGAACGCTTTTTGACTTGGCCAGGATTCCCGAAGGGCAGCGTGATAGCTTAGCAGCCGCCATTGACCGCAAGGATGTATCCAGTATCGAAGCTGCCATAAGGCCCTTGCAATTAGCAGCGGATCTTCAGCAGGCACTGCTGTCACTACCCGACCTGTATGGTGGGGTCGAAGTCTTGCGCGAAGCTCGCCAGCTTGCACCCTGGCCGGAGACCCGCCAAGAGCTTGACCGCCTAGAGGCGGTACTCGCCGAGTTTGAGGATGACAGCGAGCTGCTCCTGGATCTGGGGACGGCACGCCGCTTGCAGTACTACACCAGCATGGTTTTTCGGGCCTATACCTTTGACCTGGGTCAGCCGCTTTTGGGTGGCGGACGCTATGATGGGGCGCTCTTACCTTATGCTGCGGGTTTTACCATCGGACTCGAGCGTCTCATGCAGGCCCTGCCACAGGTCCGGCAACCGAAACCTCCCTTGGTACTGGCACTGGACGATATCCCGGCACGTGCCCTGCGCAAGGCAGGTTTTGTGGTTGAACGTGCCTTAAGCAGCGACGCTGGCGCGGCGCGGCACTATGCCTTAAAAACAGGCATTGCCTATCTGCTGAGTACTGCTGGCCTGGAACCCCTCGTAAGCGAACGACCACGCTATGATGAGCTATTGGTCGCTTTGGAGACTGCTCATGGCTGAAAAGCTGGTACTGGCGTTGCCCAAGGGGCGTATGCTGGAGGAAAGCCTGCTACGCTTGCGAACTGCCGGTCTGAAGCTCGAGCCACCCGTAGCAGGCCGTACGCTGCGTTATGATGCGGGCGACGCTATCATCATCGAAATGCGCAACAGCGATGTGCCGGTTTATGTGGAATTAGGGGTGGCAGATGCGGGCATTGTAGGCAAGGATGTGCTGCTCGAGTCAGGTCGCCATATCTATGAGCCTGTTGATCTGCACTTTGGTCACTGCCGTTTATCACTCATTCGCCCCGTAGGGGCCAGCGGCCCCATACAGCGTATTGCCAGCAAGTACCCAAAACTTACGCTGGATTACCTCAGGCACAAGGGCGTCACAGCCGAGGTCTTCAAGCTGAGTGGCAACGTCGAGCTTGCCTGTCTGACAGGACTGGCACAAGCAGTGGTAGATGTCGTCCAGACTGGGGCAACCCTGAAAGCCAATAAGCTCGAGGAAGTCGAAGTTATCCTGCACTCCTCAGCAAAACTTGTTGTCAATCCGGCAGCGCTGAAGCTTAAGTCCCAGACCCTGCGCCCGCTAATTGCAGCTCTCAGGCAGGCAGCTCTCAGGCAGACTGCCACGTGGCCTGCTTCTGAGCTTGCCTGAAGCTGTGTAATGTTCAAGATCATAAAACTCGCCTTGCTGGTTTCTGGTCTGCTGCTCAGCCTGGCTCAGGCACTACGCCCCCCTGGCTTGTTTGATACTGACTGGTCTGACCGAAGCCCCTTCCTGCTGGACCTGCAGCCTTACTGGCACAACAGCCTGACTGATTTGCAGACCGCGGCTGTTTATCACCTCGAGCTTGTGCTCTGTGAAGATGCTTCCCTTCAGGGACGTCTGGAACTCCTCATCAGTAACAACTCTGCCGAAGCCTGGAATGATGTTGTGTTGCACCTTCATCCTAATTCCCTGGGCAGTGATTTATCGGTGCGTGATATCAGGGTAGATGGCGAGACTGTGGTGAGCTTTTTGCTCGAGTCACGCCGCCTTTTGCGCGTCGAACTACCTGAAGCCCTTGGAACTGGGGACAGCCTGGTGCTCAGTTTGCGTTTTAATTTGCAGGTTCCTGAGACGCTGGCTGCCTACGGTCGCTTGAGCGACTTTCCACAGATCCTGAGTCTGGCACATGCCTACCCGACACTGGCCCGCTACGCTAACGGGCAGTGGCAAACCAGCTACCCGCCCCTAAAGGCCGACCCGCTGGTGGCAGACAGCAGTTTTTATCTGCTGAGACTGCGCTTGCCTGCGGACTATCAGGTAGCAGCCAGTGGCAGACTCATTGCTCTGGAGCACCTTGATGATTGGCAGGAGCTAACCTATGCGGCGGGTCCGGCACGGGACTTTTATGTGGCTATTTTTCAGGACTATCAGCAACTCAGCAAAGCGACGGATAAGCTGCTCATCCACAGCTACGCGCCGCAGCTTTTGCAAGCTGCCCTGCCGCGTAGTCTCGAGATCGCCGAACGTGCGCTGAACTTTTTTTCTGAGGTCTTTGTACCCTATCCCTACCGCGAATTTGATATGGTGGCGGTCCCGGTCAATGCGGGGGGTATTGAACATCCAGGCATCGTAAATCTGGCGGTCAGCCTTTACGGGCAACGAGGCGCGTCCTTGGAGCCCGTTATCGTGCATGAGGTGGCCCATCAGTGGTCCTACAATCTGGTGGGTAGTGATCAGGTGCTCGAGCCCTGGCTCGATGAGGCACTGGCACAGTATCTGACGCTTATGTACTTCCGTGAGTTTGGCAACCAGAGCGAAGTAACGGCCTATCTTGACTTCTGGCAGCGCTTGTGGCTTTCAACACCTGACACTGACAAACCCATTGGTTTAGCGGCAGATGCTTACAACGACCTGGCGTACAGCGGCATCGTTTACGGGCGCGGGCTGTTCTTTTTCGAAGCTCTGGCTGAGCAGATTGGTCGCGAGCTGCTACATGACGCCTTGCGGCAGCTCTATCAGGATTATGCCTGGGGGTTTATCACCACGGCCGAGTTTCAGGTGCTGCTCGAGGGAAACTGTCACTGCAGCCTGGACGACCTGTTTACCGAGTGGGTTAGCGGGGGTTCATCGCTTCAGGACAAGCCCTGAGACGCACGGCTGCCTGTTTGTACCTGCCACAAACCCGCATAGATACCGCCGTTACTGAGCAGTGCCTCGTGGTGTCCCTGTTCCTTTAACTCACCATTTTCGAGTACATAAATGCAATCAGCATTACGGATAGTGCTCAGGCGGTGGGCGATAAGAATCATGGTGCGGCCTTTGGCAATGTGCTCGAGCGAACGCTGTATGGCAGCCTCCGTTTCATTGTCTACAGCGCTGGTGGCCTCATCCAGAATCAGAATGGGTGGGTTTTTAAGCACCGCCCTAGCGATGCTTAAGCGCTGTCGCTGACCGCCAGAAAGTTTCTGTCCACGCTCACCCACCACCGTCTCATAGCCCCTGGGCAACTGCATGATGAAATCGTGGGCTTCAGCCACACGGGCCGCGTATTCAATCTCTGCTTTTGTAGCACCGGGCTTACCATAGGCAATATTTTCTCGCACCGTCCCATGAAACAAAAAAACATCCTGGCTGACAAAACCAATCGCGCTGCGCAACTCGGACAACTTCAGCTGGCGCAGGTCGTACCCATCCAGCATTATCGCACCAGACTGAGGATCATAAAAGCGCAGCAGCAGCTTGATGAGAGTACTTTTACCTGCACCTGTCGCACCGACAATTGCCGTAGTCTTTGCCGCAGGCAAGCGCAAGCTCAGGTTTCTGATGACGGGCTCAGCACCCTGATAGGCAAAGGTAACGCCCTGTAGTGACAAATCACCTCGTACCTGAGCAAGCGTCTGACGTCCGTCGGGCATCTGCCTGGCAGTGTCCAGCAACGTGAACACGCGCCGCGTCGAGGCCATGGCGCGCTGGTAGAGGTCCAGTGTTTGCCCTAGTCGGGTGAGCGGCCACAGAAGACGCTGCGTCATGAAGACCAGTGTGCTGTAGACGCCAACATTCAGCGAAGCCTGCACCGTCAGATAACCACCATAAACCAGTGTAGCCATAAAGCCCAGCACAATCGCCATACGAATGAGTGGCACAAAGGCTGAGGATATTCTGATGGCATCACGGTTCTTTTGCCGGTACATATCACTCAGCTGAGCGATACGTTCAGCTTCATAGTCCTCAGCGGTAAAACTCTTGACAGTGGCTATACCTGAGAGATTATTGGCCAATTGCGAATTGAGTAAGCCAACCTGTTCCCGCACTGCCAGATATTTTGGAGCCATACGCCGCTGGAAGCGAAGCGAGCCCCAAACAATTACAGGTATAGGCAAAAAAGCCATCCAGGCCACGCTCGGCGCGGCAATAAAGAAAAACAGTCCCAGTGCCAGCATGGTGGTGATGAGTTGCAGCAGGTCGGTCGCACCAACATCCAAAAAGCGCTCGAGTTGATTGATGTCATCGTTTAAAATGCTCATCAGTCCACCGGTGCTTTTATCCTCAAAATAAGCCATGTCCAGATGTTGCACGTGGTTATAGCTGTCCAGGCGCAGATCATGCTGAATGCTCTGCGCCAGATTGCGCCACATAAGCTGATAGATATATTCGCTAAGCGACTCGAGTCCCCAAGCCAAAAAGGTGATAAAAGCCAGTAACCAGAGCTGATTTATCGTGCTTTCAATCCCAAAGACCAGGGCCAGCAAGGAGCTATCCTGCGATACCACGGTATCTACTGCAATACCAATCAGAAAAGGTGGTGCCAGATCAAAGAGTTTGTTCAAAACAGAAAACAGCGTTGCCAAGAGAAGGCGTGGACGATAACTGGCCGCATAACGCCAAAGTCTCAGCAAAGGGAGTTGCATCATCTGATTAGCTTAACGGTTGTGGTGGCTAGGCCCTGCTGTGTGGACTGCAATGTGCTTGTAGTCGTACAAAACCGATGTGAATAATGCCTCTCATACATCTAAGCAAACTTATAACACAGGATAAAAACTTTCAGGCATGATTGAATGATTAAGCGTAAGGGCAGTCAGTTTGATAGCAGGAAACCATGATAAAGGGAAGCATGAACCCATCACGTCGAGACTTTTTAAGCCTAGTGGGCGTAGCCGCCCTGGGACTGACAACGGTACAGACTGAAGAGCCTCCAAAGGTCACTGCCGATCCTCTCATGCACTTTCTTAACCGCATCAGCTACGGCGTGCGGGCAGTGGACTATGAGCGGGCTCAGTCGCTAGGCATCGAAGCCTATCTGGACGAGCAGTTGCATCCCGAAAATCTGGATGACCGCGAAGTCGAAGCGCTACTGGCCCGAATGCCCATTCTGGAGATGGATCGCAAGAGCATTTTTCGCCTGCAAAACGGTAATAATCGCGCTTACTGGGCAATGATTCGCAGCATGTTGCTCAGAGCTGTTTATAGCGAGAGGCAGCTACTCGAGCGCATGACTGAGTTCTGGACCGATCACTTTAATGTTCCTGCAAACTTTGACTGGAATCCCGACTTGATCAGCTATCACCGCCTGATGCGCCAGCATGCGCTGGGAAGCTTTAGGGACTTGCTCTTTGCCTCAGCACGGCATCCAGCCATGCTCTATTACCTCAACAATGCCTCAAGCCACAAGGACCATCCTAACGAAAACTACGCTCGCGAGCTGCTCGAGTTGCATACGCTCGGGGTGGATGGTGGCTACAGCGAAGCAGATGTCAAGGCAGTTGCACGGGCCTTTACTGGCTGGACCGATCACCCTGCCAGCGAGGACGGCTTTTATTTTGATGGCGAGCGCCACGACGACGACGAAAAGCTGATTCTTGCTTATAACCTACCTGCAGGACGGGGCATTGAGGATGGTTTACAGGTGCTCTCCATACTGGCAGAGCATCCCGCTACTGCCCGCTTCCTGTGCCACAAGCTCTGTGTTCGCTTTGTCAGTGACACGCCGCCAACTTCACTGGTAGACAGCCTGAGCGAGGTCTGGTCAGCCACAGGTGGGAACATTCAGGCTGTGCTGCGCAGCCTGTTTTTGTCTGAAGCGTTCCAGCAGTCGCAAGGTCGGAAGTTTCGCCGGCCACTGGACTTTTTCATTGGTGCACTGCGCGCCACCGGCACCCAGGTTCACGACCAGTGGGCGCTCGAGCGGCTACTGCAAGATCTGGGACAAGTTCCTTTTGGCTGGCAACCACCCGATGGCTACCCCGACATCGCAGCCGCCTGGCTGAGTACCAGCGGCCTGTTGGCACGCTGGAACACGGCCATGTTTCTGACGCATGGTGTCAGTAGCGATACTGACTGGCAGTACGGCGGTGCGCTGGCTGAGTTCATAACGCGCCTACCCGCCGTAGAAACCGTCCGGGAACTAGTGCGCGCCGTCAGTCACGATGTCTTTGGTCGCGTCCTGAGCGATGACGCCCTAGCGGTCTTTATCGACTACGCCTCCGATGGTGCCGGTGGCGAAGAACCTGTCAGTAGAGCGCTACTGAGCCGCAAAACCGCCAGCCTCTATGGTCTGATGCTGGCGTCTGCGCAGTATCAGTGGCGCTAAAAGGAGCTGGGTAATGCACAGACGACGCTTTTTGCAAACCGCCGCCTCACTTGGTATTTTGGGTGCCAGCAAAACGCTTTTTGCACCCTGGATGCCTACTTTGGCCTTTGCCAGTACGCCACAGCGTGCTGGTGACGTGTTGGTGAATATATTCCTGCGCGGCGGTTTGGATGGCCTGAGTGCAGTCGTGCCCTACAGCGAAGGCAGTCATCTATACGACCTGCGGCGCACGCAAGCTGTTCCAGAAAGCCTGCTGATCAACCTTGACGGACAGTTCGGTCTGCATCCGGCCATGCTGCCCCTCAAAGAACTCTACGACGAAGGTCATTTTGTGATTGTTCACGCCACTGGCTCGCCTGATGATAGCCGCTCGCACTTTGACGCCATGCAGTTTATGGAGTACGGCACCCCCGGCGAAAAGAGCATCGGTACGGGCTGGCTGGGTCGGCATCTGGAATCGACTGCCTGGCAGAACAATTCTCCATTCCGCGCTGTGGGTATGGGTACAATGCTGCCACAGTCGCTGAGTGGCTCTGTTACCCCTCTGGCTTTAAAGTCCATCACGGACTTTCACTTTCGCGGACGTGACAGCGAAGCACAGCGCCTGCAGGCCAGCCTGGCAGCGCTCTACAGCAGCCAGGCACCCTCCGATCTTCTGGGGGAGCAGGCAAAGCTGGTGTTTGAAACCATCGACCTGCTGAAGAGCCTGGACGGTGAAAGCTACAGCCCTACGGGCGACGCGCGTTATCCGGATAGTGATTTTGGTCTGGGGCTTAAACAAATTGCCTTGCTGATCAAAGCTGATGTGGGGCTCGAGGTTGCCAGCATCGACCTGGGTGGCTGGGATACCCACGAGGAACAGGGAACGCTGGATGGCATCTTTAATGCCTTGCTAAGCGAACTAAGCCTTGGCCTGCACGCCTTTTACACTGATCTGGCTGATCACATGAGGCATGTCACGGTAGTTACCATGAGCGAGTTTGGTCGCCGACTGGAAGAAAATGCCAGTGCCGGTACCGATCACGGTCATGGCAATGTGATGTTTGTGATGGGTGGCGGTACCCAGGGAGGTCGCGTCTATACCCGCTGGCCCGGTTTGCAGCGAGAGGCGTTAGTCGACGGTGATCTGGCCATTACTACGGATTACCGGGATGTGCTGGCAGAAATCATTGTAGGCAGGTTGCACAACAGTGACCTTGCGCACATCTTCCCCAGGCACAATCACAACACGCTGGGTCTCATCAGTCCCCGGACGCTAAGTTGAAAGGTGGCAGTATGAGAGACACAATGACGCGCCTAGGGTGGATAGCGCTGACCTTGCTAAGTCTGAGCTGCGCTTTGACCCAGGCTTACTTTGAGTCCGAAGAGTTTCAGTCTTACAGCCCAGAGCAGCAACAGGTGATTCGGCAACTCGTCGACTTTGCTGAAGTGCAGGCATTTTTAGCGCAGTACCCTGAGTGGTCAGCCTTCAGCTATGCGGTGGGTGAAGACGATTGGAAGACTGATTTTTACGATCCTGAAAACTGGATTGGCTACGCGCATCTGAACCTCTCTACCGGTGAGCTGTACGACAGCATTTTACCGGTCATGTTAAGCCCGGAAGCCTATCAGACCGGGCGACAAAAAATCGAGGCGCTGGTCTTTTCTGATGCCGAAGTTCTAGCGCGCTTAGGCAATCCAGATGACTGGTATTACGATGTTTCTCACGACCACTATGGCAATACCTGGTCAATGACGTTCTGGCGCGGTCTGGACGCTGTTGGCCTCTCTTTTTGGGTCGAAAATGAACGCTTTCATTTAGCTGATATCTATGATGCCCACGCCTTGAGCGAGGAACAGGTGCGCAACGCCGCTAGAGATAAGGCTATTGAGCTGACCTATACGCTCGCCGAAGGCGTCGGCGAAGCCCTGGAAGGTATTTACAACTGGTATACCTACGCCGAAAAACTCGAGCAGCACATCTGGTCGGTGGAGTTTAGTGCGGATGGCAAGTCGCTCTTTTATGCCGTGGTGGATGTTGCTGAGCAGGTTATTCTCGAGACCCAGGTACCCTAATCCAGCCCTACCGCTGGCGTCAGGTAGTCATTGCTGAAAAACGTCTCGGCTGGAAGATCTGTGCTAAGGCGCCCGACTGACTGGAGTAACTCGAGCGTCTTGGTAAAAGCCTCTGCCTGAACAAAGCCCAAACCAAACTCTGCTGTGGTTTCTGAAGTGTACAGCTCCAGCGAAGTCATAAGCACCTGCATACGGTCATCTGCCAGATTTTCTACAAACTGGGCGGCAGCGCTAAAAGCACGCTCGGGTTCCTGAATAGTCAGTGCCATGGCTTGCTGTGTAGCATGCAAAAAGCGCCTGACAAGCTCGTCTTGCCCTAGCATCCGGTCGGTGGTAATGACACCATTGCCCGGTGCAGGATTGTAGTCACCAGCAGGAATGACCGTCACGGGAACACCCTGGCTGCGCAGCACAATGGGTTCATTGTTGATAAAACCCATCGCCACATCAACCCGTCGTGACAAAATAGCCTCCATTTGCGTAAAGCCAATCTGCTCGATGCGAATGTCTGCCTCACTGAGTCCAGCAGCAGCTAACACCGCCTGCAAGGAAGTATAGGAACTGCCAAAGAGACCCGGCATACCTACAGTCTTACCCGCTAAATCCTCCAGTGTAGCGATACCTGCCTCAGTTCGCGCGAAAAGCGCAGTAGGTACACGCTGATACAATGCCAGCACGTACTTAAAGGCGGCGCCCTGGGGATCTTGCGAACGCAGCGCCAGCACGTCCTCAGCGTCACCAACTACAAAATCCAGACGTCCCTGAGCCAGAAGTGGGTAGAGTTCGGTCACAAAACCATGCTGAAAACTGACCTCGAGACCTTCAGCAGCATAGAGACCTTCAACTTGTGCCAGGTAAAACGGCGCAAACTGCACGTCAGGCAGATAGCCCAGACCGACTCTGAGCTGCTGCGCCTGGCTACAACCCAAAACCAAAACAAACAACATAAAAAAACGGACCATAAGACATTAACCCAGAATGGCACATCTGGGTATCCTCCTTCTTTCATCCGGACTATCACCGTCGGCTTCCGACTTGCACGGAATCGGGCTCGAGTCACAAGATTCTCGAGCTTCGTAGGCTCAGCAGCGTGATGAATCGCGACTGCCTCACTACCGGTAGGGACTTTCACCCTGCCCTGAAGGATGAGCGATGTCGCTCAGTATAAGTGTAGCTAAACTGAGTGCCCTTAAAGTCAGGATGTATCACAATTCTTATGTTTAATCTGCGCTAATTCCAATTCTGTGCAAGAGTGACGCATACTCGATCCCATGATTTCTTCTCGTATCCGCTCGGGTACACCGGTGACTCAAGTCACTCAAACACCGAAACGATATAATACCAATTCCGGTTATGTCTTAAAGAAATAAGCCGAGCGTTTCCGAGCACAGCGAGAACGCCTGGGAGATGAATCAG
>CAZZPQ010000087.1:0-14079 GCA_964655595.1 uncultured bacterium
AGGTGTGGCTGCGCAGGCCTAGTCCAAAGTCCGACTGATGCATGGAGTTTTTTATCCGGAGCAGGGCGTTAGGAACCGAGGCACTGCTTTTCAAATCTGTAATCAATTTATCGGGCTCCGTATTACAGCACCTCCACAATAAAATCAAGCACCTCATACTTGTGGCTCTTGCCTTTCACCTAAATCACACAGACGTGGCTACTGCAATACCAAATGCACTACCCAACGTCATTCCAGCGAAAGCTGGAATCCATAGCTTGACAGCAAAAACCCATGTGACTTAAGCACATGCTGCATTCTTCTTTTTCCGCAGGGCCAAGGGTGCCAGCCTGCGCTGGCACGACGCGCTGAGGCTTTGAAGGGTTTGTCGTGGAAGTGCCATTAGTATTTGTTTGGCTGAGGTGGATAGCTGTTAGGCTGCCCACCTCAGCCAAAGGCCACTGGCTTGGATTACCTTTGATATGAGAAAAGCAGCGTAGGCTAGGGCATTATGATTTCACTACTCAAAGGAGGAAGCTATGGGTAAAGGTGACAAGCGTACCAAGCGTGGGAAAATCAAACGTGGTAGTTACGGAAAGAGCCGCCCGCGTAACAAGAAGTAATACCAGTTCCGGATAAATCCTTGGGTTTATCCCAATGATTTATCCCGAGCAGAGCGTTAGGAAGCGAGGATTGCTTTTCCAATCTTTAAGCAATTGATCGGACTGGGTATAAGTAAGTCATGAGACCAGAGCGCAGCCACAACTACCAGCGAAGGTGCTTGGTTTTGGCTGTGGCTCTGCTCTTTTTATTGGGCTGGAGTTTACCTAATAGTCCGGAGACTCGGGTACTGGTTGTGGCACAGAACGTGGACGTACAGGGCTTTGACCCGCATCAGCATTCGCATACACCGTCGCAAGCGGTGTATGCGAATCTTTTTGATCTGCTGATTATGAAAAGCCCTGCAGGAGAGCTGTTGCCGGCACTCGCCAGCGACTGGCGGCAGCTTGGTGACATGAGCTGGTGGTTCCAATTGCGTGAGGATGTGCTGTGGCACGATGGTGCGCCGTTTACTGCTGTAGATGTTAAGTTCAGTCTCGAGCGCGTCAGCAGGGACAACACGCTGGTGCAGTATGAGAACTTTCGCCAGATTCGTGAGGTAGAACTGCTCAGTGACTATGAGATTATTATTCATACGCACGAACCCGACCCAATTCTTTTGCTGCGCCTGAGTCGCACTGGGGCCTATATTCTGCCGCAGCACTACGCGCAAGCGGTGGGCTGGGATGCTTTTGTAACTGCACCACTGGGAACGGGGCCGTTTGAGTTGCTTGAGTGGCGACGCGATGACAGGCTGGTACTGGCAGCCTTTGAGCAGCACTGGCGGGGAAGACCCCACTGGGATAGAGTCGTTCACCGCAGCATTCCTGAGGATGCAACCCGCGTGGCAGAACTGCTGACGGGTAACGTGCATATTGCTACCAACCTGCCGCCCTTTGAACGTGCCAGGATCGAGCGAAGCCAGCTGGCGCGAAGCGTGGCAAGTTCGACCAATCGTGTTTTGACCTTTACGGTCAATACCACCAGCACAGTGCCAACCGGGGACTTGCGGGTACGGCAGGCGATTGACTATGCCATTGATAACCAGTTGCTCGTTGATCTGGTCATGGACGGTTTGGGTGTTCCGATGCGGGCAAGGCTCTCAGCAGGTATTGCGGCGGCACCCATGCAGTTTTTTGGCAGTTACAACTTTAATCAGGAATACGCGCTGGCGCTTTTGCGAGCAGCTGGCTATGGTGAGGCTGAGCTGCGGCTTAAATTGCAGGCCCCCAGCAATATTCCTATGGTGGCTGAGCTGCTTGAGGTCATTGCCGTCATGCTGGCAGAGGTGGGCATTCTGGCAGAACTCGAGCTACTCGAGCCTGGCACCTTTAATCAGCGCGTCTGGAGTGCTGGCAAAGTGGAGCATCTGGCTTTACGGAGTCTGGGCAACTCGATGGGTGACGCCCAGCATGCGTATCGGGGCCTAAGCTGTGACGGCTCATATCAGCCGCTGACCAACTGGTGCAACGAGGACTTTGACCGACTCTATCAGGCTGCTGCTACAGAAATGGAGCCGCTGCGGCGGGCTCAGCTGATTGAGCAACTGATAAGCCTGGTCACCGAGGATTACGTGCAGATTTACCTGTTTAACCTGCAGGACGTAGTTGGTATCAGTGAGAGCCTGGACTGGCAGCCACGGGTGGATGAACTGCTGTGGTTTTATGACGCTTTGCCTCGAGCCTCAGGGCGTATTCAGCACGATGACTGGGCAGGGAGCATTGCGCAGGATTTCCTCGACACTGGGTCCCAGGAATAGACGTTGGGATACCGGTTTCAGGTCAGTACCTAGAATAATCAGGTCGATGTTCTTGTTTTGGGCATAGTCAAGAATGCCCTTTTCGACACTGCTGGCAGAGCGCGTTTCGGCCTGGGCTTTGACCTCATAGGTTTTGGCGATATCTTCAAGCTCATGAACAATCTGATAAGCGCTGTCAAGCTGCTTGCCCCACTGCTGACCGGCAGGATTGTGGGGGTAGACTTCGCTGCTGCTCAGTACGATATTCAGAAAGGTCAGTTCACTACCGTTGGCAATGGCTATGGCCAATTCTGCAGCGCGGCGGGCTGCCTGAGAGCCGTTACTGGGAACCAGGATGCGCCGGGCATGCCAGTCATCAAGCTGGGAGTGGGCCTTGACGATCATGGTTGGGCAAGGTGCCAGACGGGTCACATAGTCTACCAGGGGGTTAAAGAGCATTTCCGAGGTGCTGTCCTGCTCGGAAGCGCCCAGGACCAGTAAATCATAGTCATTTTTGACTTCCGTAAGAATCGTGTCGGCAGGCCGTTCGGACTCAATGACCTTGCGGTTTAAGGTCTGAACCTCAAACAAAGAGGCGATGCTATCCAGAAAGGCAGTGCCCTGGGTCTTTTGCCCTTTGGCAGCAACAGTCAGCAGATTCAGGTCTAGGGTATTGCTTTGCGCCAGGCGGTTAAGAACCTGTGCTTCAATGCGCTGGATATGCGCCAGATCGCTTTGGCGGGGCCTGACCGGATGCAGTACGCGACCTATCTTGGCGATGAAGTTTTGCTCGAGCAGTGCCTCACGTTCCAGGCGCTCGAGTTCCTGTTTTTCGGGTTGGACATGCATGAGTGTCCACCTGAGGGCAAAAGGCGCTATCAGCGAAGTGGCCATGGCCATCAGCACGATGATCGAAAACATATCCTGCGACAGGATGCCGAGTTGCAAACCGATGGTGGCAATGATGATTTCCATGGCGCCACGGGCGTTGAGCGCTGCCCCAAAAGACAGGGCGTTCCAGTGGTCACGCCGCCCGATGAGCCGCGCCCCCAGATAGGTTCCCAGCACCTTGCCAAAGGTTGCCACAAAGATGACCAACAGGGCAATGAGAATCAGATTGATACTGCTAAAAAGCTGCAACAGGTTCACTTTCAGACCGGCAACAGCAAAAAAGATCGGCGAGAAGATGCTGATAGAAATATTCTCGAGGGTGTGCCGCACATCGTTATTGAGCCGCGGCAGGTTCCCCAGTAGAATCCCGACGACAAATGCACCCAGAATGGGTTCCAGATGTAGCGCCTGTGAAATAGCCCCCCAGGTAAAGGTCAGCACAATCACCAGGGTCAGGATGCGACCCGTGCTGATTAAACGGTCCTGGGTGAAGTGAATAAGGCGTTTGATCAGCCAGTTGCCGAGGGTAAAACTCAGCACCATAAAGGCCACTACCCGTCCGACTGAAGCCAGAACCGAGGCCGTGGTCATGGCTTCACCGGCAGCCAGACCTGCCACAATCGAGAGCATGACCCAGCCAATCGTGTCGTCACTCATGCCAGCGGCGATGATGGTCTGACCGATGTCACGCCGCATCAGGCCCATGTCAAACATGATTTTGGCAATGACAGGTATAGCCGAAATCGCCATGGCAGTGCCTACAAACAGCGCAAAAATCAGGCGTCTGTCAGGGTCTGCCAACAAGGTATCTGGCAGAAATTGCCCCAGTAAAAAACCAGTGGCAAAGGTGGTTGTGATGCCCCCGAGTGAGACACCAATCGCGGTGCGAGCGTGGCGGCGAATCAGCCCCAGATCGGTCTCGAGCCCGGTAACAAGTAGCAGCAGCATGACACCAATCAGGCTGACAACCTCGAGCAGATAGCCAGACACAGCGGTCTGCGGCACAATCCAGACCCCTAGTGCTGGAAAGAGGCTGCTGATGAGTGAAGGGCCCAGGATAATGCCTGCCATGATTTCTCCAATGACGGAGGGCTGCTTAAAGCGCTGGGCGAGTTCACCCAACATGCGCGCGCTGAAAAGTAAAACGGCAATCTGGATAACCAGCAAGAGGACTTCATCGTGTGAGGCAGCGGTAAAAGGTTCCATGGATTCCTTAAGGGGGCCAGACTTTAGTCTGGTATCAATCATTGTATGGACTAGGGTCTTTTACATCCAGCATTCTCGCTACAGCTGTTTTGCTAAATTGGTGTAAGGTGTGATGGTTGCCGTAGGCAGAAGAATGCATATAGTATCAGAGCCTAAAGGTTTGAGAGAGGTCGCAGCATGAAGTTTGCACTGGTTGAGAGTTTGAAAGGAAGAGACTTTTTGTCTTTGGCTGACTTGAGCAAGGAGGAGTTTGCCGCTTTGTTGGCAAGTGCTTTACAGCTCAAGCAAGGTTGGCGTGAGGGAGAGCGTCCGGCGCTTTTAAAACACAAGACCCTGGCGATGATTTTTGAGAAGCAGTCGCTGCGTACCCGCTCTACTTTTGATATTGCTATGTATCAGCTGGGTGGCCACTCGATTCTGCTGAGCCAAAACTATATTGGCTGGGGTGTGCGTGAAACGATCAAGGATGTCGCGCACAATCTCGAGCGCTGGACCGAGGGCATCATGGCACGTACTTATGGGCATGCAACGCTGGTAGAGCTTGCCAAAGAGGCCGATATACCGGTTATCAACGGTCTATCTGATTTGCTCCATCCCTGCCAGCTGGTTGCAGATTATCTGACCATCAAAGAAACCTTTGGTGAGCTTGAGGGTTTGATCGTGACCTTTGTGGGTGACGGTAACAACGTCGCTAACTCACATATCAACGCGGCTGCGCAGGCGGGTACCCGCTTGCGCATTGCTTGTCCTGAGGGCTTTGAACCTGATGCTGAAGTCTTGCAGGCAGCCCGCAGCAAAGGTGCAGATATCAGCATCTGGCGTGACCCTAGGGATGCCGCAAGTGGTGCAGATGTGCTGTATACCGATGTATGGATTTCTATGGGACAGGAAGAGGAAGCCCAGCGGCGGCGTCAGGCGTTTGTGGGATACACCATCACGCCAGAGTGGTTTGAACTTTTAAGTCCACGTGGTATTTTTATGCATGATTTGCCGGCGCATTATGGTGAAGAGTGCACTGAGGAAGCTGTCTACCACTCCCGTAGCCGTGTTTTTGATCAGGCCGAAAATCGTCTTCACGGACAAAAGGCTGTACTGGCACAGGTTATGCAGTAGACTTCTTGTGAAAGTGGAAACTGGGTTTTGTGAAACCGGTAAGCATCGTTATCCAACTGGACTTTTGCGAGAGATCCAGTAATGTAAAACACAGGATTGGCGGCGTTATGATGTACGTCTCGAGGGTGACTTCATGAACTCAAGGATCAGGGTTGGTGTTTTAGGGGCAAGTGGTTATGGTGGGGCAGAGTTGCTGCGGCGCTTGTGGCAGCATCCACAACTGCGGGTGCAGGCTGTCGGTTCGCGGCAGTTCCTGGGTCAGGGCCTGGCTGCGTGCTGGCCACAACTGGCTGGTCTTTTGCCTGAGCTGGTCTTTCAGGATAATGAAGCAGTCATTGCCGAGTCAGATGTTGTTTTTTGTGCCACACCGCATGGGGCGACCGCAGTTTTGGTAAAAAAGGCGCTGGATCAGGGCAAGCAGGTACTGGACCTGTCGGCGGATTTTCGCTTGCCACCGGAAGTGTATCAGCAGTGGTACGGGCTCGAGCATCCACATCCTGAACTCTATCCCAAGGCCCGTTATGGGCTTGTTGAATTGCACCG
The DNA here is from genome assembly GCA_964655595.1 of uncultured bacterium. Lineage (GTDB taxonomy): Bacteria > Deinococcota > Deinococci > Deinococcales > Trueperaceae > CAZZPQ01. The sequence continues at coordinate 6,071 of CAZZPQ010000087.1, forward strand.
TCATGAGCTTAAAGGTGCAGAATTGATTGCCGTTCCTGGCTGTAACTCAACCACCGCCATTTTAGCTCTGGCACCGCTGGCTGCTCACCAGCTCTTGGGGGACGATACGGTCATTACCATCATGGCGGGCGTATCGGGTGCGGGTCGAGGTTTGGACCTGGGCTTGCATTATGCTGAAGCTAACGAAAATCTGCGTCCTTATAAGGTGGCAGGCACGCATCGGCACATCGCTGAAGTTGAGCTGTCGCTGGGGCGTGCAGGCTCGCAGAATAAGGAGCATCACACACATTCAGAGGTCTTCACACCTCGTGTGAGTCTTAATCCACACCTGGTGCCCATGACACGCGGGATACTGGCAAGTTGCGTCACTAAAGCAGCTAAAGCAACCTCCACAGCAGCCTTGCTGGAACTTTTCCAGTATTACTATCAGGATGAGCCAATGGTGCTGGTGCAAAACGACCTGCCCCAGACCAAGGCTGTGTGTGGCAGCGACCGCTGTATCATGACGGTGCGCTTCGATGAACGCACGCAGCAGATCAGCGTCTTTGCCGTTTCAGATAATCTGGGACGCGGCGCTGCTGGGCAGGCGCTTCAGTGCTTTAATGTGATGCAGGGCTTTCCGGAGACGCAGGCGCTTCAGCAGGGGGGCCTGTGGCCATGATATTGCCGCAGGGTTTTAAGGCCGCTGGCATTATTGCGGGCATCAAGGAATCAGGTAAACCAGACCTGGGACTGATTGCCTCAGATTACCCTTTGCACTGGGCGCTTATGTCTACTGATAACGCCTTAAAAGCTCCCTGTGTGCAAAGGAACCGTTCACGCTTTACCTCTGGGCAGCCAGTTTTTGGGCTGGTGGTCAATAGCGGCAATGCCAACTGTGCCACGGGGGACGTCGGCACCTGGGACAATGAGGATTTTGCAGCGGCAGCTGCAACGGTAATGGGATTGGCCAGAGTGCAGGATATTTTGACGGCCAGTACTGGCGTGGTGGGTCAGCGCTTGCCTTTAGCAACGCTCAAAGCTGCCATGCCCAAGCTTAAAGAAGCGTTGACGGACAGTAGCAAAGCCTTTGCTGAAGCCATTGTGACCACGGATACGCATATCAAACAGGTGGCCATAAACCTGCGGGGTGGCGCGCGTATTGTCGGTGTTGCCAAGGGATCTGGCATGATTCATCCGAACATGGCAACCATGCTGGCTTTTATCATGACAGATGCTATTTTTCCTCAGGATGCGCTGCGCGAGCTCTGGTCCAGGATAGTGAATCGGAGCTTTAACTGTGTGACGGTTGATGGGGATACTTCGCCCAATGACATGGCTATTTTGCTCTCGAGCCATCAGGTGAGAGCCGAACCCAAGGAGTTTGGCCAGGCCTTGTTGGAAGTGGCTCAGCAGCTGGCCCAGAAGATTGCCCGCGATGGTGAGGGGGCGACCAAGCTTCTGACAGTCAATGTGACGTCTGCCAGGACGGACGATGACGCCAGAAAGGCAGCCAGGGCAGTTGCCCGCAGCCCTCTGGTCAAAGCAGCGGTACACGGGGCTGACCCAAACTGGGGGCGGATTCTGGTGGCAGTTGGTGCTTCGGCAGTAATATCTGATATGGCAAACCTGCGCATTGCTTTACAGACCAGAGAGGTCTTCAAAGGTGCACCGCAACCTTTTGCAGCTCAGGAAATATCCGAGAGCATGCAGGTTAATGACGTCGTGATTGATATTGACCTGGCGGCTGGCAGTTGCGATGCCACAGCCTGGGGGTGTGACCTGACAGCAGACTATGTGCATATTAATGCTGATTACACAACCTGATAGTGCAGTTTCACGACAAAAAGCACCTGTTTATACCTCGAGCGGTTTCGAACACAGCGAGAACGCGTGGGAGATGAATCATATACCGGGCTCGAGATAAGCACATGCTGCATTCTCTTTTCCCGCCTAGCCATGGATGCCAGCCTGCGCTGGCACGACAAGCTAAGACTTTGAAGGATATTTCGTGGACGTACTACCACAATCAAGGTACTGGCTTCTCCAGAAATCGCGAGTGTTTGTACATCAGATGGCGAAAACGCCAGGTCAGCATCAGTCCAGCAACCGCTAAGCCGATGAGTAGACCCAGCCACAAGCCCGTACCCTTAAGCCCTAATTGAAAGGCCAAAAGAATGCCACTGCCCATACCGACCAGCCAGTAGGAAAAAAGCGTGATAAGCATGGGTATACGCGTATCCTTTAAGCCTCGCAGCGCGCCTGCGGCGCTGACCTGGAGGCCATCAAAAATCTGGAAGGCGGCTGCCAGAGCAAAAAAGCCTGTTGCCAACTGAATGACCTGGCTATTGGCAGGGTCATCCAGTCGCAGATAAAGACTGATGATTTCTCGGGGAAATACCCAAAACAATAAGGCGGTCAGGCACATAAAGGCGGCGCAGATAGCGATGCCAAGATAGCCCGCTGTTTGCGCGCGCTGATAGTCCTTGCGGCCGATGGCTTGTCCAACACGTATGGCTGTAGCAATAGACAAGCCCAGTGGAACCATAAAGGTCATGGAGGCGGTCTGCATGGTAATTTGGTGTGCTGCCAGTTCGGCTGCGCCAATTAGACCCATGAGTAGCGCCGTCATAGCAAACATCCCTGTTTCAAAACCGAGAATCAGGCCGATGGGAATGCCAATCCGTAGCAAAGAAGCAAGCATGCTCAGGTCAGGCTTGATAAGGTCGGTCAAAATGCGGTAGCTTGCGTACTGTTTGCTGATATAAATCACATAGGCCAGTAGCATCATGCTATAGACAAAACTGGTAGCGTAGCCTGCGCCAACCAGCCCCAATTCAGGAAAACCCCAACGACCAAAAATAAGCGCATTGTTAGTCACGATGTTAAGTGCAACACCTATAAAGCCAATCAGCATGATGGGCTTGGTGATGGAAATACCTTCCAAGAGACCCCGTAGCGCAATGATGCAGAGCGCTGGCAGTAAGCCAAAGGAGACAGCTTTCAGATAACTGCTACTGAGTGCGACAGTGTCCGGGTTCTGACCCATGCGCAGGAGTAAAGGCTCAACCTGCCATAGCAGCAGAGTGGCAGGAAGGGCAAAAAGAACCGCCAGCCAGACACCCTGCCGCACAGCCCGACTGATTTCATTAGGATTATTGGCACCATGGGCTTGGGATACAGTGGGGCTGACCGCCAGAATAATACCAGTGAGTACCAGTTGCAGAAAGTGAAAGATGGTGCTGCCCAGCGCAATGCCAGCCAGGTCTTCGCTGCCCAGCCTGCCGACCATCAGAGTATCAACAAAACTCATCGAGGTTTGGGCAAGTTGCGCCAGGATAAGCGGAATAGCAAGCAGGATGAGCTGGCGGAGTTCTGAGCGCATGCGTACCACTCTACCTTGCAGGGGTGTTTATTGGGGTGTCGGGTTATCGAAGTACACAGAGGCAGGGGGAATCGGGGGATAAGGGAAGTGTTTGAGTGCCTGAACACAGACCTTGCCTGCGCACTTCACTCCAATTGTCATCCCGGCGAAAGCTGGAATCCATGCCGTAGCGGTTTGCAAAACATTCTCATTTCACAGTTTTCGAAATCATCACTCAACCCCAGGCCATGGATGCCAAGCGTCTTTGGCATGACGAGTGAACGCGCCTGACTATGACCCCAGTGCCGAATTGCCAGCATCCTGGCTGTAATAGGGATTTTCACCAGCATTATGATCGGTAATGTCAACCACCCGTGAAACCTCAGGGACGGCTGCCCTGATCATTTGTTCTACACCTTGCCGCAAGGTAAGTTGCGCCGAGGCGCAGCCCTGACAGCCACCCGCCATGCTCAGGTAGACTATGCTGCCCTCTACTTTTTCCAGATTGATGCTGCCACCGTGACTGGCAACGCCCGGATTGATTTGTTTGTCAAGCAGATCCTGAATCTTTTGAGCTAAAGGGTCATCCCAGCTGGGGCTGGGGTAAAAGACACGGAAGCCGCTGTGCATGACATCATCAATAAAATCTACGGTGGCCCCCCCCAGATTTGTGAGACTCAGAGGGTCCATGTACACTTCGAAGCCACCAGGATTAAAGCTCTTGTCACCAGCTTGCTTATCATCTTCCTTTACCAGCCAGAGCTTGTGCTCGGCCCGGTTGCCAGCAATGCGCAGTGCGCTAACCCCCTGCTGCTGTTGTAACTCGAGGAACTTAAGAATGCGCTCTTTGGCTGTGTCAGTAAAATTCAGCATAATCCTGAGTATAGAACTCAGGATTATGCGCGTGTGCTAACCATCTTACGTTAGGGGTAAGCCTTGCAAAGGCTGTTTAGAGTACCTGCATCACGTAAGCGTCAGTGGCTTTCTCGAGCCCTTCAGGGTCGGCGACATAGACACCACGCGTGCCAGACAGCGCACCCTCATTGCGCAGCTCGCCCAGAATCCGGGTGATGGTTACGCGTGAACTGCCTGTCAGGTCAGCCAGGTCTTCGTGGGTGAGTGCCAGGGGCAGCTTTATGCCTTCCTGATTGTCACTGGCTTGACCAAAGCGCTCGGTGAGTCGCAGAAATGCCTTGGTGACCCTTGCGCCAACGGGCAGCTCGGCCTCGTCGATCATCTCGCGGCTGCGGCGGATTTGCCGCGCCATGCTGCGCATGATGTAGTCACGCAGTTTGCGGTCATTCATGGCCTGTAAGGGGTCGATAGGTGTCAGACAGGCGTCGTGTACTGCGATGACGGTTTCGGCGTGCTGACCTCCGTCCAGTGAGGCGAGCCCCAGCACATCACCTGGACCGTAGAGATCTGCAATGCGGTCACGGCCTAAAGAGGTGGGTACCACTGCCTTGAGTACGCCATAGTTCACGATATAGAGTGAGACGGCTTCACGTCCGGCTTCATAGAGGACGCTGTTTGGCTCTAAAGTACGGGTAGGAAGCGCCAGTTCATGTGGGACGATATTTGTATTGTCACAGTTGGTGGGTGTCACTAGGGTTTCGAAGGTATGCAGCATGAGTTAGCCTCGTTTCTGTTGATTTAGGGAGTTTAAGTGGCAGTGTACCAACCAACTTTTACTACACTTAATATAGCAGACGAGGAGGACAACTGTCCATAGTTGGTCCCGTCAGTCCATGATTGGCAGGTCTATTTTGTAGGCGTCCCAGTTATCCTTAATCCAGGCGTGAGCAGGGTCATCGATGGGGGGCAAGGCACGTGCATCGTCCAGCAGTTCACCTGCCAGATAGTTCAGAAAGTACATGGTACTGCCTGGGCAGGCTGCTACCGGATGATAGCCCTGGGTGACAAGTACCAGGTCGTCACTGTGTACGGCAAAGACCTCATCAAAGCCTTCGGGCTGATAGTTACGGTGAAGCCCAAAGCCCTGGGGTTTGTCAAACTGAAAGTGATAGGTCTCTTCCAGATAAGGGCTGCCGTTGCCGTCGTGCCGGTGTGGGGGCCAGCCACTCCACATACCGCCCGGAATATATACCTCAAACAGAATCAGCCGCTCGGCAGGCAGCGGGTGAGAGAGCACATGATGTACCTCGCGCAGCGCCGGACCGCCGCCACGCACCTCGACCTTCATTTCTTCAGGACGAAAAAGCCTTAGGGGATACCTGCCTTCGGCAGGGGCAGTGCCAATGGCAAACTCGAAACTGCTGTCTGCTTCAATACTTATGATGTGACCTGGGGGTGCATATAGAATATGAGGCTTTTCCTTAAAGACGCTGCGGCGCTGGACCTTGAAATCCTGGTCGGCTGCGCTAAGTGTTGCGCTGCCAGCGAGGGGCACGAGTGCAGCTTCATGGCCGCCTGTCGCAAAGCTGTAACGTTCTTTGGCATTCAGCCTGAGGGCCTGGTAGCCCAGGTAGTTCCAGCCTGCGCTTTGTGGACTGACATTGTGCCGTATCATGCTGCCTTTGGGTTTAAGATGATGGGGATTGGTCATGTCAATACTCCTTTATAAGCGCTGGCTTATGCCGCTGCGAAATGCTTGTTCCGCAGCTTCTGCCAGTCGCAGCGCGTCGAGACCAGCCTGTCCGTTGGGGCTGGGTTCTGTGCCCTCCCGCAGGCTTGTGATGAAGGCTTCAAGCTCTGCTTTATAGGCTTCAGCATAGCGCTCGAGAAAAAAGTGCAGTGGTTTGGCGCTGCTTACACCTGCGGCGGTACTTTTGCTGAGGGTAGTCTCGAGCACGTTCTGGGCTTGCAGCATACCACTTGCGCCGTGCACTTCGATACGCTGGTCGTAGCCATAGCTGGCGCGGCGACTGTTGGTGATGACCGCCAGGCTGCCATTTGGAAACTCGAGGCTCACTACTGCTGTGTCCACGTCACCTGCTTCGGCAATGGCTGGGTCGACCAGGCAACTCCCCTGTGCCGAGACTTTGCTCGGTAGCATAGCCATCAAAAAGCAGACCATATCCAGGTCATGAATCATCATATCCTTGAACAAGCCTCCTGATACCCGAACATAGCTGACAGGTGGCGGTGAGGGGTCACGCGAGGTGATTTGAATGAGTTCTGGCTGTCCGATATCACCACTATCAAGCGCGTCTTTAAGAGCTTGAAAGTTTTTGTCAAAGCGGCGATTAAAGCCGACCATGAGGTTTGCAGAGTGGTGTCTGACTACTTTCAGGCAGTCCTCAACCCGTGCCACATTCAGGTCAATGGGTTTTTCGCAGAAAATGGCCTTGTTGGCTCTGGCAGCCGCCTCGATTAGTTCGGCATGAGTGTCAGTTGCCGAGCAGATAAAGACCGCGTCGACAGCGGCTTGCCAGACTTCATCAGGCTGCATGACTCTGGCACCATACTGACTTGCCAGTGCTTGGGCTGCATCTGCTTGTGGGTCCACTACTGCCGCAAGTCTGCATGCCGGATGCAGGTGAATATTCGCGGCGTGAATGCGACCGATTCGACCTGCGCCAAACAAAGCTATCTGGTACATCTGTTCTCCCTTTTTTAGCGCCGCTTTTCCCAAACCTCTGGATTGACCAGGTGCGCGGGGCGTTCTCCTTGCAGTACTTGCAGTGTTTGCCTTAGTGCCGCTTCATAAATGCGTGCCTTGCTAACTACCGTAGCTGAGGCAATATGTGGTGTGACAATCACATTGGCACAGTTAAGCAGAGGGTTATCCAGCAGGGGTGGCTCGGGGTCGGTGACATCCAGCCCAGCGCCAAAGAGCTTACCTGAGTTCAGCGCGGTAGTCAGCGCTACTTCGTCTACTAAACCACCGCGACTGGCGTTGACAAAAATCGCCCCAGTTTTCATCTGGGCAAAGCGCTCAGCATTCATCAGTTCGCGTGTTTCATCGGTCAGCGGCAGGTGCAGTGAGACGACATCGGCGGCGCTCAAAAGCTGCTCGAGGCTTGTACAAGGCTGCACCTTGGCGGTTGTCATCTGCTCCGTCATAACCCAGGGGTCATAGGCCAGCACCGACATTCCCAGTGCCTGTGCCGCGGTTGCGACACGCCTGGCGATGCGGCCAAAGCCCACCAGCCCCAGAGTCTGCCCATATAATTCAAAACCATCATGGCTGGCATAAATGACCCCCTCACCTGCCCGCAAGCGTTGCTGCGATTCATTCAGGCGTTTGGCCACTGCCAGCATCAGCATCAGACTGTGTTCGGCAGTGGAGATGGTGGGACCGTCGGGTGTGTTGCAGACTGCAATACCGCGCGCTGTGGCAGCGTCTACATCAACATTGTCATAGCCGATACCAGTTCGGGAGATGACCTTGAGCTTGGGAGCCAGGTCCATAAGGGCAGCGTCATAGCTTAGTGATGAGGCAATGACACCCTGTGCCTCGGCCAGGGTAGCGAGTGGTGGGCCTGCTGTGGCAGGCCCTGAAAGTGTGATGTCATCTGTGAGCAGGTGACGAAACTGCTCCATAAACGGGCGTTCCAACCAGAGTGTGTTCATCTGACCTCCGCTGCTATCGTATCGCATTTGGCCCATGGCTGAACTACCTTGTTGTTGGATACAAATTGAAACTCATCAAAGCACTCATTTTTGCGTGCTATCGTATTAATGAGAGGCGATTCTCGCTAAG
>CAZZPQ010000088.1:0-13838 GCA_964655595.1 uncultured bacterium
TAGGGTATGCTCAGGACACTATGATGAACCGTCAACTGCGCCGTGCGCAGGAAAAATCCGATGAAAAAGCCGAGAAGGACAAGCAGAAAGCCAAACAGGCGCGTGTCGAAAAACGCCAGCGCCGCATAGTCAAGCGCCAGGAGCAGCGGGAAAAGAGAAAAGAGGAAGGCTCTGAGGCGAAACCCAAGGTCATTAAGGACCCCAAGCGCCTTCCGGGCAGATTCTCGAGCATTCTGGCCATTATGACCCTTGGCTTTATTGTGCTGCAAGCGGTGATTCCCGTCGCAGATAGCCAAAACCCTACCTTTGCTCTGGTCATTCAGGTGATTTACTATCTGCTCTTTAGCTATTTCCTTTATCTGTGGTTGGCACGCAGTCAGTTTAAACAGGCGCTTTATTTGACGGTTGGGGTAGGTGTGGCTGTTACGCTGGGGTTGATTGGTTTGCAGCTTGCTTTGCCTAATGTCACGCCTGACTTTCAGATGATGCCCCTGGGCATAGCAGCTGTGATTATCGGTACGCTTTTGGGTCAGTTGGTTTTTAACCGTGGCAGTTGATGTTTCTGCCAGTTGCAGGTAACGAATGATTGGCATCATTGGGGCTATGCCCGAAGAAATACAGGAGCTTCTGGCAGATGTGCGTGAGCGGCAGGAAGAACAACTAGGGCCCTTCTTGTTGCACCGAGGCTTGCTGGAAAGTCAGTCTGTGGTCGTTGCCCAGTGTGGCATTGGCAAGGTCAACGCGGCTGCCCTGACCCAAAGCCTGATTCACCTGGGTGCAACAAGCATCATCTTTACGGGTGTGGCTGGCGGGCTCGAGCCCGGTTTGCGCGTGGGTGACATTGTGGTGAGCAGTGACTGTCTACAGCATGATGTCGATGTCAGCGCTTTAGACTACTCTGTAGGTCAGATTCCCGGGGAAAGCTTCAGCTGGCAGGCAGATACGGTCTTGCATCGTCTAGCCTTGCAGGCTGCCCAGCAGCTTAAGGGGGTACGCAGCGTAGCTGGTCGGATACTTTCAGGCGATCAGTTTCTGAATTCAACTGAGCAGATGAGTGAATTGCGGGAGACCTTTGCAGCCGCCTGTGTTGAGATGGAAGGTGCGGCAGTGGCTCAGGTCTGTAGCAAGTGGCAGATACCTTTTGTGATTATTCGTAGTATCAGTGATGCCGGGGATGAGGCTTCGGCAGTTGACTTCAGGTCTTTCATGCCGCTCGCCGCCAAGCATGCCAGGCTGGTTGTTCGCGGGGTGTTACAAGCGACCTATGCCGAGCCTGATAAATTGCTTAAAGATTTGAAAAGCACTGCCCCGCTTCCTGCTCGCCCTGCTCGGGATAAATGATTGGGATAAACCCTTGGGTTTATCCGGAACCGGTATTACAAGCGATGAGAAAAATGCCACATTTGCTAAGACTTTCGAAAGTTTCCTTTGTTACACTGGGTGTTAGTATGTTTGAGTTTGGCAAAAGTTCCCGTATTTTTCGTTTGGTACTGCTTTTGATTTTTATCAGTGCCTGTGGTGGTGAACCGCAACCTGATCCACCCCAAGCACAAGTCAGCATTCGTTTTGTACAACCCGCTGCTGATCTGGAGGTCGATGAACGCCTCGAGATTGAACTTCAGGTTGAAAACTACACGGGTGAAGTGGATTTGCTACTGGACGGTCAGCTACTCACCAGCTTGTCAGCACCTTACCGCTACACCTGGAATACCAGCGAAGTGGTAGAGCGCAGCTATAAGCTTGAGGCTCGAGCTGCAGGTGTCAGCAGTGAAGCGCGCTATGTGACCGTTATGCACCCTGAACTCTTGCTGAGCAGTTCTGGCTCCCTTTTCACCAATGGCAGTATTGATTTTGAAATCAGCCTGCGGGGCGCAGCTGCCGATAATGTTTTTGTTTTTGCCGATGGTGAACTCATTGCTGACTTGCGCCCACCCTACCAGTTTAGCTGGGATACCAGCCGCTTTCCCGAAGGTGTCTATGAAGTCAAGGCCAAGGCAAACCGTGGAGTGCGCAGTGTTGAAAGCAACCGCATGATAATCACCGTCGACAGAACGCCACCCCGTATACTGAGACGCAGCCCGGCTAATGGTGATATTGGAGTAGTGACAAGCCAGCCTATTGAATTGGCTTTTTCCGAAGCGATGGACGCCAAAGGACTGGAGGGTTTTGTAACCCTCACAGATGTCAGTACGGGTTTGCTTGGCGATTTGAATGTAAGGTCAAGCCTGACACAGACCAATGTCGTCACGGTGGATTTACAGGATACTCGTGAGTTACCTGAACGGATCACTGCCAGCATTCAGGATAGCCTGACCGACCTGGCGGGCAATCCTCTGGACCTGAGCGACCCTAGCTGGTCATGGACGCTGGCTTACTGGGAGCGACTCGAGCCCGAACAGGACTTTAGTCTTATTAGCGACGTCCATAAGGGTCGCATCTACGCTGTGGAAGACCGGCAGGAGTGGGTCACTGATAGTGAGGGCCAGCGGCAGTTCGTCTCGCGTAGTTACGTGTATCAGGGAGAAGGCTCAAGCTGGCAACGGCTAGGATCGTATCTGAATGCTCGAGTTGAAGAGAGTGTTAAGGTTCTCGCGCTGCTTACCGATGGTGAGGGTCAGCCTGTGGTTTTACTGCAGCAAGGAAGCCTGCTGCAGGTTCAGCGCTGGGATAATCAAGTCTGGCGGAATCTGCGAGATGTGCCGCTGCCGGAAGCTGCGCGTGTCAAAGAGATGAGGCTCAATACTGAAGGCAAGCTGCAACTTAGCTGGACGGAGCCCGCAGCAGAGGGGTATTCGCTAAATACAGCAGTCTGGCAGGCTGAGCAGTGGCAGCTACACAGCAACTATCTTTTGCCTGCAGAGCTTCAGGATTTCAAATTACAGTTTGATTTGCAGGACCGCCCGGTGCTGGCCTTTAGTGAAACTGTTAATGAAAATGCCTCGCATGTGCGTGTACTGCGCTGGGAGGATGGCTGGCGCAGCGTTGGTGGCCCTATTTATAATGATCCGAACGGACAACATGCAGTAGCCGTGCTGATTATGGATACAGATGACCAGCCACTACTAGCTGTTACCCAGCGCCTGGATATGGGAATGCTGGGCTATGAAGATCTGCTATTTGTTTTTCGCAGGCGTGAGGCTGGTTGGCAACCGTTAGGACAACCCCAAGGCTTTGCCAATGTACAGGATGTCAAAATGGTGCTTGACCAAAAGAATCAGCCTGTCCTGGCCTGGCGTAATCTGAACTGGGATAGCACAAGTATCGGTCAGATTAAAGTCAGTCACTGGCGCGGTAACTACTGGGAGATGCTTGACAGGGAATATCTGAGTGATGACCGGGGTAAAGCGCCCGTGCAGCTATACGGCTTTGTATCCAGTGACCTGGGTGGCTACTATATTTCCTTTGGTTTTGACCGCTGGCGCTATCTGCTGCGTTACAACCGTGTGATTAACTAGCTCACCAATTACGTTGCGCCAGAACAGCCGCGAGTTCTTCCGATAAGCCCCGCATATTGGACTGACCATAGATGAGGCGCATCTGCGCTTTGTCATCCAGCACAATTAGGGCGTCTGTATGCGTAATCAGACCAGTACCATCACTGACTGCGCCGATGTAGAAGGTCTGAAGTGCGGTAGCCAGTTCGGTATTGCTACCACTTAAGCCTATAAAGTTGGAATGAAAGGCTGAGGCGTAGCTGTGGGTCGCTTCGGGGCTGTCCTGTGGGTCAACCGTCACCATAATCACCTGTAGATTTTGTGGCTCACCCAGATCGCGGTAGACATTGGCCAGGCGGTTCATGGTGAGTGGGCAGACATCGGGGCAGCGGGTGTAGCCGAAAAAGATCAGGGTGACTTTTTTGCTGAGTTCTGCCATACTGACAGATGCACCCAGGTGATTGGTCAAACTGACGTGGCTGACATCCACAGGGTTAGCCAGGCGCGTAGCGCTAAGCTCCACAGGTGGTCGCAGACTGCGTCCCAAGCTATAGGCGGCAAAGCCAGCCGCTGCCAGCGAGACAAAAGCAAAACCAATCAGTAAGAAACGCCTCATTGCCCTTCTAGTATAGGCAAAAGATGGCCAGTGGACTGTGAGGCAAATGTCCTGATAGGCTTATACCAGTTCCGGATAAATCGTTAATCAATTTATCGGGCTCCGTATTAGGGTCATTCAATGGCTCGAGTCACGCGAGCCAGACATCTCGAGCCAGATTCAGTCGGTTTGACGCGCTCCATCCAGACGCTCCTGGATGCGCGCCAGCTGCCCAGCCGCCAACTGTGCAATATCAACAACATCTGGTGCCCCTTCTTGCTGAGCGCTGTCACTGGACTTGAGCATGACCTTGCAGAAGGGGCAACCTGCAGCAATGACCTTGGCGCCAGTGGCCTTGGCTTCCTGAAAACGGTTTTCGGAAACGCGCATGTCACCTGCTTCTTCTTCCTTCCAGAACTGCGCCCCACCTGCCCCACAGCAGAAGCTGTTGTTGCGGTTTCTGGGCATTTCCACCAGGGGCGCTGCGCCAACAGCGTGCCCACTTGCCTCAGCCCCTAAAACACGCCGAGGCGCATCATAAATGTCATTGTGTCGACCCAGATAACAGGGATCATGGTAAGTTAGCTGCTCATCGAGCTCTAAAGGTGGTAAGCGGCCTTCCTGAATAAGCATGTCAATAAACTCACTGTGATGGACTACATCATAGTGACCCCCCAACTGCGGGTAATCGTTGAAAAGTGCGTTAAAACAGTGTGGACAGGTTGTGACGATGCGCTTGGGCTTCGAGGCGTCAAGCGTTTCATCAATTAATACCTCGTTGAGGAGCATGACGTTCTCATTGGCGAGCTGATAGTACAGGTATTCGTTGCCCGCTCGCCTTGCTGGGTCCCCCGTACACTTTTCAGCCTTGCCCAGTACCGCATAATTGATGTTTGCGTGCTCGAGTAAGCGAATCATCGCCTTGGTTGTTGCCTGGGCGGAAGGGTCATAGCTGCCCGCACAACCCACCCAAAACAGCACCTCAAAGTCAGGCTTGTCCTGGGTAGTGGGAACGTTTAAACCCGCAGCCCAGTCCATGCGCTTGTCTTGACCCATGCCCCAGGGATTACCGCTGCGCTCCATGCCGCGAAACGCCGCATTCAGCTCGGTGGGGAACTCGCCTTTCATCATGACCTGGTCACGGCGGATGTCGATGATATCAATCATTTGCTCACAACCTACCGGACACACCTCGATGCAAGCACCGCAGGTAGTACAGGCCCACAGCGAAGCGTCATTCAGGACAAACTCCATGACCTCTCTGGGACTCGCTTCCCCGTTGGCAAGCTGCGGAGCCAGACTCATGAGTTCATAACGCTTGTTGATTTCAATAGCTGCCGGGGATAGCGCTTTGCCTGTGGTGTTAGCCGGACAGACCTCAGTACAGCGGTTACACTGAATACAGGCGTAGGCGTCAAGTAGCTGGGCTTCTTTAAAATGCTCGAGTCTGGCCACACCATATTGCTCTAAACCCTCATCCTCAAAGTTGATGGGCTCGAGTGCACCAAGAGGTACTTTGCCCCCATCCTCCTGTCGCCGCTCCAAGGCAAAGTTCACCGGTGCCATAAAGAGGTGGATGTGCTTGCTGCGTGGGAAATAAGGTAAAAAGGCCACTATCAGACCGATCGCTCCCCACCAGCCAATGTGCCAGCCAAGCAGACGATTGTCTCCAAATCCCACCATACTGGTAATCATTGAGGCAAAGGGCTGCCAGCTATCGCGGTGACCCTCATAGGCCAGTAGGAAACCCTCACCTAAAAGCCGAAAGCCGACGTGTAAAAAGATAAAGGTAGCTACAATCAGGCTGTCACGGCGAATTGAACCCTCCGCGACTTTTTCATGCAGGAGCGTGCCTGGTCGCTGCTCCAGGGCCTTATCCTGCTGGATAAAGCGCCGGATAATAAAGTACACAACCCCCAGCAGAATCAGTACACTAAAAAGATCAGCAGCCAGGCGGTATATTCCGCCCAGCAAGCCAAAGTTTAAGCCATGTAGCAATGCGGGCGAAACAAAGCCCTTTAAACCATCAAAGACGTTGACCAGCAGGTAGAAGATAAAGCCATAGAAGATAAAGCTGTGAAAAAAGCTGGCTACGGGGCGGGCGCGAAATACCGTAACCTGACTGATGGTGCGACTGATGGCTTCACGTACACGCTGTAGCGCCTGATTCCAGCGTGGAAAGTAATAGTGGCTGTCACCTCGCCGCACTGCCAGGATAAGGTTTCTAAAGCCCAGGTAAGCAAAATAGCCACAGGTGGCTGCATAGATAAGAAAGATAATCTTTTCTGTCAGGGTCAGCATAGGGCCTCCACAAGATACAAGCTTCAGACAGTGTATCGCGGAATGTTGTCAAATGTACATGCAATGTTTAAAAAAATACGCTACAATCTTTTCACCACGGAAAGGAGGTGGTCCTGATTAGTAAACATTATTTGACCAGTGGAGGTACCCGTCGAGGGTAACTTAGGCTGCGCCTCCGCTGAGGTCGGGACTTTGTTCCCCTCAGTACCAGGCGGGTATCCGACGCTCCCAAAAGGGAGCGTTTTTTTATGCTTGTTGTTATACACAGCAGCTCCACAATAAAACCAAGTATCTTTTACTTGTCGCCCTTGCCTTTCCCCTTAATCACACAGAAGTGGTTACTGCTATACCGAATGCACTACCCAACGTCATTCCAGCGAAAGCTGGAATCCATAGCTTGACAGTAAAAACCAATGTGACTTAAGCTCATGCTGCATTCTTTTTTTCCGCTTGGCTATGGGTGCCAGCGCAGGCTGGCACGACGCGCTGAGACTTTGAAGGATTTATCCGGAACTGGTATAAGTGGCTCAAACGGAATGCTTGGCTACACTCTTTGCTCAAGTCTCTCTGCTTAAGCGTCAAAACGGTATTATCTGTGTCCGCTTAGTCGCCAGGCAAAGGGTAACAGGGCAGCAGCAAGACCAAGCTTGATGATATCGCCAGGAATAAAGGGGATCAGTCCCCACTGCAGGGTCGTGGTCCAGTCTGGCGCAAAGCGGCTCAGCCACAAAAGACCAGCAGCGTAAATCACCAGGTTGCCCAGCAGCATAGCCAGCGCAGTTGTCGATACGCGTTTATCCCAGCCGCGCTGCGCCAGATAACCGACCAGGGTTGCCGCTAGCACAAAGCCGATCAGATAGCCACCTGTGGGGCCTGCCAGATAGGCCCAACCCGACGCGCCACCCTGAAAGATTCCCAAGCCCAGACCACCTGCCAACAGATAGCTCAAGGCGGTGAAACTACCCAAGCGCAGACCATAGCCTGCGCCAATCAGCAGCACGCCCAGCGTTTGTCCGGTGATGGGTACGGGACCTATCTGAATGCGAAGCTGTGCCAGAGCTGCGATAAAGAGAACACCAAATGCCACCAGACCTGCCTGTTTAAGCAGAGAATGGCGACCGGGGATAACTTTTTCAACCAGAGGTAGTGTTAAAAACCGACTTGTCATGTGCACCTCCCAAGACTTTTTACATAGCCAGTATACTCATAAACTTTGCAATAGTGGAAAAGGCCCAGGGGGTGCAAGAAAGCACCAACAAACCAACAAACACAACTATGGTCATATTTCAACCATATTTTTAAACTGAACAGTGGCGTGTGCCAGTTGCGGATAAATCGTTGGGTTTATCATAACGATTTATCCCGAGCAGAGCCAGCAGGAAGCGAGGATTGCTTTTCAAATCCTTAACTTATCGGACTCGGTGTTACTTACGGATGGATTAGAACATGGTTATTAAACTATGAAGTCTAGTGCTGGCTGTGACAGCAGTCACCGTGCGCTTTACTGAGTGTAACATTATACTAGGTCATGGCGTCACACCTATTTCCGTTTTGTTTGGCGAACAAAATAAAAATTAGTCTCTTGCCAAAATCTAGCTGGATAACAATATCTTTCGGCCTAAAGACTACCCAGTTGATGCTTTCGCAAGAAGTCTAAGCATACGTGTGTCAGTCATAAAAACACCACCCGAAGGGGGAAGTCTGCGTGTTGCACTGTCACCTTAACGTCACTGCGAACCTTGACCATTTACACCAGGTGTTTACCGGCTTTAGTCTATTGGCAGGTAGGAAAATCATTACGCTGAGTCAGGCCGTTAGCTCTGCGTCAGCCAAGACCCAGAGTGATGTGCCGCATCTGCGTTACGCCCACTTGTACCGCCTCGAGGTCATCCTTAATCAGGGAACCCGACTCGTGTACGATGTTCATGACAGCTTTGAAATTGATGACCAGGCACTGTCCAAGGCTGATTACTACTTTAAGCGCAGCTATGATCCCTTTTATGTCAGGGAGCATCCAGAGGGGCATAAGGTTTTTTCGCTCGGATTGAATTATTTGGTTGAAGCGGATTATCCTGACTACCATGCTCTGGCTCGAGCCAGACTCTCTGAGGCCAAGGGACGCGCTCTGTTGACAGCCCTGGCGCTTACTCAGCTCATTCCTAGCAAGCTGTGGTTTGTACCGCATCTGCGGCACAGTGCGGATTTGCCCAGATTTGATCAGCAGGCCAAGGCTCTTTTTATGGTGCGAACCTGGGATCCGGCAACGGCCCCCTCGGCTGAAAAAGCTGCCGAGTTTGCGCAGCTTAATGAGGACCGTGCCAACTGTATCCGCGCTTTACGCAAAGAGTTTGGGCAGCACTGCTTAAGCGGTTTTGCACATGACGACTACAGCCGTAAACATTTTGCAGATTGCCTTCTGCCAGATGCCCGGCTCGCCAAAAAGTCACGTTACATGCAGCTGTTAAAAGATTATCCGATCTGCGTGGCAACCAGCGGCTTGCACGGCAGCAGCGGCTGGAAGTTTGGCGAATATGTGGCCTATGCCAAGGCGATTGTGTCCGAACCCCTGCGTTATCAGCCGCCAGGAGACTTCCGGGCGGGTCAGCATTACCTCGAGTTTCATCGTCCTGAAGATTGTGTGGTACAAACCGCAAGATTATTTGATAACCAAGGCCTGCGCCAATGTATGATGCTGGCCAATCATCAGTATTACCAGAGTTATTTACGTCCTGACATGATGATTCTACGTAGCCTCTGTCTGGCCCTGAATCCCGAGCGGCTGCCCGTTCAGGAAAAACAGGTACTGGCAACCACAGGGAGTGGGCAAGGTCTTATGTCCCATTCCTTGTCTGGCTGAGCGGTGGTGCTGAATGCTCGAAATTCCACGTACTCCATTTGTCTGTTACATTCGTCACAGACAGGATCAAGTGTTCATGACACGTTAGAACACTTACGCTTAATGCGCAGGTCACATATTACACTAGACTAAGGATACTCGTGATGATGCATCGCCTCCATTATCTTTTCTTTCTAATCATCCTGCTGACGGCCTGCAATGTGGATCCTCAACCCACTGAGAGAGGTTCTGATCACAGCGAAGATGACCGCTACTGGGCGCGGCTGGCGCAGGACTATCCGGCTTTTGAACTTGATCCTGCCAGTCTGGTGGTTGCTTCGCCCAGCGAGCGTCACATTCTGGGCGTGTGGAGCAGCGTGATTCCCTGGCGGCACGTACCGGTCTCTGCTGCCAATTTGCCTGATGGACGGCTGCTCACCTGGGCTTCTAATCAGCGTAACAGCTTTCCCTCGAACATTGCTTTTACCTACACGGCTACCTGGGATCCCCAGACCGGGGCCTTTATTGAGATTCCCCACCCGGGGCATGACATGTTCTGCGCCGCTCAGGTCATGCTCGAGGATGGGCGGGTGTTTGTCAACGGCGGCAATTTTCTCTTTGACGCTCACTTTGCTGAAACCAGCATTTTTGACTATCGCAGCAACACCTGGCAACGTGTGGAGGCTATGGCTAATGGGCGCTGGTATCCGACGTCGGTCGCCATGCCTGATGGCAGTGTCTTTACTGCAGCAGGGGAGAGTGGGGGCAACTATCCGGAGCTGTGGCGCAGTGGCAGTGGCTGGCGAACCTTAAATGGTATCAATCTGCGTGCGCCTATTCTGGACTACTGGCGCAGTCACTTTGAGCAGAACTGGTGGCCGCTTTTGAACCTCGCACCTAACGGGCTGATTTTTCACTCTGGTCCGACACCACGGATGCACTGGATCGATCCACGGGGCAGTGGCAGCATTCAGCAAACAGGTCCTGAAATCACAGGCTGGTACCCCAAAGATGGTGTGACTGTTATGTATGACGAGGGTAAGCTGCTGGTGGCGGGTGGCGCCAAAGGGCCCAGAGACCGCTCGAGCGCTAACCGCGCCATGCTCATTGATATCAACAGTGATTCACCTGTGCTAAGTCCCATCGCCTCAATGCGCTACGAGCGCAAGTACCATAACGGTGTGGTCCTTCCTAATGGTGAAGTGATCATCATCGGGGGCAACACCACCGGACTCCAGTTTGATGACCGTGGTTCTATGCTGACCCCGGAAATCTGGAATCCTGAGACGCGCAGTTGGCGCAGCGTGGCTGACATCTCTGTCCCTCGCAACTATCACTCTGTGGCGCTCTTGCTCACTGATGGTCGTGTCTGGTCAGCGGGTGGTGGACTTTGCGCCTGTGCGGCTGATCATCCCAATGCCCAGGTGTTTACCCCGCCTTATCTTTACAACCCCGATGGCTCGTTTGCCACGCGGCCCGTCATCAGCAGCGCACCCGCTGTCATCCGCCGTGGTGAGCAGTTTGCGCTCACGGCTTCGGAGGGTATAAGCGACTTTAGCTTCATCAAAATGTCCAGTACTACGCACGCAGTCAATACCGATCAGCGCTTTATCCGCTTGCCATTTAGCGATTTGGGTGGCGGACAGTATCGCCTCAGTGCGCATGGCAATCTGAATGTTATGACCCCGGGTTACTGGATGCTGTTTGCCCTGAATGCTAAGGGTGTACCATCTGTTGCTCGAGTGATTCAGGTCTCGAGTACAGGGGGTAGCGACCCCGCGCCCTTGCCTCAGCCACAACCGCTAGAGCTAGAGCCTTTAAGCAGTAGTCCACAGGCGATAAGCACGCCTGTTAACTACACAGCTGCCTTCAGCGGTGGCAGCAGTCCGCGCTTCAGCTGGAACTTTGGTGATGGCAGTCCCTCGAGCACCTACAGTAGCTCGCCCAGCATTAGTCACACCTTCAGTGCCCCCGGGCGCTATCTGGTCAGTGTTACAGCGACCGACAGCACAGGTGTCAGGCGCAGCCAGCAGGTCTGGCAGGTTATCCATGGAACGCTAGGCGAGCAGCAGGCCAGAGCCTCGAGCAGCATCCTCTATGAAAGCCGCGTTGCTGGTGACCGTATCTGGGTGGTTAATCCAGATAATGACAGCGTTGCAGTCATTGACGCGAGTAGCCATCAGAAACTTGCCGAGATACCTGTTGGGCGCAGTCCGCGCAGCCTGGCGAGGGCAGCGGACGGGCGCATCTGGGTGACGAGTAAGCTGGACGCTGGTATCAGTATTATTGGCAGTCAGCTCAGCGTCGAACAGACTGTGAAGCTGCCGGCGGCGTCGCAGCCACATGGTCTGGTCTTTGACCCTGAGGCGCGTCACGCTTATGTGGCGCTGGAAGCGACTGGGCAGATTTTACAACTCGAGCCCCTGACAGCTGCTGTGCGGGCCAGCCTGGACGTTGGCCCGACGCCTCGGCATCTCAGCATTGCCGCAGATGGTCGGACGCTCTATGTATCACGCTTCATCACGCCACCTGTGCCGGGTGAAGACACAGCCACACCCCGCCTCGCAGAAGCGAGCGCCGAAGTCTTGCTGATTGACACTGCCAACTTCAGTTTGCGCGGCAGTATCAAGCTGCAACACAGCGACCGCCCCGATGCCGAACACGGCGGTCGTGGCATTCCTAATTACCTGGGAGCACTGGCGATTTCACCCGCGGGTCACAGCGCCTGGCTGCCCTCCAAGCAGGACAACATCGCCCGAGGCAGTTTGCGCGATGGACGCAATCTGAATCATGAAAACACCGTCAGGGCCATCAGTTCGGCGATTGATCTGGGTAGTGAGCAGGAAATCTATGCCGCCCGCATTGACCACGACAACGCCGGTATTGCCAGCGCGGCGGTTTTTGACCCACTGGGGCTCCTGCTGTTTGTGGCACTCGAGAATACCCGCGAAATAGCTGTCATCGACACACTGACCAGGCAGGCCATCGCCCGCTTTGAGGTGGGTCGCGCCCCGCAGGGGCTGGTCATCTCCCCGGATGGAGCGACCCTCTATGTACAAAACTATATGGACCGCAGTGTTACGGTGAAGGATATCAGCGCCTTGTATGCCGAGATTGAAACCAGCCTACTAGCAGTCATCAGCACTGTCGCGAGCGAAGCACTCAGCCCTCAGGTACTGCGCGGCAAACAGCTTTTTCATGATTCCCGAGATCCACGACTTGCTGCCGAAGGCTATATCAGCTGCTCAGCTTGTCACAGTGACGGTGGGCACGATGGGCGTGTCTGGGACTTCACAGGCCTTGGGGAAGGTCTGCGCAATACCATCAGTCTGCTTGGTCGCGGAGGTGCAGCAGATGGACGCCTGCACTGGAGCGGCAATTTTGATGAAGTTCAGGATTTTGAAGGACAGATTCGCGCACTGGCTGGTGGCACAGGACTGATGAGCGATGCGGACTTCCTGACAGGTAGCCGTGCAGAGCCTCTGGGCGATGCTAAAACGGGTATCAGCAGTGATCTGGACGCCCTGGCGGCCTATGTGACCTCGCTGGACAGCTATCACGAAAGTCCCTACCGCGACGCTGGCGGCAGTCTAACCGTGCAGGCTATGCAGGGGCGCAGCGTCTTTCAGCAGGCGAATTGCAGCCAGTGTCATGGTGGAGCAGGGTTTCGTGATAGTGAAACACTCATCCTGCATGATATTGGCACGCTCAGCGAAGTGAGCGGCTCACGGCTGGGGGACAGACTTACGGGTATCAACACGCCTACGCTGCGCGACTTGTGGCACACTGCGCCCTACCTGCACAATGGCGCGGCCCTTAGCCTCAAAGATGCGGTCAAGGCACACCAGAACGTCAGCCTGAGTGAGCAGGAGCTCGAGCTATTGGTCAGTTACTTACAACAAATCGATGCGCGTGAGCCAGCCATGACCCTCTCGGATACGCTCATTATTCGCCCCTCAGTCGCGCAGGAAAGCCAGAAGAAAATCGCAGTCAATGAGCCGGCAGCTACGGCACTCGAGTTTTCTGCCCAAAGCAGCAAAGACGTCAGTCTGCACGGTGTCACCTTACTGCGCAAAGCGAGTGAGCCCTTGGCGCAACCAGTGGCAGTCACTCTGTATTTGCTGGAGGATGGTCGTCAAGAGCTGGCAACAGGTCTGTTACAACCGGGGCAGGAACTGCTCAACCTGCGGCTGGATACGGCGCTTGACCTGACTGCCGACACGCAGATCAGTCTGCTGATTGTAACGGACTTCAGCCAGTCAACAGCCTGGTTCTTTGGCTCGGGCACAGCGCTCATTGCCATACTGGGCCTGTGGCG
This sequence comes from uncultured bacterium, assembly GCA_964655595.1. Lineage (GTDB taxonomy): Bacteria > Deinococcota > Deinococci > Deinococcales > Trueperaceae > CAZZPQ01. The sequence goes on from CAZZPQ010000088.1 coordinate 13,485, forward strand.
CTCGCGCCGCCCTCTGGCGCTGGTTTTTCTGCTTGTTTTAGTCAGTTGCAGCCCACCATCCGGCAGCAAGCCCAGCCCCACACCTTCGCAGAGCTGGCAGTATCAACTGATACTGGTCGATGTAGATGTGCGCCTGGAGGGTCAGCTACTGCTGACGGACGGCCTGCCCTTAGAGGGAACCAGGCTGCTGCTCGAGTGATAGCGGTGCTGCATAAGCTGCGGGGTAGTGTAGTTGCTCAACACTGTTAAAGAGCGTGCTAAACTTGTAAGGCGCGTGGGCCCTTAGCTCAGTTGGTTAGAGCAGTCGACTCATAATCGATTGGTCGTGGGTTCAAGTCCCCCAGGGCCCACCAC
>CAZZPQ010000089.1:0-13758 GCA_964655595.1 uncultured bacterium
TCATCGTCGTCATCGTCGTCATCATCCAGATAGGCTTGTTGACACTCAGCAACTGTAAGATTAAGTGCATCGCAGAGAAACAGTCCTATTTCCAGGCGTTGCTCGAGTTCAAAGGGTTGACCGTTGACCATACCGTCAGTGTCAATCTCGAGGCTGCTCTCAACTACTTTTATGGCCAGTTGTCTGGGATTGAGGGCTTCGGCACCCTCAGCAATAGCGAGAGCCAGTGCACCTGCCACCATGGGGGCAGCCATAGAAGTTCCGTCCCAGTGGGCAATCTGTGCTCCAGGTACAGCCCCGTAGACCCGCTCACCAAAGGAGACTATCTCGAGCCCATCATCAATCACACCATCTTCGGGTACAAAGTTAGAAAACCAGGATTTTTGATCATTGATATCAACGCTGCCTACCCCCACCGACATTCTGCCTTCTGGTGTGTCCAACATGGCAGTAAAGGCAGGATAGGTGGGATTAGTGTTACTGTTACCTGCAGAGGAAACCACATACACGCCACGGTTGGTCGCCCGACGAATAGCTCTTTCAACCACAGGCGATAATTCCTCAGTTCCCAGCGATAGCTGGATTATGTGCGCGCCACGGTTGACTGCACGGTTAATGGCTGCGGCTACGTCTTCGACCCGTCCTGAGCCATCACCGTTCAAAACCCGCAAGGGCATGATTTTAGCTTCAGGAGCCACCTGCAAAACGATGCTGGCTACTATCGTGCCGTGACCGTAGGCCGCCCCTCGAGCTTCCTGTGGGTTACGATCAAGGTCAACAAAATCATACCAGGTGGCGCGAGAGGTCAAGCGGTTAACAAACATAGGATGAAGATGGTCAACGCCAGTGTCAATCACAGCTACTACAACATCTTTGCCGAGCTTTTTAGCTAAAACCTGATGGGCAACCTTAAGAGAGAGCTTGTCCCACATAGCTGCATTTTCACTAAGAACGACGCCAGAGTTGTCGAGCGAACCATTTCCACCAGACCATGCTTTAAGTCCACCTGACCAGGCCTTCAATCCACCACTCCAGGCCCGTACCGAGCCGGATTGCGCGTACTGCTGAGTTACCTGAACATCGTCATATTCAGTCTCTATACGTGGCTGTTCAGTTGTGCCACAAGCCACCATTAACGTGATGACCAAAATGCTCACCACAGTCATAACGATACGTTTCACAAGTGTCGTTTTCATACTCTTTACATTACACCCTCGAGATAAGTACGAGGTAAGTGACGTTAGAACACCTGACTTCCCCGAATGAGCCTGAACCCAGTACAGCGCCAACCACTTATCTGACGCTTACCTCAACCTCCTAAGCTGACAAACGTCAGGAAGAGCTGACAAACGTCAAGAAGAGCCGGCACATGTCAGCTGTCATCCATTCCACCAGGAGGAACCACTATGCGTATTGCCCTTTACTCACACGACACCATGGGACTTGGACATACCCGCCGTAATTTACTGATTGCCAGTATCCTGGCGCAAAACATCGATGACGCTGATATTCTGCTGATTGCCGGTGCACACACCATCAACCAGTTCAGCCTACCCAACCATGTCGATTGCGTCACCCTTCCCGCACTTTACAAAAACGAAATGGGGACTTATCAGGCAAAATCATTAAGACTTGGCTTAAATGAGATACGCAGTTTGCGCAGTAGTATGATTGCCACCGCCGTTCGACATTTTCAGCCTGATCTCTTCATTGCTGATAAGGTGCCACTGGGTGCCCTGAACGAACTCGAGCCTGCACTCAAAGAACTACAGGTGAGCAAAGCACGCTGCGTACTGGGCGTGCGAGACATTCTGGATGAACCAGAGGTCGTTCAGCGTGAGTGGCTGAGTGCTGAGAACCTACACGCCATTGAAACCTACTACGATGAAATCTGGATCTATGGCGATCCTGCCGTGTATGACCTGGCACAAGACTGTCACTTTCCCCAGAGTTTCGCCAACAAGTTGAAGTATGTCGGCTACCTCAACCCCCTAAGCCCTATAGCACTCAAAGGGTTGAAATCGAGTCAAAAAGATATGACTCTGTGCCTGCTGGGTGGCGGTCAGGATGGCATGCGGCTGGCAGAAGCCTTTGTTACCACACCCCTTGACACAGGCGAAAAGGGCCTGCTGGTCACAGGCCCGTACTTACCCAAGGCACTGCTAAGCAGCTTACAAGAAAAGGTCTCCGAACGAAGCGACATGCACTTGCTCGAGTTTACAGCAGAGCCCCTCAAGCTGTTACAGCAGGCCAAACGGGTCATCGCCATGGGCGGTTACAACACCGTTACCGAACTACTGGCGGCTAAAGTACCTGCGCTGATTGTGCCACGTGTCAGTCCGCGCAGTGAGCAACTCATCCGTGCGGAACGGCTGAGCCATCTGGGTCTCATCTCTTATCTCCACCCTGATGAGCTGAGTCCTGAACGCTTATCTGCTTGGCTACAACAAACGCCATCACCACTAAAGCGCTACCCACTGAGAATGATCGGCGCCGCGAATATCATCAGGTTAACGAACAGACTACTACAGCTGCCCAGTATCCAGCCAACGATTCCAACAGTGAGTACCGGAGATTATAATGTTGCCCTTAGCTACTAATAAAACTATTGGCTACATTGTTAAGCGCTATCCCCGCTACTCAGAAACCTTTATCGTCAATGAGATATTGGCCCACGAACGCGCTGGTGTTAAGCTTGAAATCTTCTCACAGTATGGTCCGGTTGATGCGCACTTTCAGGACATCATCTCGCAGGTGCGTTCCCCAGTTCATTACCTTAAGGGCTCGAGTCCCTCGGGTCAGGCTCTATGGGAACTGTTTCAGCAAGCAGCATGTTCCTTACCTGACTTCTGGACGAAACTTAAAGCCGTAGGCAAGACGGAGGTGCGTGTACTTGCGCAAGCCATCCAACTTGCACTTCTGGTAAAAGCCCGCAGAATTACTCACCTACACGCTCACTTTGCCAGCGGTCCTGCCACTGTGAGCCGTTTGGCAGCAAAGTTTGCTGAGCTGCCTTACAGCTTTACCGCCCACGCCAAAGATATTTTTCACCAGGATGTGGTAGCAGGTGAGCTGCAGGAAAAAATGAGAAACGCCAAAGCGGTGATTACCGTCAGTGACTACAATCTTCGCTATCTGCAAAGGCTCGAGCCCCAGAGCCAGGTCGTACGAATCTACAACGGCTTGCCACTTCAGGACTTTGCCTTTGAAACACCTCGGCACCGACCCGCCAAGGTCGTTGCCGTCGGCAGATTGGTTGAGAAAAAGGGCTTTACTTACCTGCTGGACGCCTGTGCTTGCCTCAAAGCTGCTGGTCTTAAGTTTGACTGTGAGATTATCGGCACTGGCGAGCTGGAAGAAGCTCTGGCAAACAAAATCGCACGGCTAAACCTGGAAGACAGTGTGACCCTCACGGGTGCTTTGCCCCAGCGCCAGGTCAAAGAGCGGCTTCGTCTGGCGGCAGTCTTTGTTGCGCCCTGTATCGTTGCTGCAGATAACAATCAGGACGGCCTGCCTACCGTGCTTCTGGAGGCCATGGCACTTGGTACTCCCTGTATTTCAACCGATGTCACGGGTATTCCTGAGGTTTTATGGCATGAGGAAACTGGTCTAATGGTTGAACAGGGCAACTCAGCGCATCTGGCAGATGCGATTCACCGTTTACTCATGGATGCAGATCTGCGCACAGCGCTTGCCATTCGCGCCAGAGCAGTGATCGAGCAAAACTTTGATAGCGATAAAAACGCCGCCTTGCAACGCCAGGTTTTTTCCACAACACCCCAGGAGGTTCACTGATGCAGATCGCCTACATTTGTGCGGACCCTGGCATCCCCGTCTTTGGACGCAAGGGTGCGTCAGTTCATATACAGGAAATCGTTCGCGCCTTTCGCCTTTTGGGACATGAGGTGACACTTTTTGCCTTGCGATTCGGTGAAGATAGACCCACCGACCTTGCCGATTTGCCTGTTCATTCACTCCCCTCTATCAGTGCAGGCAAGACAGCTGAGCGCGAGCAGCAAGCAATGGCACTCAATGAGAAGCTTCCAGGTCTACTGGCACAAGTTGGCCCCTTTGATCTGATCTATGAACGCTACTCTCTTTGGAGTACCGCTGGCATGAGATTTGCCAACGAGGCTGGCATCCCAGGATTACTGGAAGTCAATGCCCCGCTGATCGCAGAGCAAACTACACATCGCAGCCTGTTTCACCAGGAAGAGGCGCGGCACTGTGCCCGAGAAGTCTTCGCTCGAGCATCGCACCTGATCGCCGTATCTGAGCCAGTCGCTCACTACCTTGCCGAGTTTCCCGAGACACAAGGCAAAGTGCGTGTAATCGCTAATGGTGTCAATCCCGAGCGCTTTCGTCCAGCTGGCGTCCCAGTAGCGCGTCCCTTTACCGTGGGGTTTGTCGGAACGCTGAAACCCTGGCACGGCTTGCCCACCCTGCTGGAGGGTTTTGCTCACTTTCACCACAAATTGCCCGATAGTCGGCTGCTCATCGTTGGTGACGGTCCGGAACGAGGTCAGATTGAGGATTTCATATGCACCCATCGGCTCACGAAAGCCGTAAGGCTGACAGGTGCTATTGCCCCAGAGGCAGTGCCTTTGTATCTCCAGCAAATGGATGTTGCTGTCGCCCCTTATCCAGCGACTGATAACCTTTATTTTTCACCTCTCAAAGCCTATGAGTATCTGGCTGCTGGTGTGCCGCTGATCGCGAGTCGCGTCGGGCAGCTCGAGACTGTGCTCCAGCACTCTCAGACCTGCCTCTTTTGTGAACCTGGCAGCGCAGCTGACTTGAGCACAAAACTTCAGCAGTTAGCTAACAATCCGGTATTGCGTCAACAGCTCGCAGTAAACGGACGCAATCTGGTGCTAGCCGCTCACAGCTGGACTCAGGTTGCCCAGACCATTCTTGAAACCATCACACCTGAGACAGTCTCATCATGAACCTTGCCAAAGACCTGCATAAAAGCCTGCCTAGACTGGCAAGCATGCTACGGCGTTTTGCACCATATATTGCCCAGGAGCGCTGGTTGCTACTCGGTGCCTTTGCCGCACTTTTTGGCCAGGTATTTACTAAACTACTCGAGCCCTGGCCCATGAAACTCATCTTTGATGGGGTTTTTTCAGACGAAACCAGGCTACAGGGTTGGTTGGCATCGCTGGGATCCATGCAGCTTCTGGCGCTAAGCGTCATCAGTTTAGTGGCTGTGGTAACGCTACGGGCATTGCTGCAATACCTCACCACAGTCGCCTTTGCCATTGCCGGAAACCGCGTTCTGACTACCATCCGCGGTCAGATGTACGAACACCTACAAAAACTACCCTTAAGCTATCACAGTCACGCCAAGGGGGGCGACCTGACCATCCGCGTTATTAGCGACATCGGTATGCTCAAGGAGATCGTCGTCACTGCCTTTTTACCTCTGGTGGGCAATGTCGTCATTCTTATCGGAATGCTCACCATTATGTTCATCATGAACTGGCAACTGGCACTGGTAGCAATTGCCATTTTCCCCATCTTCTGGCTCGTGTCCAAACGACAGAGCAAGCGTATCCACCAGGCTTCACGCAAGCAGCGCCAGCGCGAAGGTGCCATGGCAGCAACCGCAGCCGAATCCATCAGCGCTATCAAGCTGGTTCAATCCCTATCCCTTGAAAAGACCTTTGGGCGATCATTTAATCAGGCCAATAACAAAAGCCTCAAAGACGGGGTAAAGGTCAAGCGTTTAAGTGCCGCACTCGAGCGCAGTGTCGACATTCTTGTAGCCGTTGCGACAGCACTGGTCTTATGGTACGGCGCTTTGCTGGTTATGCGCGGAGCGGTCACACCAGGCGACCTACTGGTCTTTGTGAGCTACCTGAAAAATGCCTTCAAGCCCATGCGTGACTTCGCCAAGTATACCGCCCGCATCGCTAAAGCAACGGCTGCTGGCGAACGGGTACTGGATATCCTGGATAGTGACCTGACTGTAAGAGACCGAGTCGATGCCCGCAAGGCTCCCCCCTTTCAGGCTGACATACGCTTTCACAGTGTCTCTTTTGGCTATGGTGAACAGCTTATCCTGGATCAACTGTCATTGCACATCCCAGCAGGCTCGAGTGTCGCACTGGTTGGCACGTCTGGCAGCGGTAAGTCAACCCTGGCCAGCCTTCTCTCACGCCTCTACGACCCTACAGCAGGCTCTATCAGCATCGATGGGCACGACATCCGAGGTTTCACGCTGCGCTCACTGCGCCAGCAAATCAGTGTGGTACTTCAGGAGAATCTGCTTTTTTCCGGCAGCATTCGTGAAAACATCACCGTTGGTTTAAGCGACGTTTCAGAAGAAGAGATTTATGAGGCTGCCAAACTTGCACAGGCGCACATCTTTATTGAAGACCTTCCCCAAGGCTACAACACGTTGGTCGGGGAACGTGGCGCAACCCTCTCGGGTGGCCAACGCCAGCGCATCGCCATTGCCAGAGCGGCTCTGCGACGGGCACCAATTCTGATTCTGGATGAACCTACAGTAGGGCTGGATGAAGAAAATCAAAAACTGGTCACAACAGCTCTCAAGTCCCTCTTCAAGCATCAGACCAGCCTGCTTATTACCCATGATCTGACCTTTGCTGCGCAAGCAGACAGGGTGGTCTACCTCGAAAGTGGTCAGATTGCCGAACAGGGTTCTCACAGCGAACTTCTCAAACAGGGCGGGCGCTACGCCAGACTCTACCATCAGCAAACCGAATCACCGCTAAGTGCGGACGTGGCTTATGCTTGAAGATAAGGCCACCCAAAGTGTCATCGACCGCGATCCCGCACTATCAGGGCTGGCAATTCTGCTCAGCCCCGACACTCTGGCAGCAAGACTGGAGCAGGCGTTACAAGCCCAGGTTACGGTACAAAAGCTCAGCTATCTGCGCTACAAACCTGGCCAGAGTTGTCGGGCAGGCTATCAGCTTGTCATTGATGGTCAGGCAAGGATGATTTCTATCCGAGCCTATCATAGGGACTCAAATAAATATCAAAAAGCCTTGCAAACGCTACCCAAAGTCAGCAAGCCAGTCCCAGGAGTCATCGCCTTTGATGATGAGCGGCTAATTGTGAATAGCTTTCCCTCTGATCCTGAACTACCTGCTATTTCGCAACTCATGAGCGCTGACACATCTCCTCAGCTCCTAAGCAAGCTGCTTCCCCAGGACTTACAGTTACAACAGGCAAGCATCACCACACTACGCTACAAACCCGCACGCCGACTTGTAGGCCGACTCGACAATGATGGTCTCCCCAAAGCTCTCATCAAAATCTACAACGACAAGGATTTCCAGCAAGCCCTCACTGCTATACGCAATAATCGTCCCGGCAATTATAAACTTGCAAAACTACTGGGTTTTTCGCGTCGGTCGCGCATAGTAGCCAGTCAATGGCTGAGCGGCGATCCCCTCAATAGCCTCTGGACAACCGAGGTAAGGGCCACAAAGGGCATGCAGCAAACAGCAGAGGCCCTGTTTGGTTTTCATGGCCAGACAGGCAATAGGCTTAGTTTACTGAAACCTGACACTCTGATCCAAAGCCTGGTGATGCTGGCACACGACCTGAGTTTTATTCTGCCAGACCTTGAACCCCGTGTGATGGCGCTGGCACAGGCGCTGGCCAAAGAGCTCAAAGAGCTTCCCGAGGTCTTTGTGCCGATCCATGGCGACTTTTCCAGTGATCAGGTCATTTGTCATAAAGACAAGATTGCCATCATCGATCTGGATGAAGCGCGCCTCGGTCACCCTGCCTATGATCTGGGAATATTTGTTGCACAACTTAGACGTGAAGCCATCTTTGAACGTTTACGCCCACAAAGCGTCACTCTGTTTTGTAACACGTTTCTTGACAGCTATCCTGCCAGGCTTCCTGCAGTCGAGCTGTTTACTGCCCTGGGGCTTTTTCGCCTTGCACCCCACTGTTTTCGGCAGCAGCTGCACAACTGGTCACACAAGAGTGAGCTGCTCATTGCCGCAGCAGAGCAGGCACTACAGCGCTACAAGCAAACAGTCTGAAAGAGTGAGGAGAACATGACAAGTCAGGCAATCAAAGAAAGACCTTTTCTGGCAGATGCTCTAACGCCACAGTTAGTTGAAACACAATTGAGGAATCTAGGGGTCAATGATAAGGTTACCGAGTGCAGGCTCGAGCGCTACAAGGTGGGCAAGCGCTGTCTGATTAGCTATCACTTGCCTTCGGGCGTCCTACTGGGCAAAGTGCGCTTTAAGGGAACCGATACGCGAACAGACCGCTTGCAACGTGAGCTGTATCAGGGGAACTTCGGTGCCAAAGCCTCAGAAGGCATACGTGTGGCTGAACCACTGGGCTTGATTACTGAATGGCGTATGACCCTGCAACACAAAGCAGCAGGAATACCTGCCCAGCGCATCTTTGCTGGCAGCAACAAGCGTGTCCAAGAGCACCTTGCTGAGCGCATTGCCTTTGCTGCAGCCAAACTGCACCAAAGTGAACTGCTACCCGAACGCAGCTATACCATTATCGATGAGTTGCAGATACTGCAAAGCCAGCTTCAAACTGTCATGGACCACAACCCAGCATGGCGTACGGCTATTTTACAACGTCTTAATGACGCTCAGAAACTGGCAGAATCTGCAACCGCTCAGACACAGGGACTCGTTCACCGCGACTTTTACGCTGAGCATATTATTTATCATGGTGAACAACTCACGCTCATCGACCTTGATACTCTGACCCTGGCTGACCCTGCTCTTGACATTGGCAATTTTGTCGCGCACCTAAAGGAGCAGGCGCTGAGGGAAAAGGGAGATATCAAGGCGTTGGTAGATGCCGAAACGATCCTGGTTGACCGCTATCTGACCTTGCAACCTCAGGTAGCCAGGCGGTCGATCCAGATTTATACAGCTCTCAGTCTGCTACGCCATGTTGCTATCAGCCAGCGTATACCGGAGAGAAAACACTTAAGCAGCAACCTGCTGGGCGCGTGCGCTAAGATATTTCGCCAGCTCCTGTGAGGCAGAGTCAATACCACGAAAGCCCGGAAAGGGATTGACATCAATGATTACTGGGCCATCCTGAGCCTCGAGAATATCCACACCATAAATCTCGAGTCCCAGGGCTTTCCCTACACCACGTGCTATGGTGATCAACTCAGATGATGGTACAAACGCCACCGCACCTTGCCCGCTGCTCCGAGTGCACTTATACAGGCCAAACACCCTGTCACCGACAATATATAACTTGGTATCCATTCCGTCATGGTCGATATAGGCCTGTACAACATAAGGACCTGTAAACGGTGCCTTTACAGGACGTTTACCGTGCGATATGTAAACTCGCGAGCTGCGTCCATACCAGCCATCGCAGGCTTTGATAACCACAGATTCAACGCCTGAGGGCACATCCGTCCAGGTCTTAGCCACTTGCGTCTTAGCCACAGGCAAGCCGCTAGAAGCCAGACGGTCGTGCAACCACTGGCGGTCGTAAACCTTCACGCTGGCTTCTAGCGGGTTACACCACAAGCGTTGTGGTACACCTTGAGCCTCACACTCCAACGCTTCAATCACCTCACGCTGCAAACCGCGATGAACGATAAGGGCGGCTTCTTTAAGCCAAGGCGGCGAAGGAACATCTGAATCATGAGGATAATATAGGCTTATCTTGATCTGATTTGCTGTCAATTGCAACAGCAAATCAGCGATGATTGTGCCTGACTTGACTGGTTTACCCAGTAAAAATCCAATATGCTCAGACATGGCAGATACTCTCCTTCAATGGCGCTGCGCTTCTTTAACAAGAAGCAAACTAGTGTTTTCACGTCTTCTCAAATGCTTCACAAACCGACAGGCCATCCTTCAAACCTAGAGCGTGACAAAAAATAGGGCTCTTTCCAGCCAGTTTCCCAATACCGACATCGATCACTCCAATCATCACAGCAGGCTCCCCTATGGAGCTAAGTAACCGTGCTAACTCGATAGAGATAAAATGCTGACTAAGTGCTCAGCATGATTCATGTTAAATGGGGACGATAAGTATAAGGTAAGTGATGGAACTAGCAGGAAGCCTTACTTGCATAGCCACACATATTAAGGTCAGGTGAGTTAACACCAGCTCACCTGACCTAAGGGTGTTAGAACTTTTAAAACACGGATTTCAGAAACTGATACTGAAGAAGCATCACTACCGCGCCATAAACTGTATGCCCAATTAAAAACGAGAGGATGAGCGGGAAGGGATCGCGGTAACTTTCCAGCGGGTGAAAGTCCGTAGCGATAAAGGTTGTAATGAGCGAGACAAACATTCCCTGACCAAAGCCACCGACCAGACCCAGAATTACAAAAAAGAGATCAGTTTGCAACGGCGTGCCCGCAAAAATCAGATACTGCGGGGCGAGAAACGTTCCGTTGAGAAACATGAGCGCAAACCAACCATAGAAAAAGCCAAACAGCACACCGCCGGCAAAAATCAATACCGCACCAATCAGGCGCGCCTGTGAGTTGGCTTGTCCTAAAAACATCGCACCCAGGCCACCCAGTGTGTCGTAATACACACCGTTCCATAAACGTGGCAGGTAAAGAAAGACAACCATAACCGCAGTGGCAATTAAACCAGATAGAATCGATGAGAAAAACAGGGCAAACATCAGTCCTCCTACCAGGGCTTCATGCCGGGAATTGGGTTCAGATTCATGAACTGGTCAATAAGCGTGGGTGCATAGGCCACGACAACCAGCAGTATCGCAATCAGATACCAACCCCAGATGTTATCCAAAAGCTTGGTAATACCCTCACTGCGCAACTCTTGTGTGCTCGAGAAAGGAATCTCAGGCGTACTTTCCTCTGGCAATTTCTTACTGGAAAACAGCGTCCCAAAGAGCACTGTGAAATACGCAATTATTGCCACCAGCAGGATGACACCACTTATGCTGGTAATTAACATGGGAATCGCCGCATCCGCATACGTGCCAGCCAGATTTGGAGCCAGGTTTGAAATTTGTGAACGACGTGGTACTCCAAGGAGTCCTTGCCAGTGCATACCAAGGGCAAAGACCATCATACCGACAAACCACAACCAGCCAGAAGCAAGAGCCAGTTTTGGTGAAAACAGTGGTTTACGGATCATGTGCGGAACCATCCAGAAAGTCATGGCCATAAACGTCATGGTGACGGCTGAGCCAACCGTGATATGGAAGTGTCCCGAAATCCAGGCAGTATTATGCAGCAGAATATTAAGGTTGAAACTGGCGTTGATAATGCCCCCAGCACCTCCAAAAATAAAGGTGATCATGGCAAGTATCTGCGTCGTGAAGCTGGCGTCACGCCAAGGCAAAGCCCCAATCCAGCCAAAGACGCCCTTGCCCCCACGGTTTTTGCCACCAACCTCGAGCGAAGCAGCCACGGTAAACGCCGTAAGCATACTGGGGATACCAACAAACATCGTCAGCATGGAGTGAATCATTTTCCAGCCAGCCGGAATACCCGGATCAGCAAACTGATGATGAAAACCAACCGGGGTCGAAAACAACAAAAAGAGAATGAAGGCGAGGCGTGTGAGGGAGTCAGAGACGAGCTCTCCCCCAGCCTGTCTGGGCATGAAGCCATACCAGGAAACATAAGCAGGCAAAAGCCAGAAGTAAACGATAGGGTGTGCTGTAAACCAGAAAAGTGTTCTCGCCAGCAGTGGGTCAACTCCATCACGCCAACCAAGTGACCAGGGTATCAGAAATACCACCACTTCAACCACAATGCCCAATGACGCCAGTGCCCACATCAAATAGGTCGTAACGCTCATATAGGTAACAATCGGCGTAGCCTTATCAGGATTCTGGCGCTTCCATACCTGGCGCATCCGGACGACCTCAAAAGCCACCATGAGCGAAGCGACCACTAACAAAGCTGCACCGATATAAAAGGCCCAGTGCCCCTGCAGGGGAGGATAAAAGGTGTAAAGGACATTGGAGGTATTGAGTAAAATGGCGATGCCTGCCAGAACCGTGCCGCTCAGCATCACAATGTAGGACGCCCACATCCAGGTCATATTGGCCTTGACCTTCAGCTCCCTAAAAGGCAGATAAAACAAGATGCCACTGATAAAAAAGGTGGTAAACACCAAAGCGTTGAGCACACCGTGAAGGGTCAGCCCCTGATAATAAGACTGGATAAAAGGGCGCAGCCAGTTATACAGGTTGATGCCACCGTAATTAAAAGCCTGAAAAGGTCCAAGTAGCGACCCCACCAGGAGTGCTATCAGCCCCGTGACCATGAAATACAGGGCAACACGCTTTTCGGCCTGTGCTACACCGACTTCCTCTCGACTCGTAGGAATGGATATCATTGCCATACATTCATCCTTTACCGTAGTCCCAGACTTTGTCTTAGGGCTAGTATATCAGCGGCGCTGAGACCCTGTCCGCGCAAGGCTGCCACCTCTTCAGCTTCATAAGGGATAAAATCACCGACCAGATCTTCATTACCCCAGCTCGTTAGTGTGTAGTTCAGAATGGCTGCAATTTGTTCATCACTGAGCTGCGCCCAGGCAGGCATCACGCCGTTATAGTTTGCGCCATTGACCTCGATAGGACCCTGCAAACCGTAAAGTACCATATTGATAAGATAATCCCGGTCTGTTTCAAAAAGGGTGACTGTATGCCCAATAAGGGGGGGAAAAACCCCCGCCAACCCGGCACCATCAACCTGATGGCAAGAGGCGCAATTGGCATTATAGGCTGTTTGACCCAGAGCATCCGGGGCTTCGGCAGTTACAACACGTCCGGCATGTTCCTGAGCGTACTGCGCTGCTGGCAGAACAACAATTTTGCCAATCATATTCTGATGACTGATGCCGCAATACTGATTACAGATGATGTCGAACTCGCCAGGTCGGTCAAAGGTGTAACGCATCCAGGAGACCTCACCTGGAATGACTTCAGCGTTAATGGTGGTATTACGAATCTGATAGCCGTGAATCACATCTCGACTGGTAAGGTAAAATTCCACCTCTGCACCAACGGGTAAGACAATCTCATTGGGAGTAAAGACGTAAGTTTGGGCCACTTGCGCTACCTGAAAGCGATTTGAACCCAGACTTGTAACCCCAGGTGAAGCGAAAAGCGCATGACTGGTTAAGAGGTCTGGCGTCGTGCGACCAACCCTTTGAGCAATATGGGTACCCTCGAGTGCCAGCGAAATCGCAATCAGAATAACGAAGGTCAGAGACATGAGACCGGAAACTGCCAACCAACGGCGTTCCCAGCGAGCTATGGCTTTATGTTGGGCATGTCGCACGATTTAACCCCTCACAAAGTTCAGGGCATACACCCCGAACCACATTACAAGAATGGTAATCAGCAAAAAGGTTGTGACAAAGACAGCACCATAAGGCTGGTCGTGTTCGGTTTCTTCCTCGTGATTATGCGATTTTTTTTCACTCACAGAACTCCTCCTTTGAAGCATTGTTATAGGCTAGTAAGTCTCTGGCCAAATCGCTGTCAGGCTGAGGCCGACATCATGTAGGCATTTTTCTGACATACAAGCAACTCCACTCTATAAAGCCAGGGCTTTGCTCGCCCCACACTTAGACTCAACTTCAAATATTAACCTCCCGAACTGGCGTATTCCCATAATTCAAGTCTCCATGGCTGTAAGTCTAAAATGCTCAGTTGCCACAATTGACACATCTTACTGCAAAAGCAAGGTAGAGAAGCCATGACTTTTGTCAAGCAGGACCTTAGTTCATAAACCCAAATACCGAGCCCGATAAACT
>CAZZPQ010000090.1:0-13753 GCA_964655595.1 uncultured bacterium
GGCCAAGGGTGCCAGCCTGCGCTGGCACGACGCACTGAGGCTTTGAAGGATTTTTCGTGGAAGTGCCAATAATACCGAGCCCGATAAATTGGTTGCAGATTAGAAAAGCGCTCCCCGCTTCCTGCTTGCCCTGTTCGGCATAATGTTACTCATCTTGAGTACTCGTGCCTCAGTAATACTCAGGGGGGGCTCTCATCGCTTATAAAGTTTTACCTTTAGGCCATCCTGAACTGCCAGGCTGATAGCCAGCTTAGGGCGAATCCTTGCTTCTTCGAGCTCAAAACTGAATTGTTGGAAGAGTAGTGCCAAGAGAAGTTGACCTTGCAGGTTGGCCAGATTGCGTCCAATACAAAAGCGTTCGCCAAGCCCAAAAGGCATATATGCCTGGTGAGAGGTTGACTCCAGAAACCGCTCGGGTAAGAAGGTATCTGGCTCAGACCACAAGGTCGGATGCCGGTGGATGGCATAGATACTGACAAAAGTTTTCATGTGCTGAGGAATGAAAAAGCCAGCCAGCTCGGTATCATGCAGGCAGACGCGAGGTGCTGAAGGAATGACTGGGTAAAGCCGCAGGCTTTCCTTAAAGCAGCTTTGCAGAAACGGTAGCTTGCTCAGGTCTGTGACTCGAGGACTGCGTTTCTCCAGGCTGCTATCAAGCTCAGCCTGAAGCTGTTTTAGGACTGCGGGATGACAACTAAGTAGGTAAACTGTCCAGCACACAGCGTGAGCAGTAGTCTCCTGTCCGGCAGCAAATATTGTGAGGAGTTCGTCGATGATCTGCTTTTCGGGCAAGGCCTTATTCTGACTATCTCTGGCATGTATGAGCAGTTGCAGAATGTCAGTATATTGGTCTTGAGCTGTTTGGCGTGCGTGAATAATGGTAGCGAGGTGATGCTCGAGCTGCCTTCTAAGTTTCTTGACACGTGTTACTCGGGCAGTAGCAAGACTGAGGGGAACATCCAAGCTGCCACCTGTTGGTGCTGCTTGACTAAAGACAAGCCGATACATGATCTGCTGACCTGCCTTGAGAAGGGCTTCGGAGAGATTGACGTACTCGCCATCCGACCAGCCAGACAGCAGTTGCTGTCCGACCTCTAGGATGATATTGCTAGATGCGTCTATTGTCTTTTGATGGAAGGCAGGTTGGAGTATCCGCCTATGCTCGAGCCAGGTTGTACGGTTTGGATTGGTCAGAATGCCGCTGCCCAGGATGCGAGGCAAGCCTGCTGCCTGACCCGTCGCACCCAGTTTGGCAAAACAAGCCACTTGTCTGATGAGTACCTCATAGGCAAGTTCAGGATGGCATACGACGAGTGCCTCACTGTTGCCAAATGGCAAACGGAAACAGTCCCCCAGGCTATCCTGGGCTCTACGAATATTGTCAAGAAAATCGAGTTTATCGGGAGGCTGAAAGAGTGGAGGTAGTTCTGGCATGGTTATTAATGGCAGAGTCAATTTGCGGGGCAAACCCGCTTGTATGCCGTATGATACCTCATGATGAAGGTACTATCGCTCAATACAGGTACGGCTAAGGCAATTCTCATTGGGGAAACCCTGTCACAAACGGGTATCTATAAGCAGGCTGCTACTGGACCTGTACAGGTTGGAAAACTGGGGTTTTTGGGTGATGTTCAGGTGGCAACCAAGCATCATGGTGGACCAGATCAGGCAGTTTACATCTATAGCCAGCAGGACTATGATTGGTGGTCAGCAGAACTGGGTTATGCCCTTCAGCCAGGAACCTTTGGTGAAAACCTGACACTCTCGGATTATGGAGGCCAGGACTTCAGGATTGGGGATAAGTTGGTCTTTTCAGAAGTCATGCTCGAGCTGAGTGCTCCACGTATCCCCTGTGCCACGCTGGCAGCGAGGATGGGTGATGTGGGCTTTGTTAAACGTTTTCGTGCTGCCAGGCGTCCTGGGGTCTATGCTCGAGTTTTGCAGGAGGGAAGGTTGCAAGTAGGGGAGAGCGCCAGCTACGAACGTGCTCCAGCAGATTACCCCACAATTCTCGAGCGTTTTGAGAGCTTTTATGACAAGAAGCTTGCCGCTGACACCATCAAACGCTTCTTGCAGGCACCCATAGCAGAGCGCGACCGTACTGAGCTGAAGCGTCTGCTTAATGGCCTTGGCTAGGCTGGCTTAGCTGCTCCATGAGGCTGGCCAATACCTGATAGCCTGTAGCTAGGCTGTCTGGCTCGAGCCATTCGCTTAAACGGTGGGCGTCACCACCTGTATAAACACCCAAGGCAATAGCTGGTATGCCAAGCGCAGTGGCGGCGTTGGCATCCGTGCTACTGGGTGCCAGTCGGGCGCTTAAGCCTTGGCTGGCCAGAGCATTTTTGGCTGCTTGCACCAGTGACTGGTTGTTACTTTTGCCCGTGGGTCTGTCGCCTACTTTTTTGATGTCACAGGTCACTTGATGCTGCCTGACAATGCGGCGAATGCGTGTGAGAGCTTCTTCTTCAAGCTGGGTCAAGACATCTGCGTCGATACTGCGAATATCCAGATTACAAACTGCATTCTGGGCAATGGCATTGATACTGGTGCCACCGCTTACCTGACCTATATTAAGACTGCTGCGGGGTTCACTTGGAATTCTGATGCGTGTTAAGGCATGTATGGTGTCACCCAGGGCGTGTATTGCGCTTGGGTTCGGGTAATCACCCCAGGAATGCCCACCTTTAGCGCCAAAGCGCAGTTCATAGCGTTTTGAACCGACACTCTGATGAACGATTGAGCCTAGATGGCCATCGATGGCAATCATCAAATCAAAATTTTGCTGTTGCTTGAGGAGTTCCCGCATGCCATACAGGTCCCCCAGGCCTTCTTCGCCAACGGTGGCTGCCAGCGTCAGACGGGGCTTGCGGACCTGGCGTGTCAGGACTTCTTGGGCGTAGGTCAGCATGACTGCCAGACTGGCACTGTTGTCACCGATGCCAGGGGCTGACCAGCGGTTTGCGGTTTTTTTGACTGTGACATCGGTATGTGCGTCAAAGACCGTATCGAGATGAGCAGCGACCAGAACGCTTGGTCCTTCTCCACCAGCTAAACTGACGATGATATTGCCGACGGCATCACGTGTGGGCTCGAGTCCCATATCCTTAAAATAACCTTTTACCAGCTCACCTCGAGCGCTTTCGTCAAAAGTTGGCGCTGGCGTTTCGCAAATAGGTATCAGAAACTTGCTGATGGTAGCCAGATTCACGGAAGTCATTTCTCCGGTAGAGAGGCGATGCCTTCGCGCAAGGCGTAGAGTGCTGCCTGGGTACGGTTATTAAGGCGCAGCTTGGAAAAGATTTCTGACAGGCGGTTGCGGATAGTCTTTTCACTGACATCAAGTGCCTCAGCGATTTCCTGGTTTGAGGCACCTTGTGCCAGCAGTCGCAGGATAGCGCTCTCCCGTTCGGTCAGTTCGGAAAGTTTATGGTCAGGGTGCTCTGGCAACTCTTCCTTAACCTTTTTAAACTCTTCCAGAATAGATACTGCCATGTCCACATTCAAGAGTGCTTCATCCTGCGCCACGCGGTGAATGGCGTTAATGAGGTCGTTGGCATCGGCATCCTTGAGCAGGTAGCCCCTGGCGCCAACCTTGATGGCTTCAAAGACATAGGTATCCTGCCGGTACATGGTCAGGATAATGACCTTGGCATCTGGCTGTTCTGTCAGAATCACCTTGGTGGCAGCAACACCATCAAGCTCGGGCATCTGAATATCCATCAGGATGATATCCGGTCGCGTCTCCAGTGCATAGCGAATCGCTTCGCGTCCGGTTGCAGCCTCACCGATAATGCGAAAGGCACTTTCGGTCTCGAGAATGCTTTTGAGTCCCTGCCTGAACATGGCGTGGTCGTCACAGAGTAAAATACGTATCATAGTCTGTATGTTACCTTAGACTGCTGGTGCTTAGTGCGGTTTAAGTCCACATCTGCTTATGTCTTATCCTAAGCCGCTCTACAAAAGAACGACCAGCACAATGGTGGAGGTTAAATGAGTAAAAATCCGAAAGCAGAACTCGCGTTGGCCGCTAGCAATACGGGTATGGGCGAAATAGACGTCCGTACGCGCAGCTCTGGTCCGGCGCATGAACCTATGTTCAGTACGGAAGTGGTCGCAGCAGGTAGGGTGCTGGGCAGTGGGGATGGCAAAACTAAAAAGCAATCTGAGCGCCAGGCCATCGCGGCTGCACTCAAAGCCTTAAGAGAAAACCCCACAGCTGGCACGGAACTTACTTCAAGCGAAGCTGGGTTTGGTGGTCCCTGGCCGGTGTTTCCAGACTTGCTGGCAGCCTGCCTGACGGTGGCAAATCAGCGGATTGAGCCAAAACAAGGTGATAGCGACAGCCTTGCCAAGGTACAGGCGGCAGCCTTGTCACTGTATAAAGGCATGCTGCTAAACCTTGGTGAGCTTGTTGAGGAGGAAGGGTGACACTAGCAGCCTACCGCCAACTTTTTAGCCTCGAGGCCAAGCAAGCTGTGGTGATTGGTGCTGGTTCGGGTATCGGTCAGGCGGTGGCACAAGGACTAGCTGCCTTTGGTGCCAGGGTCTTATGTGCTGACCTGAATGAAGAGGCGGCCAAAAACACTGCTGAAGCCATCAGCGCTGAGGGGGGAGATGCCAGTAGCGTCAGCCTTGATATTACAGATTCTGCCAGCGTACAGGCGGTTTTATCCATCCCGGCGGCGCTCGATGTTTTAGTCTGTACGCCTGCGGTCAATGTCCGCAAACCCCTTCTGGATTACAGCGAAGCTGAGTTTGAACGGGTGGTGAACCTGAATCTCAAGGGGAGTTTTTTTGTCATGCAGGCTGCTGGTAAGCGTATGGCTAGGCAGGGTAGAGGTAGCATCATCCTGTTTTCATCGATTCGTGCTCAGGTGGTTGAACCTGGGCAGAGTGTCTACGCTGCAACGAAAGCGGGTACGCTCCAACTGGTCAAAACACTGGCGGCTGAGCTGGGTTCAAGCGGCGTACGGGTAAATGCGGTAGCGCCAGGCGTGGTCGAAACGCCTCTGACCGAGCCCATCAAGCGTCAGGCAAGCTGGTATGAAGCCTATGCGCAAAAGAGTGCTTTGGGCCGCTGGGCGCAGCCAGCGGAAATGGTGGGGCCGGTCGTCTATCTGGCAAGTGACGCTGCGTCTTTTGTTACAGGCACGCTTTGTCTGGTTGATGGTGGGTGGACCGCCATTGATGGGCGTTTTCAGCCACCCCTGTAGGTGATCAGATGATGGATTTGGCATTAAAAGCAGCAGCAGCCGTGTCTGAAGTGGATGCTGTACGTTATCTGCGGAAGCTGGTACAAATCCGCAGCGTCTATGAACCAGGGCGCAGCAATGAGCAGCAAGCAGCGCTTTGTGTAGCTGAGTTGTTGCGAGATATCGGGCTCGAGCCTGTGATTCAGGAAGTGATTGCCGGGCGTCCTAACGTCATTGCCGATTGGTGTGGAACAAGCTTTGACGCTGTACGGGACCGTACCCTCATGTTTGAGGGGCACACGGATGTTGTGACTGAAGGGGACGTGTCTGCCTGGACCTATCCACCTTTTGGTGCAGAGATTGTCGGTGACAGGCTCTATGGGCGCGGTAGCGCAGATATGAAAGGCGGCATTGTCGCTGCGCTGATGGCGCTAGCAGCTGTTAAGCAGGTGGCTCCGGATTTGCCGGGACGCATTCGCCTGGGTATCGTTGCCGATGAAGAAGGTATGATGCTCGGCATCAAGCATTTTATTGAGCAGGGCTGGGCCGAGGATGTTAGTGCAGCTATTATCTGTGAGCCGGAAGAAAATGAACTCTGCCTGTTTCAAAAGGGTGCCTTGCGCGTGAGGCTGTTTTTTAAAGGCGTGATGGCACACGGCGCTATGCCCTATGCGGGGGTAAATCCCATAGCGGCACTCAGCAGCTTTATGGAGCAGCTAAAAGCCTATGAAAGCGCTGAGCAAGAGCGCCTGGGATCGCATGAGTTTCTTGGCCTACCGTGGTTTACTCCTACGATTGTTCAGGCGCCTGTAAGTGGTGAGGCGCAACTGAACGTCATGCCAGCAGAAGCCTTGCTGACGCTGGATATTCGTACCATTCCAGGGCAGGACCATGATGAGATCATGCAATCCTTGCAGCGAATGGCGCAGGATATCCAGGACCAGACAGCCAGATTGCAGATTGAGCTTGAGTGCCTCGAGTCCCGTCCCTGGACCGAGACACCTGCAGATGATCCCCTGGTTGCTGCTTTGGAGCAGGCTTATCCACTGGTATTCAAAACAGCGCCGCGCTTCGGTGGGGTTCCCGGTGCGACAGATGGTACCTTCCTGCGTGCCTGGGCCAATGTACCCATTGTGACAGTAGGACCTGGTGACCGACTCATTCCCCATCAGTGTGATGAATATGTTGAGCTTTCTGAAGTCGTTAAAGCGGCCCGCTTGTATGCAGCGGCCGCCGTGCTTTACCTGTCAAAATGAAGTATGCTTGCTTTAAAGATTTTGGAGGTTACCATGCTTTTCAGACTTATGACGCTACTGATTATTAGCCTGTGCTCTTTAGCATTTGCCCAGGCAGAACCGGAACCGGTCTATGGTGGCAGTGTCACCATTGCCATTACGGCTGAACCACCTGGCTGGGACCCGACGGTATCTACCTCTCAGGAGATTGCCAGAGTGATGTACCACAACGTATTTGAAGGTCTGGTGCGCTTTGCCCAGGATGGCAGCATCGTGCCAGCCCTGGCGACCTCATGGACAGTGGCAGAAGACGGTCTTAGCTGGACGTTTGATATCCGTGAGGGTGTCAGGTTTCATGATGGTAGTGAATTGAGCCTGGACGACATCATCAGTAAATTTGAGCGTGCCAGCGACCCGGATTCCGGGCATACCAATAGCCAGTATTATGCTGCCATTGAGAGTGTTTTCAAGGACAGCAGCGCTGAAGGCAATCGTGTCGTGTTTAACCTCTCAGAGCCGAGCTCGAGTCTGCTGTATAACCTGGCTCGCCCAGACTCCATCATCTACCCGGCAGCTCTGGCAGACACTCAGGTAACTAGTCCTGTGGGCACGGGTCCCTTCCGCTTTGTGGAGTATATCGAGGGTAGCGAGGTGCGACTCGAGCGCTTTGAGGACTACTATCTCGAGGGCGTTCCCTATCTGGATAGCGTGGTATTCAAAATAATTCCGGATCCCAATACGCGCTTTGCAGCCTTGCAGTCTGGCGATGTTGACCTGATAGGCACGTCGCTGCCGCCAGAGCAGTATTTGCAGCTGGCGAACCTTTCTGGACTCAAAGGGGGTCAGGGAACCGCGACAACTGAAATCACACTTGCTCTGAATAACTCCCGTGGCCCCTTGGCAGACAGGCGTGTGCGACAAGCCATCAGCCATGCGATTGATAAAGATGCCATCGTCAATGGTGCCATGTTTGGGCTGGGTACGGTCATTGGAACCCATATGAGCCCCTCTGAAGCCTATTATATCGACCTCAATCCCTACCCTCATGATCCTGAAAGGGCCAGGGAGCTTTTAGCCGAGGCTGGCTATCCGAATGGCTTTGAGGTCAGTTTTGAGTTGCCTGAGCCCTACAACCTTGAGCGTCGTAGCGGACAGGTGATTGCCCAGCAACTCGAAGAGGTGGGTATTCGCGTCAATCTGAGTGTGGTGGAGTGGGGAACCTGGATTCAGCGGATTTTTCTTGGTGCTGACTATGACATGACGATCATTGGCCACTCTGAGCCACGTGACATCAATGTCTATGGCAATCCGGAGTATTACTATCAGTACAACAATCCAGCGATTGCCAGGTTATTGGAAGCTGCTGAACTCGAAGGTGACCTGGACAATCAAAATGTGATTTATCAGGCGATAGCCCAGATTATTGCCAATGACGCTGTCAACGTATGGGTCTTCAGCCCACCCTACCTGGTGGCTGCCAGAGACGATCTTTACGGCTTCTGGACGAATCAGCCGACGCCCAGTATCGATGTCACTGCTGTTTACCGCGCCCCATAGCCCAGGCGCGATTGCCTGTCCTGATCTGGTTGTGTTCTGGCTGATGGGTCACCCATCAGCCAGAATCTGAGCTATGCTGGCCTATCTTGTGCGCCGTTTTGCTACGGCATTACTCAGTATTTTCCTGGCGGCGGTGTTGGTTTTTTGCGCTTTGCTGGCGATTCCAGGTGACCCAGCCGAGATTATTCTGGGTATCAATGCTCAACCGCAGGCACGCTTGGCCTTGCGAGAGCGCCTTGGTCTTAACGACCCGCCCGTGCTGAGATTCACCAAATGGTTTAGTGCTGCGCTAAGGGGTGACCTGGGCGAGTCGCTCAATTACCGAAGGCCGGTGGCAGGGCTTATTGCTGATCGGTTGAAGGTATCCATACCTCTGGCGGTGGCGAGTGCGCTGCTGGCGTGTCTGATCGCTCTGCCCCTGGGTGTTTTAGCAGCTCTGAAGCGTGGCACCCTACTGGATCCACTTATTGTTATGCTGTCGCAAATTGGGGCTGCCATACCGTCGTTCTGGCTTGGTCTGATGCTGATTTTGCTTTTTAGCGTAAGTCTGGGCTGGCTTCCAGCTGCGGGTTTCACCCCTTGGGAAAGGAGCCCACAGGGCTATTTGCGCAGTTTGGCACTACCGGTGCTGGCCCTGGCGCTGGGACAGGCGGCGGTCATGACCCGCTTAAGCCGCGCTGCTATGCTCGAGGTCCTGACGCAGGACTATGTCAGAACCGCCCGCTCCAAGGGGTTAACAGTCGCCAAGGTGGTTTGGAAACATGCCTTGCGCAATGCACTCGTCACTATCATTACTATCGTGGGGCTGAGTCTGGCGACCATACTGATTGGGTCAATCGTCATTGAGCAGGTCTTTGCCATTCCGGGCTTGGGTCAGTTGGCGCTTAAGGCAATCAAGGACCGGGATTACCCATTACTTCAGGGACAGGTGCTCGTCTACGCCAGCTTAATCGTGATGATCAACTTTCTGGTGGATATGTCCTATAGCTTCCTTGATCCCCGAATCCGGTACGACTGATGAAGCATCTGAGCCTGATTCTGGGTTTGACCTGTATCGCCCTGGTGAGTGCTGCTGCGCTTTTGAGTCTTGTCTGGCTGCCCTATAATCCTAATGCCAATAACTGGGCAGCGCAGTTGTCTGGACCAAGTAAAGCGCACTGGCTGGGCACAGATGAGTTGGGTCGTGATCTTTTTAGCCGCTTGCTGGTTGGGGCGCGATCGGCTTTGCTTGTGGGGGTGGTCGCCGTGAGTATTGCCCTTAGCGCAGGGAGCTTGCTAGGGGCCATTTCTGGTTATCTGGGAGGGCTTTGGGATGACATTATTATGCGATTGGTGGATACGCTTTATGCATTTCCTGCCATTCTGATGGCACTGTTGCTGGCGGCTATCTTCAGGCCTGGAACGGTAACAGCGATGGTGGCAATAGGCTTGGCAACGATTCCAATTTTTGCTCGCCTCATGCGCTCATCGGTACTCAGTCTAAAGGTGCAACCCTTTGTCGAGGCTGCCAGGGCGCAGGGTATGTCTGAAGCTCGAGTGCTTTTCAGGCATATTCTGCCCAATGCCCTTTCCCCCATAATTGTGCAGGCAAGCCTTAGTTTTGCTGTGGCGGTGCTGGCTGAGGCAGCCCTGAGTTTTCTGGGTTTGGGTACGCCACCCAATGTGCCGAGTTGGGGCAATATGCTGCGCGAGGCGCAGGGCTTTTTAAGTCTCACACCCTATCCAGCTCTGGTACCAGGTATGGCCATTGTGCTAACGGTGCTTGGTTGGAGCCTACTGGGTGATGGTCTGCGGGATGCCTTTGATCCGCGCTCGAGAGAGCGGTGAGCCTGTGCTGAGTGAGCGTGCCTTGCAGCGCCGCCTCAAGCGTCAGGTGATGAAGCAGACGCAGCAGTTCTTTGCGGTTACAGCAGTTGGTTTTGAAGCTGAATTGCAAAGCGAAGTAGAAGGTTTGCCTGATGTTGTGGTTTTGGGGCAAGAGCCTGGGGGCATTACGTTTGAGGGGTCTCTTGACACGATGTACCACGCTAATCTGTGGTTGCGCTCAGCCCACCGAGTCCTCTGGCGTATTGATACCTTCCTAGCGCAGAGCTATCCTATGCTTTTTGACCACGCTAAGCACATTGCCTGGGAGTTATTTCTCGGGTTTAATAGCAGCTATTGCCTGCGGGTGAGTGCGAAAGCGTCACGCCTCAGGCATCAGAAAAACATTGCTGCCACGCTTCAAGCGGCTATTACTGCTGCTCTCAAGCCTTTAGGTTTAGCACCCGCCAACAGGGAAGAAGCAGCACTTGAAATCCACTTGCGACTCTTTCAAGACCGTTGCACACTCAGCATTAATACTTCAGGGGACCATTTGCATAAGCGGGGTTATAGACCCTTGGCAGTACGTGCGCCCATACGTGAAACACTGGCAGCCAGTATTGTGCAGCGTCTGGGGGTCGAGGTGCCGGTTGTCATTGACCCTATGTGCGGCACAGGAACGCTGCTGATTGAAGCTGCCTTGCTTGCGCGTAATCGTGCGCCTGGACTTTTGCGCGCTTTTGCCTTTGAAGCCTTACCAGTTTTTCAGGAGAGCAAGTGGCAGCGCTACAAGCAAGAGGCCAGCGGCGCGGAGCGTGAGGTAAAGACTGAGTTTATAGGACTGGACATTGATCCTGAGGCGATTCGCTTGGCTAAACTGGGTGCTGCTGTCGCGGGTGTGAGTGATATCATGCGCTTTGAGCTTGCGGATGCCCGTACCTGGTACTACCGGGGTACTCGTGCAGGAAAGCTGCTGACCAACGTACCGTATGGAGCCAGACTCAAGGTAGAGGGACGTCTGAAGCAGTTGCTCGAGGATTTTGCCAGACACTTGGGAACAGCTTATCCAGGCTGGCAGATTGCCGTGGTTACTAAGCAAAATGACTGGCTACAGTCGCGACTCGAAGGTGTTTCGGCACAGGCATTTAACAATGGCGGCTTGAGCGTGTGGCTGATTACGGGCAAGATCAGAGCTGCTTAAGCGGCTTGTGGCTGGTCGGTAACGGTGGAATAACGCGAATGGGCCACTGCGGTCGAATCACAGTCTAGCTGACCTTCCCCAAAGCATTGGCTGAACACTTGTACCACCCTGGGGTCAAAGTTCTTGCCAGAACACTCCTGAATATAAGCCAGTGCCTCACGGCTAGCTAGCGGTTGCCGATAAGGCCGTTTTGAGGTCAGGGCTTCAAACACATCGACCACACTGATAATGCGGCTCAGTAGCGGAATGGCCTCCCCACGAAGCTGTTGAGGATAGCCTTTGCCGTCCCAGCGCTCGTGATGACAGCGAACGACCCATGATATGTCGGTAAATTCCTGTGATAATGAAGTCAGCAACTCAGCGCCGTGGTTACAGTGCTGCTTGACCGTGGCATACTCAGAATCATTCAGGCGACCGTCTTTGTTAAGAATGTACTCTGGAATGGATACCTTGCCAACATCGTGCAGAAGTGCACTCCAGTAAAGGAGTTTGAGCTGCGTGCTATCAAGCTCAAAATGGCGACCAACCACCAAAGCGTTAACAGCGACCCGCACCGAGTGAGTTTGTGTATCTCGAGTGCGTAACTCCAGGGTGCTCAGCAGGCCCGATAAAGTCTTGTCCTGACTGCCCATTACTTTGGTTTTTAGAGATGCTGCCTCAGGAAGTCTGGAGGACTTCACAAGTGACCCAACAGCAATAGCAAACAGGGGATAGGTTCCCGACAACAAAGTACTGCTATTGGCTAAAGCGGTAGTTGCCATTAGCTGTGACAGGAAATGAGGACTAAAACCTGTGATAATAATTGCGCTGGTCAAGAGGGCGGCGCGCAGACCAAAAGTGCTTGCTGCCAAAACTATCGGTAAATAAGCGAGCTGGTGAAATACGGTTAGGTCTTGTGGCTGATGGTGGAGGGAAAGGACAATCGCCAGGTAAAGCAGCCCAGCTGCAATTGCAGTTCCCTGAAGAGTTATGCGAGCGATAGACTTGCCATCACTTGGCAGGTCGCGGTGCTGACCTAGTGCCACCGTCATAGCTTGCTACCGTTCACTAGAGAGATTTGTTTTAAATATCTTAAACCTGTAGGCAGTATGCTCAGTTGCCGGAAGAAAGCCCACTGTTGCAGAACGGGCTTGCTTGGGTTTTTTGTGAGGCTACTCCATAAAGGCTTGAGCCGGTTTTTTAGTACTTGAGCTTGACAAGTTCCTTGTGCTAAAACAGCACTCCAATGACTAGCCAAGTGAATACCCCATCGGTTCACGAGACCTCCTTCGACCTATGTAGCCTAACCTTATCGCGCTTAGAAAACGCTTAGATTTTTCACATGTTGAGGGCTTCTGAAGGAGCTGTGAATAACAACGCAGGTCGCAAGACTGCAAAATATGTGAGTGAAACAATCTAGTATAGTGCTTGCTGCTCCGAAATAGACAGAATCGAGGATAGTTCAGTTTCCTGGAAGTCATCTGCTGTTTTGCCCTGTTGAGGCTAAACTGCGTCTGGTCGATACGACAAGTAGTAGCTACTTCATGTCCTAAAGACAAACGGTGGAAACCAACGGGTCAGTGCCCTGCTAATCTCACCAATATTCGTCTAGGATGAAAGGTGTTTATGCGAGTAGAGCTACATAACTCACCTTACGCACATTGCCATTGTGAGTGGAGCGAAGCAAGCTCGCCGCTAATCGTTTACCGCTGGCGCCTGCAGCGAGATTGTAGCGCCGTTCCTGGGCTTGTCTTCGGCTAGACCCGACCACGTGAACGCTATGACACAGCGGGATTATCACCTAGCTTCCTTTGTTATTCGGATTGCTTCGGCTTACGTTTCGCAATGACCAAAAGGAGCTATAGAACGGGCTTGCATTAGGTGAGAACATAATACCAGTTCCGGATAAATTCTTGGGTTTATCCCAATGACTTATCCCGAGCAGGGTGTGTACACCGTAAGATTAGTTCTGATACTTGGATTCTTGACCAAGTATGGAGTTTTAAGCGAAAAATGGGTATCAACATCTGTTTTACGGTGTAGT
Source organism: uncultured bacterium (assembly GCA_964655595.1). Lineage (GTDB taxonomy): Bacteria > Deinococcota > Deinococci > Deinococcales > Trueperaceae > CAZZPQ01. Next base: position 13,012 of record CAZZPQ010000090.1, read on the forward strand.
GAGTAGGAAGTGGGGATTGCTTTTTAAATTTTTAATCAATTTGTCGGGCTCCGCATAAGGAGTCGACCGAGTCAAGCTGGTCAAGTTTGCGTCTGGCAACTCTCCACACCGTTTCAGTGCAGGTTTTGCGGGCAGCCTTGGTAGTCTCACCGTTGAAAACGTCTTGCGTACCCTGGTTCTTGAACGAACGGATCACCCCACCACGATAGCACGGATGTTATGCTACAGCCATAACCATCACCGCGTCAAAGAATGTCCGACGCCCTTGCGGCTCAGTGGTGCTGGCGAGCCCGCTTCGGCTTGGGTGAACAAACCCCGTACTGTGTCTGCTGGCGTTTAACCCGCTGTTCCACCTACTCAGTTTCAGGTCGTCTAAGGATAAGACACGGTAGACCGGCAACCCTGTTGAGAAAGTGGGATATGGCCTCGAGGTCGCTCTCCGAGCAGCCCAATAAGATCTTGATTTCGGCGTCACGTTTGTAGGCGTCGACGGTGCAGGCAATCGCAGTAACCAACCGCTCTGGATTACTTCCAAGCCATATGTCAATTCCATCACCATCGCCTGCCGTTGTTCCCTCGAGATAACCATAGTCCAAAGGATAAATCAGCTCCGGTCGGCGCGGGTGCGAACCTCCTTCGGGCCGATCTATGACAACACTGCTGGTCGTGACGAGTTCATCAAGCGCACGCCAGAAAGCTGGCTTGGTATCGGTTGTTGAATGCACGCCTGCTCATACTCCTT
>CAZZPQ010000091.1:0-13388 GCA_964655595.1 uncultured bacterium
AAGACTTTGTGGTGAAGCTGCCCCAGGTTCGTTGCGAGACCTTTTGGTGACAGTGCAGTGACTGGCGTGGCGCCTGCCAGTGACCAAAGCTATGGGGATGACGGTGGCAGAGCAGTCACTGGCAGATGTGCTGACTAACCCTTAAACGCGCCGGCGCGCTCGCGGGTGCTGTGGTGGTTCCAGCCTTTCAGGACCAGGCGCTCATCGGGGTGGCGGTTGCCGTCTTCAATGCGGTCACTGCCTGCGTACATCTGAACCAGTACGGTCTTGCGGGTCTGGCTCGAGCGGTTAGGCATGGAGCCGTGCAGCGTGAAGTAGTGGAAAAAGAGGACATCGCCCGCTTTGGCTTCGATGACCTTGGCGTTTTCAATGGGGTAATCCGCTAAAAACTCGGATTCGTTCTGCCCGCCGCTACCCAGAACCCGGCCTACCTTGTGACTGCCCTCATACACGCGCAGGCAGCCCATTTCATCGGTGGCATCGGATACATGAATGATGCCGGCAATCATGCTGTCGTTGATAGTGGGAAAGTAAGACCAGTCCTGATGCATGGGGAAGGGTGAGCCTTTTTCGGAGGGTTTCTGAAACAGTTTGCTGTGATGCAAAACGATGTCTTCGCCCAGAATCTGCGAGGGGGCATCCAGAAAGGCATCACTGGTCATGGCCTTAAGCCAGGCGGAAGAAAACTGCTGTACATTGTGGGTATGAATGATGATGTCATCCTGCGCCTGAATGCGCTTCATCTCGGGGCCCATCCAGGTGGCATTGATCTTTTCACCTGAAGCGACGAGCTGGTTGATAATCCGGTCAAAGTCCTGCTCGAGTTCTGCCAGTGTAGCGCCAGAAAAGACGCCTTTGGCGTGGTAGTAGCCGTGTTCTTCAAAAAATGCTTTGATGTCCGACATAAGACCTCCTTGGTAGTTTTGCCAGTCTAACAGCTTATAGGCAGCAGACAGGATGATGAACAGGACAGGATGGTTTGGAAAACGGACAGGTTATACCGGTTCCGGATAAATCATTGGGTTTATCCCAATGACTTATCCCAAGCAGGGCGAGTAGGAAGCGGGGACGTGCTTTTCAAATCTTTATACCAATTCCGGTTATTTCTTAAGGAAACAACCGGAGCGTTTACGAGCACAGCGAGAACGCCTGGCAGATGAATCGGTATTAAGCAAGGTATCAGGTCTGGTATTAGCGCAGGAATGCCTCGTGGAGTCCGCCATCGACGCTGATAATCTGCCCGCTGGTCTTGTTGAGTTTGTTGCTTGCCAGCAGATAGGCCGCCTCTGCCTGATCACTAAGCGTTATGGGGCGCTTGGTCAGGGTGCGCTCGGCATAAAACTCTGCCAGTCTATCCCGCAGGGCTTCAGTCGTTTCGCTTTCTTTAAAGGCAATACCGTACTTGCTGAGTGAACTCATCACCCGCTCGCGGGGGAACATACTGCTGCCCTCGACCACGGTGGCGGGGGCTAAACCGTTCACGCGCACGAGTGGCGAGAGTTCCATAGCCAGTTCGCGCACCAGATGGTTGGCGGCCGCCTTGCTGGTGTCATAGGCCAGTGAGCCCTTTTTCGGCACAACCGCATTGGCACTGGTGGTCAGCACCAGACTACCCCGCAGACCCTGGGCCTGCCAGATGCGCCGCGCTTCGTCGGCGACCAGATAGCTGCCTGTGACATTGATGTCAAAGGTCAGGCCCCACTTCTCGTCAGGAATGTGACCGGCAGCATCGGGCGTGACGAAGATTCCAGCAGTCACCATGACCGTGTCAATACCGCCATAGGCCAGAATGACCTGGTTAAGCATGTCCCCAATACTGTCTCTGCGGGTGATGTCTACCTGCAGGGCAATCGCGGGACCACAGCCAGAAATGCCAGTACCTGCTACGCCGATGCCCACGCCATACTGGGCGGTCAGTTCGGCGGCAGTAGCTTCGGCGGCAGCCAGATTAAGGTCAGCGCAGACGATGTGCGCGCCTTCTTGCGCCATGCGTGCAGCTACCGCTTTACCAATCCCGCTGCCCGCGCCAATGACCACCACCACCTGCCGTTCAAACTCGCGTTCTGGTGGCATACGGCGCAGTTTGGCTTCCTCGAGCGCCCAGTATTCAATATCAAAGGCTTCCTGTTGGGGCAGGGCGATGTATTTGTCAATAGCTTCTGCGCCCCGCATGACTTCCACGGCGCAGTTGTAGAACTCGGCGGTCACCCGCGATTCGCTCTTGTTTTTACCCCAGGCGATCATGCCTACACCGGGTATCAGGATGACCGTGGGGTTAGGGTCGCGCATGGGCGGTGAATCAGGGCGTTTGCAGGCGGAGTAGTAGGCGGCGTAGTCTTCGCGGTAGCTACTCAGACCTTTTTCAAGCAGGCTCAGGAGTTTGTCCACGGAGTCCTTTTGCGGGTTCCAGGGAAGGTAGAGCGGCTTGATTTTGGTGCGCAAAAAGTGGTCAGGGCAGGATGTGCCGAGTCCTGCCAGCCTCTTGGCGTCCTTGCTGTTGACAAACTCGAGCATGGCAGGGTCAGACTGCACTGTGGCAATAAAGCGCTTGTCCTGGGAAACCCAACCCCGCAGGCGCGGCAGTACCTTGACCAGTAGCGCACTTCGCTCGGTCTCTGGCAGGCTCTGAACCTTGGCGCCACCAAAGGTTTTCTCACCTTTATCGTGCAGGGCGATGTAGCGTGCGGTTTTTTCGATCAGTTTGAGGCTCAGCTCATAGCAAGGCTTATCATCCTCGGCCCAGTTGATAAGCCCGTGTTGCCCCATCATCAGACCCTTTAAGTCAGGCTTGCGCTGCAGTTCTTCACGCATCACCAGTCCCAGATCAAAGCCGGGGCGTTGCCAGCCAACCCAGCCAAGCTCATCACCAAAGATCTCCTGGGTGAGTTTCCTGGAGTTTTTGCAAGCTGCCACTGCAATGACTGCGTTTGGATGGGTATGATCCACACATTTGTGGGGGATAAAGCCGTGCAGTGGCGTGTCGATTGAGCTAGCCCGCGGGTTAAGATTGAAGACGGTATGCGGATAGAGATCCACCATCGCATCTTCAACCAGGGTTTTGACGCCCTTGGGTTCAGCAGCTTCATAGATGGCCTCGAGTGATAAAAATTTGCTCATATAGAGCGAGGCGAAGTTGGCGGCTGTTGAGGTGCGCAGGTCGCCGCCTGAGCCCTTGACCCATAAAACCTCAACCTGTTCGCCTGTCAGGGGGTCGGTCATGCTGAGTTTTGAGCTGGTGTTACCCCCGCCGGTATTGGTAATGCGCTGGTCGGCGCCCAGCAGGTTGGAGCGGTAGACCAGGCGCTCCAGGTCACTAAGTTCTTTGGCGTGGCTATCATCCCACAGGTAGTCAACATGCTTAAATGTTTTTGGGCTCATTGTTTCTCCTTAAAGACTGACGCTATCAGGCTACTTTACTGTAGCAAGCACTGCTCCTCAAGCAGGCAAGCCAGTCAACCAAGCTGGTCAGTCGAGATAGCAAAAAAGTCGGTTGAGATCAAAGGTTGTTCAGCAAAGCCATTATGGTGTCATTTTGAGCGTAGCGGAGCGGAGTCGAAAAATCTCTATGCAGTACAGTAACAATAAAACCAGTACATCACTTATGGAGATTTAAGCGTCGCTTGACATGTTTATTAGACTTCTTGCGAAAGTATCAACTGAGCAACCTTTAGGGCGATAACCATCGTTATCCAACTGGACTTTTGCAAGAGGTCTATTATCGAACGACGTTTCGGAGTGACTCAGTCAGTCAATAAAGCTAGCCAGTCAACCAAGGCTGCACAATGCTGCCTTGCTGGGGTATTCTTTCAGCGTATGAGTGAAGCCCCTTACAACATCATTGTCCAGAAATATGGTGGTACCAGTGTTGGCGACATCGAGCGGATTCACAAGGTGGCGACCCGCATTGCCCGTTATGTTGAGAACGGCAATAAGATCGCCGTGACCGTCTCCGCTATGGGACGCACTACCGACCGCCTGATCAGTATGGCCAAAGAGATTACGGCGCGCCCGTCCAGGCGAGAACTGGACGTGCTGATGACCACAGGCGAGCAGCAGTCGATAGCGCTCTTAGCCATCACCCTGGAGAGTATGGGTATGAAAGCGCAGTCGTTTACCGGGCAGCAAGCAGGCTTTTTAACAAGTTCTCAGCATGGTGATGCCCGTATTCTCGAGGTGAATCCTGAGCGCATTTTGAGCGCCTTTGGCAAGGTTGATGTCGCTGTTGTGGCCGGCTTTCAGGGTATGGATGAACATGGCATGATTACTACACTGGGTCGCGGTGGCAGTGACACAACTGCTGTTGCACTGGCAGCGGCGCTCGGCGCCAGCGAATGCGAAATCTATACTGATACTGAGGGAATCTATACGACCGATCCGCACATTGTGCCCAGTGCCACCAAGCTTGCCCAGATTGACTATGATGAGATGCTCGAGCTTGCCAGTCTGGGGGCTAAGGTGCTGCATCCGCGCAGCGTCTGGTATGGTCGCAAGTATGGTGTGAGGATACATGTCCGCTCCTCGTTTAGTTTTAATTCTGGAACCATTGTCACTCAACATAAGGAGGTTTCCATGATTGCCGACAGACCGGTTACTGGTGTAGCACTTGATCTGAATCATGCCCGTATTAACTTGCTTAATCTGCCTGATACGCCAGGTGTGGCCGCCAGGCTGTTTGGCGCTTTGGGTCAGGCGGGTATCAGCGCTGACATGATTATTCAGGGCGTGCCGGGTGACCACAGCAGCCGTCAGCAAATGGCTTTTACGGTAGGTAAAGACCGCATTCAGGATGCACTCGAGGCTTTGCAGCAGGTGCTGGCTGAACTGGGCGCACATGCCGAGGCGGACGAACATGTCGCCAAGCTCTCGATTGTTGGCATTGCTATCGGCTCGACCCCGGGGATTGCCGGTCAGTTTTTTGCGGCACTATCATCGGTAGGTGCCAATATCGAGATGATCACCACCAGTGAAGTCCGGGTGTCGGCTGTGATTCCCGACAGTTATGCCAAAGACGCTCTGAAAGCTGTGCATAGCGCTTTTGGTCTGGATGCTGCAGTAACTGCGAACCAGGCTGTTGGTTAAGTTGCGAGTAGCGGCCTTCAATCCTCAGTGGGTCGATTGGCCCTCATAAAATTGCGCTTGAAAATCTCGAGACTGGGCGGTCCTGTCATACGCATGACGCGTAGCGGCTGGGCTGTCGTTTCACAGACAGGGCAGGTCACCTCATCATCGAGGCTTGCATCAGCAGGGAAGACCTGCTGACAGTTACGGCACATGACCTGCGCTTCCATCATTTCCACCGATTTGGGTCGCCAAAAACCAGCACACGGCGCTTGGTTGGCGTTTGGAGACTGGGTGATGCCATCTCTGGACTGGGCGGTGTCAGCTCTGGCGTCGCTGGAGCTTCAGATGGGGTGGGCTTGCTGGCATCCTGCTTGGGTTTTTTGTCCTGGCGCAGCGGTGTTTTTAGATGTTTGGGGGGCGGTTGGGATTCGATTTTTTCCTCGGCATCTGGCTCGGGCATTTCCATGTAAGCAGGCAGCAGGTCAATCTGGCGCTGAATGGGTTGACTGGCGAGGATCTTGACCTCGAGCCTGTCTCCCAGGCGAAACTTGCGGCGCGTGTGTTTGCCCAGCAGCATCAGGGAATCCTCGAGATACATGTAGTAATCATCGTCGAGCTGGGATACGTGAATGAGCCCTTCGACGGCGTTAGGCAAGGCTACGAAAATGCCAAAATTGGTGATACCACTTATGACGCCAGGAAAACTCTCACCGATGTGGTTTTTGGCCCAGCTGGCGTGGTAGAAGCGGCTCAGATCACGCTCGGCGTCCTCAGCGGTGCGTTCACGCTCGCTGCTGTGCTGCGCCAGTGCCGGAAAGTCGCTTTTAAGCCGCTCTTTTAAGGTAGGAGAGAGACGGTGTTGCAACATGGCGCGCAGCACACGGTGCACAACCAGGTCAGGGTAGCGGCGGATGGGGCTGGTAAAGTGCAGGTAATGGTCAAAAGCCAGCCCAAAATGCCCTAGATTCTCAGCGCTGTAGCGGGCCTGCTTGAGCGAGCGCAGTATGAGCGTATTCACCAGTTGCGCTTCAGGTTTGCCAGCGGCTTGCTTCAGGATGTTTTGCAAATCCTGAGGACCGCTGTGCTCGAGATCAATCTCATAGCCAAGGCGGTTTAAGGCACGTTGTAGCACTTGGATTTTTTCATCAGAGGGGTCTTCATGGACGCGAAACAGGGCTGGAACATCGCGCTTGCTGAGTTCCTGGGCAACCAGGCGATTAGCCAGCAGCATCAGTTCTTCGACGAGCTGCCGGGCAGAGTCAGATTTGATTGGTAAGAGGTGAAGGTCGCCCTGGTCGTCGATATCGACCTTGGCTTCGGTAAAGTCGAAGTCAAGCGCACCCTTGTCGATGCGCTCAGCACGCAGTTTTTGCGTGATATCTTGGAGTACCTTAATGTCGCGCTCGAGCTTGCGTTTACCCTGGGGCAGTCGACCGCCATTGGCAAAGTCCTGTACCTGGTCGTAGGTCAGACGCGCATCTGACCTAATGACCGTTTCCTTAAAGCGAACCGCCTTGACTTCGGCGTCGCGACTGATGTCAACCAGCACTGACAGGACCAGGCGGGCTTCACCCTCAACCAGTGAGCAGATGCCATTACTGAGTTCCTCAGGAAGCATAGGCAGAACCTTGCCAGGCAGATAGACGCTGGTCGCGCGTTCCTTGGCTTCGCGGTCAAGACTGGTTCCCTCAGCGACATAATAGGACACATCGGCAATGTGAATACCGATGCGCAGCATGGTGGCTTTGCCACTGCCCAGGCGCTCAACAGAGATGGCATCGTCAAAGTCTTTAGCGTCAGCGCCATCAATGGTAAAGGTGTTGATGGTGCGCAGGTCGCTGCGTCCTTCCAGCATATCGCCGGTGACCTTGTCGGGTACAGCTTTGGCTTCGGCCAGCGTTGTGTCATCAAAGCTGTCTTTCAGGTCGTGTTTGATGACAACTGCCCGTGTTTCGGTTTCAGCGTCGGCTTCTCCGCCGAGCACTTCGGTGATTTCGCCGAAGGGATAGCTCTCACCCGAGGTCTCGGGCCAGATGATTTTGATAACGATGCGAACCCCGCTCTTGAGTTGTCCAACCGAGTCGGGTAGAAGCAGGATGCGCTCTCTTAGTTTGGGGGAGTCGGGGCGCAAGATAGCGTAGCCCTTGGAGTACTCCAGGGTACCGACGAGCTGCTGGTGTCTGCGCTCGAGTATCCGGACGATTTCACCACTGGGTCGACCATTTTCGTTGCGGCTCGAGTTGGGTCTGGCCACCACGCGGTCGCCGTCCCAGGCACCTGCTAAGCTGTTGGCCGGAATAAACAGGTCTTTGCCCTCACTATTTTCAGGAATGACAAAACCGTAGCCGCCACTGGTAATCTGCAGGCGGCCTAAAATCAGGTTCATTTCCTGTGGTAAGCCATAGGTGCGGCCGCGGGTGCGAATCAGAGTGCCGCTATCCACTAGTTCACCGAGGATATGCCGCAGCGGGGTGCGCTGCGGAAGCTTCAGGTGCTTTTGCAGCTCCTGGATCTGCCAGGGTTTTTCTGGATGGCGTTTGAAAAAATCGAGGACTTGTTCCTTACTGATATCCATTTAGCTCTAGTGTAGCGCGCTTTTTCAGGACGCATCGTCAGGAAAGTCGCAAACTGGCCGCTTGGCCACCGGTCATAGCTTCCAAGTGCTGACTTGCGCTAGACTAGGGTACATTCAGTTGGATGACTTTAGGGAAGCTGGGCACTTTATGGAGGTGAGGTAATGACAGGACGACCCTTGGCTGTGCTAATGCTGGGAACGCTGGTACTTTTACTGAGTTGTGGCCCCAGTCAGCGGGAACAGAATCTGGCTGCGGACAATACCCGACTGACCAATCAGCTAGAGACTGCGCAACGAAGCCTGAGCGAAGTACAGACCAGCTTTGAAGCATTACAGCAGGAGCGCGATGAACTGAACACTCAGGTTTTGCTGCAAGCGGAAACTCTGCAGGCTTTGCAAGAAGAGTTGACAGCAGCTGAGTCACAGATAGTAATGGGTGAGGCGTCCTTGGGGTTGCTGCAAGAGCAGGTTTCTACCGCTGAAACAGAGCTGGCTGACTTGCGGAGTCAACTTTTAGAGCAGGCGCGTCTAAGTAGTGTGGTCGAAGCAACTCAGGCGGAGTTGCAGATCAGTCAAAACCAGTTGCAGGACTTGCAAAGCGAGCTAGCACTAGCTGAGGCCAGAGATCGGCAGCGCCTGCAGCTTATCCAGACTTTAAGAGAGCGGCGGGAGGATTTGCGTCAGGAACTTGAGGCTGCTCAGCAGAATATCGGGACTTTGGAATCAGACCTGGCACAAACGACTGCGACCTTGCAGGAGGCTGAAAGGGCGGTAGTCACCTTGCGTATAGAGGCTGAGCTTAGTCAGGCGAGTCAGCTGGAGCTGGAAGAGAGGTTGGCAGAGCAGACGAGGGTTGCCAGCACTGTTCAGATGACGCAGGCAGAACTTGAAGATTCTCAGGTGCAGCTTAAGGCTTTGCAGGCAGAACTGGCGCAGAGTGAGGCCAGAGACCAGCAGCGCTTGCAGCTACTAGATACTGTGCGGTCACAGCGTGACAAGCTTCGCCTTGAACTGCAAGAGGTGCAGCAGCAATCAGCAGCGCTGGAAACAGAGCTGAACCTTAGCGCCGCGGCTTTACAGGAGGCCGAGGCTGAGATAGACAGTTTGCGAACCGAGCTTGAGCTGCTCGAGGCAAATCGGCTAGAACTCGAGGCGAAGCTGGCGGCTGCGGATATCACCGAGCAGGAAGTGGCGGAGTTGCGGCAGACTCTGGAAGATACCACGCTGCAGCGAGACAGCCTGGCTGCGGAACTGGGGCTTTTGCAGCAACAGGTCGAGACATTGACACAGGATTTGCTTGGGGCAACACAAGCGCTACAGGAGGCTGACGCAACTGCCACACAGCTGCAAGCTGGGGTACTCGAGCTAGAGGAACAGATTGGCTTAATTGAGACTACAGAACGCGGCGAGCGACTTGCTTTGCAGGAGCACAGCCAAGAGCTCGAGCAGCAACTCTTGAGCGTAACGCGGGAACGCGCAGTGCTAGAGCAGACTGTGGTGAGTCTGCGGGTCACACAGAATGATTTGACGCAGGAGCTGGCAGTGCTTCAGGGGCAATCACAGGAGCTGGCAGATTTGCAGACTGAACTTGCCCGGCGCGAGATTAGCCTGACGACGGTGCAGGACGCCCTGACAACAACTGAAACACAACGTGACGCGCTTATTGCCGAGCTTAGCCAGCTGGCAGCACAGGAAAGTGAGTTGCAGGTCGTAAGAGCCGCTCAGGCAGATCTCGAACAGCAGGTTGCCGAACTGGTCACTCGTGAGGCAGAGCTGCTGGAAGTACAAGACCAAATGATGGGTGAGCGACATAATCTGCGTCAGCAACTCGAGCAGGCAGTCGTGCAGGTGGCCGCTCTGGAGCGTCGCCTGGCGGGAACCAGTGGTGAATTGCAAACGATTCAGCAGAATCTTGAGCAGGCTCAGACGCGTTCAGCGCAACTGACTGGAGAATACGAGTCGCTCCTGAATGAACGCCGTGAGCTGACTTCAGTGACCGCTGCCCAGCAAGAAGCGCTGGAGACTGCGCGCTCAGCCTTGGAACAGGCTCAGAGCGAAGTTGCACGTTTGACTGGCGCACGAGGTATTTATACGGTTCAGCCCGGGGATAGTCTGTCGTCGATAGCTACCTTTTTCTACCGTGAGGGTTTGCGCTGGCCTGAGATACTCGAGGCGAATGACTTTTTGCTGGGTGAAAATCCGAATCTGATCTTTCCGGAGATGATCCTGATTATTCCCTAATCATCGCAGTTCCAGCTAAATCCTTGAGTTGATCCCAATGGCTTATGCCGAGCAGGGCGTTAGGTACCGAGGAGCTGCGTTTCAATGCCTTCATCAGTTTATCGGGCTCTGTATCAGGTGTTCGAGCAGGTTGCTGCACTCTTCCCAGTGCTGCATGGTGTTGAGCAGGGAAGTCTCGAGTTGCTGATGCTCATTGGCGAGTTGGGTAATTGCCTCTGCAGATAGTGTCTGGGTATCTGAAAGCTGCTGAGTGACGGCTTCAAGCTGCTTCTCAAGCGTCTGAATTTTGGTTTCCAGGCTTTCCAGTTGGCGCTCGAGCTGCCATTTGCTGGGTCCACTGCGCTTGCGACTCACCGCAGCCGCCTGGGGTTTGTCATCCTCTGCCTTTTGGGTTTCCTGGTTCTTTTTGAATTGGTAGTAGTCCCAGTTGCCTTCATACTGCCGAAGCTTGCTGTCCCGCAGTTCCCAGATGATATCGGTGGTTTCCTGAATAAAGCGTCGGTCGTGACTGACGATCAGCAGCGTTCCCTGGTAGTGCCTTAGAGCTTGCTCGAGCGCCTCAATCATCTCGACATCCAGGTGATTGGTAGGTTCATCCAGCACCAGAAAGTTGTAACGTGCCAGGGTAAGCTTCAGCAGAGCCAGACGAGCGCGCTCACCTCCGGAGAGGTCTCGGATGAGTTTGAACTGGGCTTCGTAAGGGAACATAAAACGGCCCAGCAGGTTGTGTGCCTCAACGTCTCCGACCAGGCGAATCAGCTCCTGACTGAGGGTCAAATCCGCATTGACGCCGCGAAGTTCCTGATCGTAGTAGCCAAGGCGCACTCTGCTACCGTAGCGCAGCAGGGCGGCTGGGTCATCGCTGGGTAACTCGCCCAGCAGAACCTTGAGAAAAGTGGATTTGCCAGCGCCGTTGGGGCCAATCAGCGCAATGCGCTCTCCCTGGCGGATGCTAAAGTCGATGTTCTGAAACAGCCTTGTGTCCTTAAAGCGCTTGCTCAAATGCTGTGCCTGTAAGACAATATCACCGCTGGCTTCGCAGTCGAAGCGAAAGCGGGTGGTAGCCTGAACCGCTTCGGCGTCGCCGATCATTTGCGTCTCCAGGCGCTCAACCCTTTTGAACATGGACTTGGCGCGGCGGTGAAGCTTGGCATTTTGTCCTGCCCACTGTTTCATTTGCAAGGCGGCTGACTCAACGCGGTCGCGTTCTCGCTGCTGATTTTTGCGCGTAAGCTCTTCAATGCGCAGTTGTTCTTCGCGGTAGGCTCGGTAGGAAGAAGGATTGCCGTCAAAGGTTCGCAGTATACCCAGGGCAATTTCGGCAGTCTGATCACAGGCCAGGTCCAAAAACTCGCGGTCATGACTGACCAGGATGATGCCGCCAGGATAGCGACCCAGGTAGGTTTCCAGCCAGCCACGCATTTCCATATCCAGATGGTTGGTTGGTTCATCAAGCAGCAGAATATCTGGCTGTGCCATGAGTAGCAAGGCCAGTCCCAAACGGGTTTTTTCCCCACCAGACAGACTGGCAGCCGCTTGCTGCTGGCGTCCCTTAAAGCCCAGTGCGCTAAGTACAGCGTCCCTGCGGTTACGACGCTCATAACCCCCACGCCGTTCAAAGACCTCGTGCAGTTTTTCCCAACGTTCATAGAGATCGCCCTGATGCAGACCAGCGTGCTCGAGTTCCTGAAGTTGCTTCTCCAGCTTGTCCAGGTCTTTAAAAGCCTGCTCACAGATGTCGAGAATACTCTCTGCGGCAAAGTTGGGGTCTTGCTCGAGCTTGGCAACCGTCACGCCATCACGTAGCAAGACGCTACCACCATCAACCTCTACAGTTCCAGCCAGCAAGTTGAGGATGGTGCTTTTACCCGAGCCGTTGCGACCGATCAGTGCCAGACGTCCGCCACTACGCAGCTCGAGGTTGGCATTGTGTAAAACAGTTTGTTCGCCGTAGTATTTATCGACTTTTTGCAGGGCAGCCAGCAACATTGCTCACAGTATAGCGCGGCAGCTCATTCTGATTGCTCACTGCAAAAAGATCAGGCTCTTAGTGAGCCTGATCCTGAAAACACGTGAATCCGGGACGTTCTGTAGTGCTATGAAAAACGCAAGTTAAGTTCATTGTCCATGTCAAAAGCCTGGATCTTGGTGGGGTCTGCCAGAAGTTCAACCTGATCGCCAGCTCTCAAACCTGTGTGGGCATCGAGGCGCGCCACCAGGTTTTGGTCACCATCGACTGAAGCAATGATGACGGTTTCTGCGCCGAGAGGCTCGACAACTTCAACTGTGGCTTTAATCGTATTGTCCCCTTCGGGAATGGCAGTATCACCTTTAAGACCAAGGTTTTCCGGACGAATGCCCATAAAGACCTTCTTGCCATTCTGGACTTGCAGCTTTTGCGCCAGTTCAGCATCGGGTTTAACCGAGAAACCTCCACCCTTAATGACCCCATCCTGCACTGTGCCAACCAGAAAGTTCATGGCGGGTGAACCCATGAAGCCACCCACGAACTTGTTGACGGGTTTGTCATAGAGGTTGATAGGGCTATCGACTTGTTGAATAAGACCGTCTTTCATCACCACGATGCGCGTACCCATGGTCATTGCCTCGACCTGGTCGTGGGTTACGTAAACCGTAGTGACACCGAGTCTGCGGTGCAGCTTGCTGATAGAAGCGCGCATTTCGACCCGCAGCTTGGCATCCAGGTTGCTCAGGGGTTCGTCCATCAGGAAAACCTTTGGCTCACGCACAATGGCACGACCCAGGGCGACGCGCTGGCGCTGTCCGCCTGAAAGCTCTCTGGGACGGCGATCGAGCAGGTGCTCAATCTGGAGAATCTGCGCGGCTTCACGCACGCGCCGGTCAATCTCAGCCTTGGGTGTTCTGCGCAGGCGCAGACCAAAAGACATATTCTGATAGACGTTCATGTGAGGATACAGAGCGTAATTCTGGAAGACCATAGCGATGTCGCGGTCCTTGGGTGGCACATCGTTGACGACACGATCGCCGATTTTCAGGGTGCCATCCGAGATTTCTTCAAGACCTGCAATCATGCGCAAAGTGGTGGTTTTGCCACAGCCTGAGGGGCCTACAAAGACCATGAACTCCTCATCCTCAACATGCAGATTGAAGTCTTTTACCGCGGTGATATCACCAAAGCGCTTGTAAATCTTGTCTAAAATTACTTCTGCCACTTGAATCCTCCCAGAAAAGGTGGTTTGTTATCTTAGGTATAGAGTGTAGCACGTCACTGATATAAAGGTAAAGCTAATGCGGTTCTCCTGGCGGTCATTCATCACTTTGTTATGCTAAAGCGAAGCTCAGGCGTCTGTTTTATACGGCGAGAATAAGAGACTCTTCGCTTGCGCTCAGGGTGACAAGCGAAGAGAGGCTTGTGCCAGACTACGTCCCAGACGACAGAAAGTTCCTGGAAGCAACAGCAGTTCTACAATAAAACCAAGCACTTTTATACCGATTCCGATACAATAACAAAATCCAGTTGGTTTTGTAT
>CAZZPQ010000092.1:0-13336 GCA_964655595.1 uncultured bacterium
CCCCAAGGTTGCTGATTACCAGACTGTAGTCACGGTTATCTGCGGTGGCTGGGCTTGGGTTGTAGGTGAGCGTAGTGTTGCCATTAGACCAACTAAGCACGCCTTTTTCTCTTGCCTGGTTGCAGGGGCTTTGGTTGCTCTGGTTATAGGCTTGCTCCTGGTTATTGACATAGAGCTTGGCGTTTCTGCCTTGAGTGCTGGTATAGAAGAAGCTACTGCTATTGGCTTGTACCACCCCCAGGCCTTTTTCCAGAGGGCGATTGCGGTTTTGTTGCGCTTCCCAGTTAAAGGAGATGTCTACTGCGTTTGGATTGGTGACCTTATAGACACCATTGCAGATAAAGGTAAGTTCCAGAGGCGTGAAGCTGCTGGGGTTAGCACCTGGGGTATAGCTTCCTTCAAAGAAGCTTAGGGAGCGCTCAACGTTCTGGCGGTTCATGGCAGCAGAAAAGTTCAGAATGATGGGGCTGGTTGCGCTTACGCCACTTTGTCCATTACTGGGTGTGCTGCTGATGATGGCTGTGGTAGACAGCTCTGCTTCAACGGGTGCTGGTGAACGAAAGCAGGCGACCAGTGTTGCCAGCAAGACCAGTAGTAGTAGTAGTGTTCCCCTGACCCATTCTCTTGGTTGTTTCATTGTCATCCCCTTTGGGTATTACACAGATTTCTGGGGAGTATAACCAAGGAGGAGTGATGGCTGCTCTTGCAGCCATCACTCCTCGGCACAAAATTGGGACAGCAGCCCTGCGCACAGGCCTTATGAATTGAGAAAAACGCTAAAGCTGCTACCCCGACCTGGCTGCGAGTCCACGCTAATCCGTCCCCCATGAAGCTCAACTATACGCTTGACCAGATAGAGCCCCAGACCGACGCCAGGTGTGGTCTTGTCTGCTCCGGCACGTTGATACTTTTCAAAAATCAGCGCCTGTTGCTCGGCACTTAAGCCATAGCCCTGGTCCTGCACAATGATCTCGGTAGCCTCTGTCTGTTGGCGCAAAAACACGATGATGCGGGTCTTGGCCGGAGAATACTTGACCGCATTACTGAGCAAATTCTGGATGAGGCGGTAAATGAGTTCAGGATCAAGCCTGGCGCTAAGGTGGGTAGGAGCACGCAGTTCGATGACAATCTGCTTACCAGCCGCAATAACAGTCATGCTGGCCACTGCCTGCCTGATAATATCCGCCAGATTCACGTCTTCTAGGTCCAGGTTGAGCTGACCAGACTCGAGCCTTGCCAGATCAAGAAAGCCATCGGTCAGTTGCCGCATACGGTTGGCTTCACGGTAAATAATCTCGAGATGCTCGTGTTGGCTTTCTTGTCGCAAGAGTTCTGCAAAACCCTGAATACTGGTCAGTGGACTTCGCAGGTCATGCAGCACCAGCGCCAGCATCTCCTGACGGCGCTGATCGATCTCTTCCAGTTTGCTTAAATCACTCAGCACACAGGTAATGGCCTCAATCTGCTCATCGCGGTACACCGCTTGCATACTGAGCAAAACCACCCGCCCACTGCGCCGCTCACGGAGGGCCAGCTCTAATTTGCCTTCTACCAAAAGTTGCAGATAGTCCTGCTGGAACTGCTCAGCTTCAATGCTCAGCACACGGGGAATCGCCTCAAGCACATTTTCTGCCAAAAGACCTCTGGCAACGCGGTTTTGGTAGATAGGGCTGCCGTAGGGGCTAAGGATACTGACGGCTTGCGGCAAGGCTTCCAGCAAGGTCTCGAGCCAGGCACGCTCGCTACTAATCAGATCGGTAATCGTCGATACTGCTTGTAGTTTTAAGCTGCTGGACTGCTTTTTCCATGGCAAGAGCTCTGTTTTGAAACTGCTTGTCTCTTGCCGCAGTTGCTGATAGCGAAGCAATTGTTCAAAGGCGCGTAGTGAGGTTTGAATCAGGCTGCTGTTGCCCACCGGTGCGTCAAAGGCTAAAGCCAGCGCACCCATCAGTTGATCATTAAGATACAGCGGTTCGGCAAGCGTGTTAGCGCTGGCAATCTGGTCTTTTTGTTTGATTGCGTCCTGCAGGACTCCTGCCAGTTCCTGAGGTGCGTCACCCCATACATAGCGCTGACCCGAAAGTTGAACCAGTGCTGAGCGAGCCTTAAGATGCCGGCACAAGGACTCGAGCATCTCCGTAATGCTCTGGTCAGCAGCCCCCTGAAAGCCCTGACCCGCCGATCTGTCAGATGGGCCGCCGCTTAACATCACCACCAGATGAAGTAAATTAGCTGTCAGTTGCTGATCAATCTGACGCGCTAACTGGTAACTTCGGCTCAGATAAGCCACGATGGGCACAAGCGCCAGCCACAGTGGTGAAAAAAACCAACCTGAGGCAAACAGCAGTGGCGCCAGGAGCATAAGGCCCATACTTAAGGCTATGACCCAGAATAGTCCTCGACGCCGTTTGGCAATAAGCGGACTCACGAGTGCCAGCACGATGAGCAGGCTGCCATAAATTGCCTTTGGCAGCGGACGCAACTGACTGTAAAGCAGGGTGTAAAGCTCGTTGGCATTTACCTCGACACCCGACATCACACCAAAGGGTGTAAGAATCTGATCGCGGTCGGTACCTGCCAAGGTCACACCAATAAGCACCAGTTTGTCCTGAACCTCGCTGTAGGAAAACTGACCACGGTAGACATCCAAAAAGGAAAGTGTCCTAAAACTTCCCCGTGGCCCACGGTAGTCAATCAGCTGTGAGGGCTGAAAGGCCTGAGCTTCAAGATCTGCCAGTTCAAGCATCGCCAGCGGAAAAGACGGCATCGTGACAGCGTCCAGCGTATAACTTGGTGCAAAGCTGCGCGCAGATTCAGCCAGGGTCAGCACCCCTTTGTGCGCCTCCTGCAAATAGGGGTGAATGGGAATAAAGTCTTGTGAAATACCCGGAAAACTGCTCACGATACGGACCTGTGGCAGCACCACCGGATAGCGCAAAACAGCCTCAGCCAGTTCAGCATCAGGGTCGCTGCCCTCTGCTGCCCTGCTCCGCTCACTAAAGATAAAATCCATGCCAATCACCCGCGCTCCGGCGCTCATGAGCTCGTTAAGGACTCGAGCATAAAAGCGGCGGTCGATCTCTGCCACCCGCTGCCCATAGAGCTGTATAAAATCTTCATCCAGCGCCACGATTACAATGTCGCTGGGTGCTGGCCGCGCGCCGCGCAATTGAAACAAAACGTCAAGCGTCAGCATATCGATGCGTTCACCGCGACCTGAAAGATAAAACAGCAAGATGAAGAGCGCTACCAGAAACGTACTGACACTGAGATACCTGCGGATTGTCTCAGTACGTTTCCTGAAGCTCCTCAGCATTAATGCTCAGGATAAATAACAAGACTGGTTTCAAAACCAGCAGGGATACGGGCAATAATCTCGATCTCATCTGTGCGACTCATTAGCAGACTAAAACGTCCCTGGGCATCTGCCTGAAGCTGTCTGGAGGTCGCATCTGTGAGCACCTGCACCTCTGCTAAAGGTACGGTAAAGCCTCTTAGCCTGATGAAATTGCCTGCTACCTCGGTCGTTGCTCGTAACCACAGATCATAGCTTGCGCGGATCACTGGCTGTATGAGGCGGCTTTCAGCGCCACCTTCGCCAATCACGGCAGCAATCTGTATTATGTTTAAGCCTGGCCTTAGTTCCACACTAAAGTCAACAGGGGACTGGTCAACCAGGTGTTTTTGACCCATAACCACAAGGATACCTGCGTCTGTTTCAGCGCTGATCTGAAGCTGCTTGTGGTCGGTAAGAGCGGGTAGTAACAATTCCAGACGCGGTGCTTTTAGCAAACGGTCACGCTCCAGATTAAACTGGTCCTGCTCGTCAAGAACCAAAGCACTCAGACCCGCCAGCGTATCAAACTGCTCCCCTTCACCAACCTCAAACGTCTCAAAACCCACGATACCTGCAACACTGCCTGCAAAGGTCTTGAGCAGCGGCGGAGTATTGCCCCAAGAGGCGTCCAGTCTGAAGGTCGTGCCACGCACACCCGCCACCAGACCAGGTGTCTCAATATCAAAAGGCTGCTCCTCATTATTAACGACTGCCCAGACGCTGCCGCGCCTGAGTGCTATCACCGTGCGACGGCTGCCATCGCTCAGGTCATCGAGTTCTTTAATAAATATCTCGGTATCCTCTTGCAGGCGCAGCAGGTTTTCATCATCAAAACGTAGCTCGAGCCAGGAAGCGTCTGCGGTGCGCAGCGCACTACCCACACCAAAACTCATGCCTATCACAACAGCTTCCCAGGTATCACCTGAAGCGTGTTCGGCTATCCCCTGCATGCCAATCACACGAGCGCTGCCCTGACCCAAGCTAACCAAGTCACGATACCAGGGGTCACGTTCATAGTAGCTTCCTTCACTGATACGCCCATCAGGGGTAGCGATAAGCTGCTGACGGTCTTCCAGGTTAAAAACCCGCCCACCAAAGGTTGCCCTGACAGTACCCGAAAGCGCCACTACCCGCTGCCCAGCATCATCCAAAACATCAAAACGCGCCTCGCCAAAAACTCTGGCAGGTCCATTCACATAAAAGCGGATATCTTCGCCCTGAGCGTAGGCGCTGCCCTGCTGAAGTTCAAAGCCTCTGCTCGAAAAAAGAACTTCCGTATCCCGCCAGATACGCACCAGCCCACCTGGCACCTCCACATGGATATCACCCTGAAAGCTGCGAAGACTGATACCTTCTTGCAGTTCTTCACCTGCACTGAGAGGCTGCCAGAAACCTGCTTTATGCACTTCTGCAACGCCAGTCACCTCTACAATTTTCTGTGCCAAGGCAAAGCCACTGACTACCATTAGCAGGAACACCGTCGTCAATGTTGTTTGTTTCCACATCACTCAAACCCCTTTTATACCAATTCCGATGATACACTTAACAAAATCCAGTGGGCTTTATACCGTTCCTTATCGGAATCGGTATCTGATTCATCTCGCTCCGCTCGGGTTATTTCTTAAGGAAATAACCGGAATTGGTATTGCTTTTGACGCCGATCTGCTTATTGCAAGCTCTTTATACTAACAGAAACGTTAAGTTGAATGATGAAAGAAGCGCCGGACAACACCATTAAGCTGTGTGATACCAGCGGCAGTTGCCCATAAGCGCTGCTCGCTGCGCCCTAGTAGACCCTGCTGCTGCAACTCAGCCAGAACGCTGGCATAGCGCTCTTCTATGGCAATGCCCGTTCTGGCTTTGAGCCTTGTCAGGTCCACACCTTGCCTGGTGCGCAGCCCCGTCATCAGACAATCAAGCAGGTAATCCTCGGCTGTAACAGCGATACGTTCACCTGCTGCAGCATTCAGCCAGTCCTTGATCGGCGGATTAATATGCCGCACGCCGAGCAAGGAGCTGTCCGCCGAGGGAATAAAACCTGCAGCCGAGGGACCCAGATTCAGGAAATAGCCACCCTGCCAGTAGACCTGATTGTGCTGGGATTCATAACCAGGTCTGGCATGGCTCGAGACCTCATAGCGCTCCAGACCATAGTCAGCCAAAACCCTCTGGGTCAGCTCAAAGTCATCAGCTGCCTTGTGCTCATCTTCCTGAATGCTGCGCCTGGCAAAAGGCGTAAAAGGCTCAATTGTCAGCGAATAAACACTGATATGATCAACGCCTGTCGCTGCTACGCGGTGCAGGTCAAGAGCGGTATCCTGCCCTCGGATTCCCGTGATAATATCGGCAGACACTTGTAGTCCGGACGCCAAAGCGAGCTCGAGTGCCTCAAGTCCCTCCTTGCCACTATGGGCGCGACCAAGAAAACCCAAAACCTGGTCCTGGGTGGACTGCAAACCCAGCGACAAACGCTTAAAGCCCAGGTCTTTAAAGTGCTGCAAGCGTTCGGTGTCAAAGGTAAGCGGGTCTGCCTCGAGGGTGGTTTCCTGACTGGCTTGACCCCAGGTCGCCCTGAGACTATCAACAACCTGCGCCAGTTCCGCATCTGACAGATGCGAGGGTGTACCACCACCTATGTAAATTGTCCTGAGTGGACCAGGAAAACGCTGATACAGTTCCTGCGCTTCCTCGCGCAAGCGCCCTAAGTAGGCAGCCACCAGGTTCTCGTTACGACGCATCTTGTGAAAATCACAGTAAGGACATATTTTAGGGCAAAAAGGTACATGAATATAGAGCGCTTGCGGCACGCTCTGTAGCATAAGCCTCCGACACCCCACGCATGTCAAAACGTGTCACACTACTAAGATGCCGCTTGAACTGTACGTTGAAGTAGTCGAAGGACTGGCAGACTTTGCCAGTGCAGAACTCTCTGCACTGGGACTTCGCATCCTACAGAAACAACCTGAACACCTGCTGATTAACTGTTCTCTAAAAGCTCTGCCGCGCCTGAGCGGATTGCGGCGCGCCGTAGCAGTTTATCTACCTCGCAGTTACCCGGTACCAAGACCCAAGGCACTACTCGGTGACGAATACCTGCGTCAACTACTGAAGGATATTGACTTTGTCAGAACACACAGCCTTGGCGGTAGCTTCAGCAGTTTCCGATTCGCCGCTGCCGGTAGCGACTCGAGCGTCTATAAGCGTCTGGCAGCCACCATTGAAACGCGTACAAAACTCAACTATGACCCTAAGGAAGGAGATTTACTGCTGCGGATTCGCCCTCTGGGTCAAGGCTGGCAAGTTTTAAGCCGCCTCAGCCCCCGCCCTCTGAGCAGCAGGGCTTATCGCCAGTGCAACCTGCCTGGTGGTCTGAACGCCACGGTAGCAGTCGCCATGAATGATTTGGCCCACACACTGCCCCAAGAGCGTTATCTAAACGCTATGTGCGGCTCTGGAACACTGCTGATTGAACAGCTTTTAAGTCTAAAGCCAGCCCAGGCCCTGGGAGTTGACCTGAGCCAGTCAGCACTCAACTGTGCCCAGGAAAATCTGAAGTCTGCCCGACTTAAGGCCAGCCTTATGCAAGCAGATGTACGCAACTTGCCCTTTGCTGAATCTTCGTTTGACGTCATCAGCATGAACCCACCCTGGGGAGATGCCGTGGGCTCACTGCGCGACAACCGTCAGCTTTATCCTGCAGCACTTCAGGAACTCGCCAGAATAGCTAGCCCAAGTGCTCGGCTAGTCGTCCTGACCCACGACATTCGTCACTTTGAAGACCTCGTTCCCAAAACCGCCTGGCAGCTCAGAAAGAGCATCCGCGTGTCTCATAGCGGTCACTATCCACGGCTTTATATGCTCACTCGATAGGGGTAGGTAGCTCCCTCACATCATGGCATAGACCGTTCATCCGTGCTCGCACGGTAGTGGCTCAACATTGAATAATGAAGCCCTAATGTGAGTGCAAACGATTCCCTTGGCAAAAACACATCTTGGACGTCCTACAATGTGGCATCATTCGGGATAATACCACCTTCACTCACACTACCTGCTCCCAGCACTGCGACGCTAACGCTTGTCTCGCAGGCGTTCTACGCGAATCAGATTTGTCGTACCACGCATGCCAAAAGGCACCCCAGCCGTAATGACGTAGCGCGCACCATCATCGGCGAGCTTTGTTTGTTTAATAGCGCGACTGGCAAACTCCACCATCTCGTCAGTGTTATGGATATCATCACTCAGGTAAGGCTCTACGCCCCAGACGATACTCATCTGCCGGTAGGCCCGCTCATTGGGTGTTATGGTCAAAATAGGTGAGGCGGGTCGATTGCGGGAGACCCGCAGTCCGGTAGTGCCACTGGAGGTAAAACTAACAATCACTTGGGCGTTCAGGTTATGTGCCATCTGACAGGCACTTAAAGCGATGGCATCTGCTGTGCTATCGCGGGCTGTGGGATAGTGTTCGCGCATAAAACGCCGATACTCTTCGTCATTTTCCACCGACAGGGCGATGCGATTCATCATGGCTACTGCCTCTACCGGATAAATCCCTATGGCTGTTTCAGCAGATAACATGACAGCATCGGTACCATCATAGATAGCGTTAGCTACGTCACTGGCTTCGGCGCGGGTCGGCGTAGGGTTCTGAATCATGCTCTCGAGCATCTGGGTGGCAGTGACCACAGGCTTTCCTGCTTCAATACAAGCACGTATCAGACGCTTTTGAATGAGAGGTACACTCTCAGGCGCCATCTCTACACCTAAGTCACCACGTGCCACCATAATCCCGTCAACTTCTTGCAAAATCTCATCAAAACGGCTTACGGCGCTGGGTTTTTCAATCTTGGCCATCAGGCGCGCCCGTGAGCCTGCTCTGGCCAGATAGTGCCTGGCCAGGAGGAGATCATCGCGGCTGCGCACAAAACTCATGGCAACCCAGTCAACATCAAGCTCAGCACCAAAAAGCAGGTCTTCAACATCCTTGTCGGTTAGGGCTGGAATACTCAGGTCAGCACCTGGGATATTGATGCCCTTATTGTTGGACAAAACACCACCAAGGGTTACCTCTGTTTCAATATGTTGCCCCTTGACGGCAGTGACCTTGAGTGCCAAACGCCCATCGTCAAGCAGCAGGGTATCGCCGGCACGCACATCGTTATACAGGTTCTTGTAGGTAACCCCCACGCGACTCTCGTCCCCGGGGCTATCATCATCGCAGGTAAGCGTAAAGACCTTGCCCACTTCGAGATTAATCTTTCCTTCAGTGAAGGTAGCTGTGCGAATCTTTGGACCCTGCAAGTCCTGCAAAATACCCACCGGGCGTCCAAGCTTTTTACTTTCCTGACGAATAAAACTGACATTGTCCTTGTGCATGTCAGCTTTGCCATGGGAGAAGTTGAGTCTAAAGACATTCACACCTGCGTTTATCAGTGTTTTGATGCTGTCAGGATTACTGGTCGCAGGTCCCAGCGTCGCTACGATTTTGGTACGCCTGCGAACGATCACAAAAAGGCCTTTTTGCCAAGGTAACGCGCAGCGCTACCCAGTTCATGTTCAATGGCAAGCAGACGGTTGTACTTGGCCAGCCGGTCACTGCGACTTGCTGAACCTGTTTTGATCTGTCCAGCATTGACTGCCACCGCCAGATCCGCAATAAAGCTGTCCTCGGTTTCACCACTGCGGTGACTGATCATATTGCGGTAACCATGGCTCTTGGCAAGTTCAATGGCGTCCATCGATTCACTTAAGGTACCAATCTGATTGACCTTCACCAAAATCGCATTGCCAACCTTTTCATCAATACCCCGCTGCAAACGACTGACATTGGTGACAAACAGATCGTCCCCAACCAACTGGCACTTGTGCCCAATGCTTGCCGTGAGTTTCGCCCAACTCTGCCAGTCATCTTCAGCCAGACCGTCTTCAATCGAGATAATGGGGTAACGCGCAACCCAATCCGCCCAGTAGTCAATCATCGCTTCGGGCTCGAGTACTTTATCTTCTGCTTTAAGATGATACTTGCCACCTTCAAAGAACTCGGTTGAAGCCGGATCAAGGGCCAGCGCAATTTGCTCACCTGGGCTATAACCTGCCTTTTCAATCGCCTCTAATAGCACCTCGATAGCCTCTTGATTGCTCTTTAAGTCAGGCGCGAAACCGCCTTCGTCGCCGACGTTTGTATTATAACCACGGTGAGCAAGAACCTTTTTAAGGGTATGAAAAGTCTCTACGCCAGCGCGCAGGGCCTCTGAAAAACTGCCAAAGCCTATGGGTGCCAACATAAACTCCTGCATATCCACGTTGTTATCCGCATGTTCACCACCATTGATGACATTCATCATCGGCACTGGCAACACCTTGGCATTGGTCCCACCCAGATAGCGGTAGAGCGGCATATCCAGTGTCGCTGCTACTGCTCGGGCGCTGGCCAGCGATACAGCTAAAATGGCATTGGCGCCCAGATTTGACTTGTTGTTGCTGCTGTCCAGCTCGAGCATGGCATCATCTACTGCGTTCTGGTCACTGGCATCTATACCGATGAGCGCTGGCGCAATGACAGTATTGACGTTACTCACAGCTTTAAGCACACCCTTACCAAGAAAGCGGCTACCCCCATCACGAAGTTCAGCAGCTTCATGTGCACCCGTCGATGCACCCGAAGGCACGGCGGCACTGGCAGCGATACCACTTTCCAATCTTACTGTCGCGCTCACGGTAGGGTTACCACGTGAATCGAGAATTTCAATCGCGTGAATATGGTCAATCCTGGTCATGTCTGCTCCTTCTTACAAACTTATAAAAACCACCTATGGCTTACAAAAAACCACCTATGGTCAAGCTTATTAAGCCATGCAGCAGCGCTGCTGCCTCATCATACCTGAAATAGCCGCTTGGGTTCAGCAGTTAATACCAGTTTCGGATAAATCATTGGGTTTATCCCGAGCAGAGCGTTAGGAACCGAGGAACTGCTTTTCAAATTTATAAGCAAGTTATCGGGCTCCTTATGAGTATCGCCCTAAACAATCGGAATGATGGCTGAACCTAGCTCCACTTGCAAGATACCATCCATCTTGATAAAGCGCTCGACTGCTTCCGTCACTCATATCACCTAAGTCCCCTAATATGGCAAAGCAGCATTAGCTGGGGCGCAAAGGCACCACCATCGCCAGATAATTTGGGTCTTTGAGGCTGGAGAGCACGCTGGGACTACTGGTTCCAGAAAACGACAGGCGCAAGTCACCATCTACGGGTCCCAGGGCGTCCACCAGGTATTTGGCATTGTAGGCCAGAGCCATCTCTGGTTCAGTACCTTCCTGCATCACCTCCAGAGCCTCCTGAGAGCGTCCGTAGCTACCCTCGGCCATAATCTGCAAGGAACCTTCTCGGATAAACAGATCAACACGGTTATTGGCCGTCTTGTCTGCCATGACAGCCACCCGTGATACCGCCTCAGCCAGTTTGTGGCTGTCTAGAGTGATACTGATTGGAAACTGGGCGGGAATGACCCGCTCGTAATCGGGGAAATTACCCTCCATAAGCTTGATGTTGATTCTGAATGCAGCATTGGCAATACTGAGCTGTCCCTCACTAACCGATAATTCAGCGTCGGCATCAGTCAGTATTTTAATCAGTTCATCGACACTACGGGCTGGTAAAACCAGGTCGTGCTCGAGTCCACTGGCTACTGGGAAATTATAGTAGGCAAGCCTAAAGCCATCTGTTGCTACTGCTCGACTGCGCTTGTCACTGAGTTCCAACTTGACACCACGAAATATTGCCTGATATTCCGCAACAGCCGCAGCGTAGCGGACATGACTGAGCGCTTTGGCAAGCTGCGCCCCATTCAAAATCCCCTGGAATTCGCTGGGAAAACTGGCCAGGTGAGCCGAGTCCGCATTGGCAAGCTGCAGCTTGGTTCCATAACTCTGTGAAATGATTTCAACTTCTGAATCTGAAAAATTCAGTTCAACCAGTTCACCGGGCAAAGCGCGTATGACCTGACCAAAGACCTGGGCAGGTACGGCTGCCCGCCCACTGCCAGTAACATCAGCACTAAGCCTGGCTTCAATATCTATGTCAAGATTACTGCCCCTAAAAATCAGACCTGTTTCATCAAGCTCTATGCGTAAAAGGCTCAGAGCAGAATTGCTACTTCTTGTGGGAATGATACGTTCAACATGACCTAAGGTATCTGCTAGGTATTTTCTGGGTACATGTACATTCATAAACTCTCCTTAGGGTAAAACACCGCTATGAAATTTTTTATTTTGTCTGAGCATCTCTAATAGTAGGCCCTGTGGAAAATGTGGAAAACCAAGGTTTGACCTGTCCTGCAAGGCAATTAGCCTGTGGATAATTTTGTGGATAAAACGGCAGTAGCTGTGGATAACATAATGACTTATCCACAGCTTTCCACAGGCTATGTTAAACCCTGGGTTATCCACAAGTCTTTCCACAGCTTGTTCACAGCTTATCCACAACTTTATCCACAGGTCAGGCTGCAAATACCTTTGCCTGCTGCGACAGTCAGGGTTTTGGGGGCAGTGTACGGATTCGTGTTTTATCATTGTCTCAGATAAACGATTCTTTGATATCGCGGATTTTAAGGTTTAGTACACGATCTTTATCCATTTGTTCGCTGACTTTCTGAACTGCATACATGACTGTAGAATGGTCACGGCCTGTAAAAAACTGACCGATCTCAGGATAGGAATGAGGCGTTAACTCGCGAATGAGATACATGGCAACCTGGCGGGGTAAGACGAGTTCCTGTCGGCGTCCCTTGGATTTTAGATCTTTGGCGTCGACCTCAAAGTGTTTGGCGACAACCCGCAGAATGTCCTCCATCGTGAGTTGAATCTCGCGTTCGGTGAAGACATCCGAGAGCGCTTGCGCAGCAATTTGCCGGCTAATTTCAGCCTGATTCATACTGGCATAGACAATCACCCGAATCAGTGCACCCTCAAGATTGCGAATGTTTGAGGATACCTGACGTGCGATAAAGTCAATAACATCGCCGGAAATCTTGACTCCCCTGTATTCGGCGTTCATTCTCAAAATAGCGATGCGGGTTTCTAGTTCAGGTGGCTGAATATCGGTAATCAGCCCCATTTCAAAGCGGCTGCGGATGCGGTTATCGAGTGTGGGAATATCCTTGGGTGGGCGGTCTGAGGAGAGGATAATTTGCTTGCCAGACTCGTAGAGATGATTAAAGGTATGAAAAAACTCTTCCTGGGTTCGTTCCTTACCAGCAATAAACTGCACATCATCGATGAGTAGCAGATCAATGCTTCGATAGCGATCCCGAAACGAGGCCATGCGATCTTCCCGAATCGCCTTAATGAGATCGTTGGTAAAGGTTTCAGTAGTGACGTATTCAATTTGTAACTGTGGGTAACGTTCGCTAACGGCATGCCCTACCGCGTGCATCAGATGCGTTTTGCCTAGTCCGGAATCACCATAAATAAAAAGCGGGTTATAGGAACGACCTGGGGACTCGGCGACTGCTAAAGAGGCTGCATGAGCCAGGTTATTATTAGGTCCTACCACAAAGTGGGAAAAGACGTATTTAGGATTTAGGCTTACAGCTCTCTGTTGGCGGTTTGTTTCCGTAGCTACCGGCGCTGCAGCAAATATATCTGGCTGCTCTGAGTTGGGAAAAGGTACAACCTGCAAGCCGATTCTGGGCGAGGGAGCACCAAGGTCTTTGAGGGCTTTTTCAAGCACCTCACCATAGTGGTTTTTGAGCCAGTCCCGTGCAAAGGAATGCGGCACGCCAATCATGAAGATTCCCTCTTCAATACCGAGTGGTTTCACCTGTTTGAACCAGGTACGATACTCAACATCGGGTATTTGTGTTTTGACATACTCGAGAATATCTTCCCAAAAAGCGTTTTCCTGACCCATAATGACCTTCGGACTCCCTTATCAGTGGAGCAGTGTAACAAATTTAAGTGAAGCTTGTTAGTGATTAATACCAGTTCCGGATAAATCATTGGG
>CAZZPQ010000093.1:0-13330 GCA_964655595.1 uncultured bacterium
TTCAGTAGTTGCGGGCTTTGAGCTGGAGCGTTCCCCTGGCAAGCAGGTATTCTGTTACCGCATGCACCGCGCCGCGCATGGTTTTTGTGATGAGCGGATCCCCAAAGGGCTCGAGTCTAACAATAAACTCCTCATGACGCTCCTTACAAACCACCAGCACCTGCTGTTTGATATCAGGCTCCTGGACAGTAACACGAAATAACCAGCGCTTACCCACGTCCTGGTCTTCGCTGCCCAGGCTTTGGGCAAGTTCATGCACAATCACATGACCCTCAGCATAAGCAATAACCTGCTTTTCAAACTGAATCTGACTTGGCAAAACACCGGTGAGTAAAGCGTGGGGCATATCTTTAGGCTTCTCCAAGATGGGGTAATCAGCAGCCGGAGCACCCGTATAGCTGAACACCTGATAATACAGGGGCTTGCCCTGTTTTTTCCATTTAAGGGCATATTTAGTTTCAAATACGGCTGCTGGTGGCATTTCATTGCGCAATTCAAAGAGCTGACTAGCAAGCGCCTCGGCCTGTGCAAAGTGCAAGTAGTCCAGATGATCAGTTGCCAAGCGAATCTCTGCCCCTGCTTTTAAGCGACTGGCTGCCAGCTGAAAAAACGTGCGCTGCAGGAGCCGATTCTTTTCATGACGCTCCTTGGGCCAGGGATCAGGAAAGTTCACCACGATACCTGACAGGCTCCGAGCTGCAAAAAGATGCTGTACAGCAAAGTTTGCACCCAACTTCAGGAGCCGCACATTCCGCAAACCTGTCTGCTGCACCTTGCGCATGGCCCGCTGAATACTACTGCTGGCGATCTCGAGTCCCACAAAATCTACCTCGGTCTCGTTTATAGCGCGCTTCACGGTATAGCGTCCATCACCAAAGCCGACTTCCAGATACAAGTCAGCCTCACGACCAAAAATACCTGACCAGTCAAGTGGCAAGTCCTGCTCTCGCCAAGGTAGCAAAGGTGAATCAGGGAGCTTCATGAAGGTTGAGTTGTTTTTTTGGTGGCTGGTTTAACCAGCAGCACGTCATTAACTGCCAGATTGGAAAGCGCCAGCGTTTCCATAGCAAAGAGTACATAGGGACCAACCTGCGGCAGCGGATGAATCCTGAAGGTAAGCACCTGTCCGGTTTGGGTGCGGCAGGCAACCTGTTTGGGACTAATACCCAAAACACGTTCCCAGCTCGCCAGGATATTTTCATCGATACCGGCTGCACCAGCAGGAAAGCCACCGCGCACAACTCTGGTTACCAGACGCGCCGTACGTGGCCTGCGGTCACGTAACTTCAGCACACCTGCGCGCACCAGGCGGTCAATGATGGTTTTCACCTGGGCAATTTCAAGATTGGTTTTTTCCGCCAGTTCCACCACACTTAACTGACCGTTGACGAGCTGCAAAAGTGTGACTTCCTGAGGGTCCAGGTTTAGGGTACTGGCACTCGGGACATTTTCGGCGTACTGCGGAATCATTTCATTAGGAATGACGGTGCTGTCCCGCGAGGATTCGTCCAATCGTCGGATGGCCTCGAGCATAAGATTTTCTGTCGACGAGGTAACCGTAATCTCCGGTGCAGGCAAACCCACCTGAAACTCAAAACTACCGCGCTCATCACCAAAGAGTGCATAAATGGCTTCGTCACCAGTCATATCCTTAAACTCAGCATGTACCACACGTCCATCCGCGAAGTAAACGCGCGCGCGTCCTTCCGGGTGATCAATACCCAAGCGCCCTGTTCGCGACGACGAGGACAAGAGCTGAAAAAGATCAACCAGTGAAAATAAGCCAAGGGTTCCAGTCACTGCGCACTATCTTAACGTTTTCTGGCAGCGCTTGTCGCTGTTTTTTTAACGCGCGTCCAAATGTTGTCTTCTTAACAGACCAAACCCACAGCCCGCACAAATGCCTCCTCGGTGGCGTCTGGTGCTATAGCCAGGAGACTAGGCCAGCCGTCCAGGCTAACATCTGGCATGAAACGCCTGTTGGCCACAATGCTCGAGCGTCCTTGTGCCTGCAAATCCCACATCTCCCCTACCATCATGGGATTCACCCCATAACGAATTGTTTGCCGCTGCTGAATCATGTGCCTAAGCCCATAGCGCATCCAGGCATCAGCTTCACTAATGCGCAAATCTGGGGGCCAGGGGCGCTGCCAGTCAGCGTGATTGGCACTGGGCTGCACTACAATCTGGGCACCAAGACCATCAAACTGCTCGAGCACCGCACTATAAAACCCATCCAGGCAAATAGCTACTCCCACTTTGCCTAAATCGGTGCGGAAAGGCTGCAAGTCCTGCCAGCGACCACGGCTTAAACCAGCAGCAGATTCTGCCCCAGCCGTCAGGTAAACCTTACGGCTGCGCCCCAGGATAACACCGGTCGCGGCGAAGCTCAGAGCGGTATTGAAGACTCTGGGGTCAGCAATGTGCAGTCCCCGAGATGGCTCCTCCTCGATATGGGGTAAAAAGCTCGAGCCCGCCACAATCGTTACCGCAAAGGTCCTGGCTGCCTCGGCAAAGGCGTCGCGGTAAGTCTGATAGGCAGCAAGCGCAAAAGGCAGGTACAGCGCCGCTCGTCCAAAGACACGGTAGCGCCAGGCGTCCCGCAAAATGGCCTGCCAGTGGTTCCGCACAACAGCTATGAAAGCGTCCTGCACCTTCTGCTTGGGGCTTAGTGCCACCTTGGCAGCACTGAGTAACAGCGGCATACCGATAAGTTCAGGAAAGGCCACCAGAGTAGGCGCATCAGGCAAGCCAGCCACTGCCTGCTCGGTCAGCTTGAGAATACGGCGCTTGAAGCTCTCTGAGGACTGATAATCCTCCAGGGACATTTTGGCCTGTACCGCGACCAGATTCATGACCCTATTCAATCATACAAAACCTTGTTGCTGCGCCTCGGTGGCTTCATACCTCTCGGACACAGCCGCCCAGGTTGTGCTGGAATTTATCTGCGGCATTGTAAATACCGACTACTTCCATCTGGCACGACTGGTGAACAGTTCGCACAAAACCGCCACAGCTAGGTACGGCACGCCGCCATCACCTGGCGCTGTGCCTGCTGCCAGTAAGCACTGAACGATCTCAGAGATGTTCTGACACGTGCAAATGGCTCATCTTCTATGACGCTAACAGGCAGGCTCTCATCCAGATCAATCAGTGTCTTCCAGGTACCGGGGTGCCAGGAATCAGCAGTTGCAATACTCTTACACTGCTTGCGCCAGGCATACGTGAGCACTTCCTCAGGATAGTCAGCCAGCATCAGCTCAGCCCGCCGCCCCTGTAACCGAAGGCTGCTAGCTACATCCGCTGCCAGGCGAATCGCCCAGGATAAGCGCATAAAGCTCGGCTGCTCTTGTTTAAAGCGAAACCCCTCCAGCATAACCAGTACTGGCGCATCGGGCAGCTTGTTGAGTACTGCTGCCCTGTCAGACAAACGCTCAGCGTGAAGCAGTACCAGTGGTTCTGTACCCGAGACACGGCTCAAGCGTGGATGGGGCGCCAGTCCATCCATAAAGGGCTGCTCAGCCGGTCGTCTGGCATAAGAACCGTCCCCATAACCAGCAAAATATAGCTTGTTCAGTTCGTCGTAGCTGCAATCAAAGGGAAGTGTTTCATCAACAACATGATTGTTCTTGCGCATATTGTCAGCATTGAAGTAATAGGGCTTGGCAGAAAAGGTCGATGCCACCCACTGCCAGCTAAGCGCGTTGGGACCAGGTTCACCATCGAGCAAATAGCGGTAAAAGAGCGCTTCGCCATGCCACCACTCCACCTTGGCATAGTGAACCAGGTAAGCAGCAAACCACATGCGCTTGTGATTGTGCAGATGCCCGGTGTTTATAAGCTCCTGAACGATACTATCGATGCAAGCTAGTCCAGTCTGACCGCTGGTAATTTCTGTACTCAGCTCATCTTTTTTACCAGCAGCAGGGTATTTGTAGGGCTCGAGTGAGCGGTAAATGCGCTGCCCTAAAACCATGTGGCACTCACGAAAATAGGCTTTCCAGGCAAGCTCACTCACCAACTTGACATAATCGGCTGGCGGCGCTTTGTCTTTCATGGCCCGCTGGACTTCGCGCAGCGTGAAAACGCCCCAGGTAATATAGGGGTTGAGTTCACTGACATTGCCATCCACGCAGTTGCGACTGCGTGCGTAACCGCTGGGCTGGTAACACTTTAGCTGCTCCCTGGCAGCCTCGAGACTGGGAATAAAGCGCCTGCTGCTATATACTGGGCCGCTGTAGTAAGCCTGCAACAGCTGAGCAAGTTGTTGGTCGCCTAAACTTTCAGAACTGACAGACAGAATCATGAAGAAAGGCTAACAGATTTTTCCGACACAGCGTCATGAGCCAGCTCGCAATTTCCGGCGACGTTTTCGCTGATGTTTTCGCTGGCGAAAGCCCTCCTGCTCCTCATAGCGGCTGCGACTGAAAAGCCACCAACCATCTGCAGCAGCCTGAAAACCAGCGCTGCTCAGATCAGTGTTTTGCTGAATCTGCAAAGCACTACAGTTCAGGTGCTCAAAGGCGATACGCGCTGCGAGGCGAAGTACCAGAGGTTTGATCCAGTCAAGTAAACAGCGGTCGTCCATCTCGACAAAACTCAAGTGTGCCACACTTGCTTCAGGTGGTTTCAGGAGTTTGAGGTGCACAACATCAGCAATCGTCAGCAGTGCCACACCCTCACACAAACCATCACTGCTTACCTGCACACCCGCCAGCGCGTAGCTGTAACGCGGCGCTGCCGCAGGAAGTGCCTGGCCATAGCGCTCAGATAAGGCGTCCATCACCTCATGGTGACGCTCATGCAGCCGCTGCTGCTCGCGTTCTGTGAGACGCAGCGGATCAAGGAGTGTCTCCTCGAGTTCATGGCGTTCGTGCTCGAGTTCTTCCACTGATTGCAACCTGGGTATGACCTCAGCTTCCATCTCAGGCAACTCCGTTACGAGACTGTCTTCTCGGCGGCGCCTGCCTTTGGTATAGCCCTTCAACCCCCCACGATACTCGACGATTTTTCCCTGCTCAATACTCCATAGCCGCGTACATACCGCTTCCAGCAGGCGTTCATCATGACTGACTAAAAGTACTGACGCCTCAGTCGTCACTAGCGCATCCTCGAGCAGTTCGATCATCTGCAGATCCAGATCATTCGTTGGCTCATCCAAAAGCAGCAGTGTTTTTTCCGCCGCCATGAGCACAGCAAGGCTGAGCCTGGCACGTTCCCCAGCTGAAAACTGGGCGGGCGGGTGCTGCCACCGTTCAGGACCAAGACCCACCAGTGCCAACAGCATCCGAGCACGTGTGGTTGTCACATACTCGGCAAGCTGCTCAATTGCGGGTCTGTCTGGCAATAGCCCACGCCATTGCTGATCGCTATAGGCAAGCCTGACGTCTTCGTGCCACCGCATTTCAACTTCGGGATGATCAGATTCGAGTTCGCCAGCAATAAGCCTAAGCAGCGTACTCTTACCACTGCCATTGGCCCCGATAAGACCAATTTTATCGCCAGCCTCTATCTGCAGGGCAACGTCATCCAGAAGAAAGTTGTCAAAGAGCGTCTTACTCAGGTGCTTGGCGCGGTAAAGCATACCTCGTAGACGGCTGGCAGCAAACTGTAGTTGCCTTGTTTTGCCTGTAGCTGCTGGCAAAGATGGGGACAAGCGGCGCTCCAGGCGCTTACGCTGCCGCGCGGCAGCCACTGTTCCCCAACTGCGGAGTTGCTCGAGGGTTCCCTGTACCTGCCGCTCAGTCTTTTGCTGCTCCCTGAGAGATTTTGACAAGCTTGTACGCCACTGTTGGCTCTGCTGCTCAAAACTGCGGTAGTTACCTTTGCTGAGGCGCACTTCACCTTCCTTGAGCTGCGCGATATGGCTACAGACAGCGTCCATGAGCGCTCGGTCATGCGATACCATCAGGAGCACGCCCGGAAAGTGGCTCAGCGCTTGAATCAGACGCTGCCTGGTCGGCAAATCCAGGTGATTGCTGGGTTCATCCAGCAGCAGTATATCGGGCTGCTCAGCCAGAGCCTTCACCAGCATAAGACGCTGTAACTCACCCCCTGACAGGCTGCTGACAGGCTGGTCAAAACGCACTTCAGCAAAGCCAAAAGCCAGTAGTTGCGCCTTTAGTTGCGCTTCTGCCTGGTAGCCTCCCAGAGCTTCAAAAGCAAGGACCAAGGCAGCATAAGCTTCGGTATTATTTGACCCCTCAGCCATGCGCTGCTCCTCGGCGCGCATGGCCTTTTCAAGTTCGCTCACTGGCTGCAAGGCAGTGCAGGCTACTTCCCATACAGTTCCTGCAACAGAGGCCAAGCGCTGCGGCAGGTAAACCAGGCGTGAACCCGGAGCGCGTAGTATCTGACCCTCGTAGGCCAGGTCACCAGCGATGGCTTCCAGCAAACTGCTCTTGCCTGCGCCACTGTGACCCACAATGCCCAGACGTTCACCATCACGCAGCGCCAAAGAGACTTTAGTAAAGAGCCTGTGCCCCGCACGCCAGACAGAAACCTGCCGAAGCTTTAAGCGTTCCACAGCTATGCCTGTCCGATTCTTGCCCTATCTACTTGAGACCTGCCAAACGTCTGGCAGATAAGTCAAGCAGCTTTTCCTGCATGTTCAAGCGGTGTTGACCAGATTTTCTCTGAGCATACGGGTAGCTGCCATCGGTCTGCAGCACTCGAGCCTTGACATTATCTTTAAGGCAAAGCTCCAGCACCTGCATGACTTTTTCCTTTAAACGCTCATCCAGGATGGGGGTCAGCACCTCGATGCGACGACTCAGGTTGCGCTGCATCCAGTCAGCTGAGCCAATATACAGGCTATCTTGCCCACCATGACGAAAATAAAAAGCTCTCGAGTGCTCGAGAAACCGCCCCACAATACTGCGAACCTGAATGTTGTCACTCACACCGGCTACGCCCGGACGCAAACAGCAGACACCACGCACGATCAGGTCAATTTTCACCCCTGCCTGTGCCGCTTCATAAAGAGCCCGAATCACGTCGGGATCGACCAGAGCGTTCATCTTGGCAAGAATATAAGCCTCCTCACCCGCCTTGGCATACTGGCTTTCACGCTGAATAGCCTCAATGATGCTGGGCTTAAGCGTCTCCGGCGCAACCCAGAGCTTACGCCAGGTGCGCTGCTTGCTAAAGCCCGTCAGGTAGTTAAAGAGCTCACTTGTATCTGCTCCCAGGTCTGGGTCACAGGAAAGCAAGGCGAAATCTGTATAAACCGTGCTGGTACCCGGGTTGTAATTGCCAGTTCCCAGATGCACATAGCGCCGAATATGTGAACCTTCACGCCTTACAATCAGGAGCGATTTGCAGTGGGTCTTAAGGTCAGCAAAACCAAAAACCACATGTACCCCGGCACGCTCTAATTCCCTGGCCCAGACAATGTTATTCTCCTCGTCAAAACGTGCTTTCAGCTCGACCAGCGTAGTAACCAGCTTGCCGTTCCCAGCCGCTTTCATAAGCGCTGCAACCACCGGGGACTTGCGACCCACGCGGTATAGTGTCTGTTTAATAGCCAGCACATTCGGGTCATCGGCAGCTTCTTCGATAAGGTCCAATACCGCATCAAAGGCATGAAAAGGATGATGCATCAGGATATCCTGTTTGCGAATGGCGTCAAAAAGGCTCGCTTCGTTGCGATATTCGCTGGGCAAGCGCGTAACAAAAGGCGCAAAACGCAACTCAGGGATATCAAGACCGGTCAGCTCCATAAAATCCCCGACGTTCAGATGTTGAGGAATTTCATAAACATCTTCCTCGCTTAGATGCAGGTTGCTGCGCAGCAGCTTGCGCCAGACCATGGGCATGTCCTGCACAACCTCGAGCCGAACCGCGTCCCCCCAGCGCCGCCGCCGCACTTCATCCTCAATGACCAAAAGCAGGTCATCCGCCTCATCCTCTGCGATTTCGATATCAGCATTGCGCGTGATGCGAAAGGCGTGCGCGCGCCTGACCTCATAGCCCGGGAACAAGGCGTTGATATGGTACTTGATGACCTCTTCTAGCATAACAAAGCGGTAGCCCTCACCAGGCAAGCGCAAAAAGCGTGGCAGTACACTGGGCACCTGCATGATAGCCAGCTTGCTTTCCTGCCGCTCTGCGTCGAAAACCCCCATCAGCAATGAAAAACTCAAGTTGGGCAGCCGCGGAAAAGGATGCGATGAATCAACTGCCAGAGGCGTTAAAACAGGAAACAATTCCTCGCGAAAAAACCGATCGACCGTCTCTTTATCCTGGTCACTAAAATCACTGGCCCGAATCAAACAGACCGCATAATCCTCGAGCTGCCGGATAACCTGCCCTAAAACACGGCGGTGTTCCTTGACCATAGGATGCAAGGTTGCTCCAATGGCAGCAAGCTGCTCCAGTGGTGCCATGCCATCAAAACTACGCTTGTCAATCCCAGCCGCTACCTGCTCCTTTAAGCCTGCGTAGCGAATCATCATAAACTCGTCAAGGTTAGTAGAAAAAATCGCCAGAAACTTGAGACGCTCGAGCAGTGGATTGTTGACATCCTGGGCTTCCTCAAGAACACGTTCGTTAAACTTGAGCCAGCTAAGCTCGCGGTTGAAGTACAGCTCAGGGCTACGGAGATCAATATCAGACATACGTATAGCCTACCAAAACCAGGTCACTTGAGTTCAGGATGGTATTACCGCGTCAGCGACTGGGCCAAGTTGCACCTCAAAACTGATGCTGGCTTTCAGGCTGCTGGCAACTGAGCAGTACTTGTTCATGCCCAGGTCCACGAAACGCTCGGCTGTTTTCTGGTCAAGGCCGGGAACTTCAAAGACATGTTTCGCGTGGATATGGCTGTAGTAAGCAGGCGTGCCTTCGGCGCGCTCACCTGAAAGCTCGATGTGGTAGGAGAGAATCTCGAGCTTGCGCTTGTTCAGCATTTCGACAATGTCATAAGCGGCGCAAGCACCCACAGCGTTCAAAAGCAAATCCATAGGGCGCATACCCGTTTGAGCAGTTGCTTCACCATCGATCATAATGCGCATGCCCTCAGGCGTAATGCCCACAAAGCGTTTATCCACCAGATGATGTACGGTTGTGTGTTTGGTTGCCATAGGACCATCTTGAACCCTGCTTCTGGCAAAGCCTGTAAGG
This sequence comes from uncultured bacterium, assembly GCA_964655595.1. Lineage (GTDB taxonomy): Bacteria > Deinococcota > Deinococci > Deinococcales > Trueperaceae > CAZZPQ01. Next base: position 9,124 of record CAZZPQ010000093.1, read on the forward strand.
CACAAAACATGAAAGCTTTCGCAGACAGCGGCCCATCCAGCACCTAAACTTAAGCTCAGGAGGTCCTTATGGCGACCGTCATTCTTGACAAATATCAGGAGTATATCTGGCAGGTAGATGGAAGAAAGCTCGACAAGGTGCTCGAGTACGTCATGCGGCATGTTGATTCAACATCAGCCTTTCACGATCTGCTCTACTCATCAAAGACCTATGGGAATCTCGAGTTTTTTCAGCTTGGCGAGACGCAGCAACAGATCTTTCAAGAGCAGGTAACAGCGTTTCATACTGAGCTTCGTAGCAAACTTGAGAGCTTTTCCAATGAAAGTCCTGAGTACGAAAGCCTCACTGAAGACCTTAAAATAGTCGACCAGCTTTTAAGCATGCTAAGCTTTGCCAAAGCCAATGATCTGAGCGCAAAAGTCAGCTAGAAAGACCCTTGGCTTAGAAACTCTCATCAATCAAGGCAGTGGGCTTTTAACAACGTCGCTTTCCATTTGGGCGTGGGCATACTTGGTAGCCATAGCTGAACAGGGTAGACTATGACTGTGTTCTTTGACGTCATAGCCTTTATGCTCGCTTTTGTCATCGGCTCCCTGCCTCTAGGCAAGTGGCTGATCAAAGCTTTAACCGGCAAAAAAGCCTCGAGCTTCAGTGCGCATAACCTAGGAGTAGAAAACCTCTTTCACTTTATCGGCGCGGGTGTCGCGCTTAGTTCTTTTGCACTGGACATTCTTAAGGGCTTTTTAGCGGTGCTGCTATTTTCTGGCAGTGGCTGGGCGGCAGTGGGTGTTTATCTGGGACACCTGTTTCCGCTGAGACTTTTTGACAACCTGCCGCGCGGTCGGGGCAACGGGGTGCTACTGGGCATTCTGGCAGGTGTCTGGGCGGCAGCCATCATTCCCTGGTGGGCTGCGGCCATCACCATTTCGGTCTATGCCGGGCTGCTGGCCTGGACGCGCTACGTTGCGCTTGCCACACTTGGGGCCCTGCTGAGCTTCGTGCTCATGAGCCTGCTGCTTCCCTATAGCGCACAGGTCATGAGCCTGCTGCTTTTTGCAGCAGCACTGTGGCGGCACAAGGCCAGCATCATGCGCATCATTGACCGCACTGAGCCTGTTCTGGGTGAACCAGCAGCCGTCCTGGGACGCGATCCAAATGTCGTGTTGGCAGCTTTCATGATTCACCCAATTACGCTGGATGACTTGTGGCAGGCACGCAGTAACCGCTGGCTTAAGACGCTAGTACAACGCAACCTTGTCAGCGAGAAGCTCTTGCGCCGGATTCTGCCTCACTTGCGCCCCCAGATTCAGGCAGACATCACCGGTATTGAGCTAAGTGATGGACGTGAACTGCGGGTCTTGCTGGTTGGCGGCCCCATGTTACCCGATCAGATTCGCAGCATGCCAGAAGCGGCGACCCGCATGGCAATTCGTGGTGCGCGCCTGGCCCGCAGCCATGGCGCCGAAGCCTTTGGTTTAGGCGCCTTTTGGTCTACCATCGGCAACAAGGGACTGGATATTCAACAAGCTGTGCCTGACATTGCCATTACCAATGGCGGAGCGTACACAGCAGCCACTGTCAAAGCGGCTGTACCCGGCTTGCTCGAGACCTTTGCACGTGAAGGCGGCAACCTGCGCTCGAGCAGCGCAGCTGTCGTTGGCGCAAATGGCGTGGTGGCATTTGGCGTAGCGCGCATGATTGCTGCTGAAGTGGCGGAGCTTATTCTTATCGGGCGAGACCCGGGCAGGCTCGAGCGCAGCGCCGAGACCCTGAAACGCAAATATAAATCAACCCGTATCACCGTAAGTACCGATGTTGCCGCTTGTACTGATGCAGATCTGATTTTTACAGCCACATCTGACCCTGATCCAGTCCTCTTTGCCCGCCATGTCAAGCCTGGCGCCTGGATTTTTGATCTGGGTCGCCCTGCCGATGTTGACGCAAGTGTTCAGGAAATACCAGGAGTACACATCATTCCCGGAGGTGTCGTGAGACCGCCCGGCTCTATGCAAACCCACATCGATATGCACTTTGGCGATGGACTTATACCTGCCTGTCTGGCAGAGACCATGATTATGACAGCGACCAGAGCCTATGACCGCAAGTCCCTCGGGGCTACCACAAAAAGTGACAATATCGACTTTTATCTTCAGGAAGCGGAGCGCCTGGGTTTTGAAATCGTCACACGGGATGAGCGTGTCGCACGACTGGTGGAGTTTGTATGAGCGAGGCATTTCGCTTTAGCGCCCAGCTCGAGGATGATCACATCACCCACCTGCTGTGGGATTATGGCTGTCAGGGGCTCATGCAGGACGGCGATGAACTGGTTGCCTACTTTCCAACGCGTCAGGACTTGCCCCTTGCCGGCCGCTGGGAAAGCGTCGCTCACGATGGTTATCTGGAAGCCTACTACGCATCCTTGCAAGCTGTTTATTTGCAGCGGCTGGTGGTTGCCCCTACCCATAACGAAGTACGGTTGACTGCCGGACAAAAAGTCCTGTGGCTCGACCCGGGCATGGCCTTTGGCAGTGGCCACCATGAAACCACGCGCCTGGCTCTAGAACAGCTCGAGCAACTTCTACTGGTAGGCAAGCACGTGCTGGATGTAGGTGCAGGCTCCGGCATACTGGCCATCGCAGCAGATTTACTGGGTGCTGCCAGTAGTCAGGGCATCGACAATGATCCCCTGACGATTCCCATCGCGCAGGACAATGCGGCGCTAAACCTGAGCCGTGCCAGCTTTGTAGAAGCTACACTGGATACCGTGGCTGAGTGCAGCACTGATGTCATTATTGCCAATCTCTTTGCTGAGCTTCACATCGAACTGATGGCGGACTACCAGCGCGTTCTGAAAGCTGGTGGCACAGTCATTCTGACCGGTATCCTGCAAAGCAAACTCGCTGCCGTACAACAGGCATTTGAACAGGTATTTCACAATGGCAGCGTCAGCACTGCGGGAGAGTGGGCGCTCGTAGCAGGCAAGGCATGAGGATACACCCTGTGCTTATCAAACCTCTGGTGGCTGGTATCACAACACTGAAAGGGCCACAGGCACATCACTTGCTTCAGGTGCTCCGGGTGCAGGAAGGCTCGAGGCTGCGGGGTTTTGATGGTGATGGGCTCGAGGCCGCAGGTGTCGTAAAGCGTGTTGACGACCTGACTTTAGACCTTATCTTCGAAGAACCCCAGCCCCCCAGTAACGAAGCGCAGCGGCAAGTCATCGCGGCAGTGGCGCTCTTAAAGGGCGACCGCCTGAGTGATGCGGTGCGCATGCTGACTGAATTGGGCATTCAGGAAGTGCGGCCCTTTATCAGCCGCTATTGCAGTGTCCATGTGTTATCGGCCAATAAACTGGGGCGCTTAAGACGCATTGCCCAAGAAGCCGCCAAACAATGCGAACGTGCAGTTGTGCCCACTATTCACGAAGCTGTAAAGCTTGAGCAGCTTGAGCTTGAACCCCTGACGCTGCTGGCTCACCCCTATGCGACAACCTGCATGCAAGACATCATCACAGCCGAAGTAACACGGCTTATGTTCATGACCGGCCCTGAGGGTGGCTTTAGCGATGAGGAAGTTGCCTTACTTGAGCAGCGCGGTGCGAAACCTATTCGCCTGGGTGCACGCATCCTGCGCTCTGATACCGCACCTGTCGCCTTGGCAGCAGCACTGCTGCTCCCGGAGGCTCTGTGATAGAACGTGGTGGTTGCCTGAAAGAACTTCTGAGCTGGATTTTACTGCTCAACCTGGCGGCCTGCACCTTCTTGTATATCCCACCTGTGCGCGAGGCACAAAGCATCCAGGCAGCACTGGATATAAGCGGCTCAGCCGGGCTACGGATGAATAGTGGACGGCTCGAGCTATCCATCTACTTGCAACAAGTGCCCAACGAAGGCTGGCTGGCAGTGCAGTGGTACAGTCCAAACAACCGCGAGGTTGTCTCAGATAGCCTCTGGATACGTCCCCGTGACGCAGGTCTAAGCCGCAACTACAGCCTGCCTGCTACGGTTCAGTTGCAGAGCGGCGAGTGGCGGGCAATCGTGTCCTTTGAGGGGCGACTTTTACGGCAGTTTAGTTTCGTGCTCGAGTAAAGCAGTCCCTGCCCAACGATCCAAAGCGCTGACATTCCCAGCATCAAGCCTGAAACAGAAGAGATGGACCAGAAGTCAGTGGGCAAATTCAGTCGCCACAATCAGACCGATGACACCCA
>CAZZPQ010000094.1:0-13290 GCA_964655595.1 uncultured bacterium
GCCGGCCGACATGTTTTCTGATTTGATGCCAGAATCCAAGGAGCTAGCCACCTAAGTTTTTGGCAGGTCCAACTAACCCTGGGTAAAAAATAGTAGGCCAGGTGAGTGTTGGGGTGGTTGCTGTTTTGCTGCTATTGCTTGCCTGAGAAGTTGACTGCCTTGTTGTGGTAGGGATACCATAGCAGGTATCAAACTGATGCCAGGCTCAAACTGGTACATTTGAAGGGAGTTACATGAAACGTTTGCTTATTGTCCTGTGTGCCTTTGCCATGACTGTTGCTCTGGCGCAGGTTGAACCACTCAACCCACGTGAAAGTGTGCGGGTTGCCTATGTTCCCATCATGAAGTTTGCGACTATGTATGTGGCAGCTGAGCGGGGTCTGTTTGATAAATATGGTCTTGACGTTGATATTAACCGCGTTGCTTCGGGAACCGAGGCGATTGCTTTCCTGAGCGAGGGGCAGATTGATGTCGGGGGTATTGCGATTGTTACCTCGCTGTGGAACGGCTGGAATCAGGGATTGGATATTCGCGTTTTTGCTCCGGGAGGGCTCGAGCCCTTTGAGAACAGTCCAACTCGCCTTATGCTCCGCAGTGACCTCTCCGAAAGTGGTGCCGTGACGAGTATCGAAGACCTGCGCGGGCGCAATGTTGCCGTAGCAGGTGGCCCGGGTAGTGGCGGTGAGTATTTGGCAGCTAAAGCGCTCGAGATGGGTGGCTTGACGATTCGTGATGTAAACCTGATCAATGTCGCCAATCCTGATATGCCGGCGGCTTTTGAAGGACAAGCTATCGACGCTGGTATCCTCGGCTCTCCCTATGCTCAGCAGGTTGAAGACGCAGGTTTTGCCGTGGCACTTGCTACTGACCTGACACCAGGACTCATGACCGTGGCCTTTGTTGGTTCCGGGCAGTTTTTGAACGAGCGCCCCGAGGTTGCCGAGCGCTTTGCTTTGGCACTCATGGAAGCGGCACGCCTGATGCAGGGTGATGACTTTTTGGCTCAGGAGAACATCGACTCCTACCTGCGTTATGTTAATGCCACAGAAGAGGCCGTGCGCGGGGACGCTCTACTGGTTTTTGACCCAGAGCAGGTGATTCCGCTCGAGGGTTTAGCCGATGTTGAGCGCACCCACCGCGAAAATGGTCGTACCGAATACGCCGACCCTATTGACCTAAGCAACGTGGTCGACACCCGCTTTGTAGACTTTGCGCGGTCAGTTGTGCGCGATTAATCCTTTCGCTTATCAGTTGAGATCGAGGACTCTTTGCAAATTGATCTGATGCTTTTGTTGGCATCATCCTTAAACAGCTTTGACCTGGAATTGCAAAACTTGGTCAATTCTAGGTCTCATCGGATCACTTGGCCACAAGGCTGGTTTTTACGATGAGCGTCAAAATAGTAGCCACCAACGTCAGCAAGACTTTTCCCTCTGCCGAAGGTGAAGTTACTGCTATCGATAACTTCAATCTTACTGTTCAGGAAGGTGAGTTTGTCTGTATCGTGGGACCCTCAGGCTGTGGCAAGAGCACCTTTTTGCGTGTTCTTGCCGACCTCGTACCTCATACCAGTGGTGAAGTGACGATTACCCCCGGTCGCGACCCAAGCAAGCCTCTTAACAATGTTGTCTTTCAGGAGTACGCCATTTTTCCCTGGAAGACAGTGCTTGACAATGTGGCTTTTGGTTTGCAGATGCGCCAGATTTCCAAAAAAGAGCGTTATCAGATTGCAGATGAATGGTTGGCACGGGTGGGCTTGCGCAAATTTGCTGCTTATTACCCGGCGCAGCTCTCTGGTGGTATGAAACAGCGGGTCAGTATTGCCCGGGCACTGGCGAATGACCCTGAAGTACTGCTCATGGATGAACCTTTAGGTGCCTTAGATGCGCAAACCAAGACTGTTTTGCAAGAAGAACTCCTGCGCATCTGGGAGCAGTACCGCAAGACCGTGGTGTATATTACGCACAGCATCGATGAAGCGGTATTGCTGGGCGACCGTGTGGTTATTATGACGGCACATCCAGGAACCAATAAGACGGAGTTTGAGGTCAATATTCCCAGACCGCGCAGTATTCGTACCACCGCCACGCCAGAGTTTGCGGCACTAACAGGTGCAATCTGGGAAGCGCTCGAGGATGAAGTCAGGCGAGCCATGGTGATGCAGTCATGAAGCTGACACTAGCGCGCCTACAGCCCCAACAGCTAGTGGTCTTGCTTGGGAGTATGTTTGGTTTTAACCTGCTGGTTACGGCGTTAGGTTTGTGGCAGGCCTTTTGGTGGGGCATCATGCTGGTGAATTTTGTGCTGGTGGTGCTTTTTGCCGAAAAGTTTGGTGAACGCCTTGCCTTTCGTTACCAGGATGCCTACAAGCGCGCTTTGGCACTTGGCTTTCCTATTTTGCTACTAACTTCCTGGGAGCTATTGGTGCGTGCTGGTGTACTGAGTGCTCGCTGGTTTCCGCCACCCTCGCAGATCGCTGCAGCACTCTGGGATTTGGTTGTGACCTATGACCGCTTTAACCAAACCACGCTTTTGGGGCGGCCCTGGTTAATACCGAGTGTTTTTCCAGAGGCGGGTTGGGCAGGTGTCTGGGGGCTTTTTGCCGAAAGCCATGTGCTGGCAACCCTGATGCGAGTGCTGCTGGGCTTTCTGATAGGTGCTGGGCCAGGTATTCTACTCGGTATGGCCATGGGGCTAAACCGCACGGTCCGCACAATGCTCGACGCGACCATGTCAGCGATTTATGTGCTGCCCAAAATTGCCATCTTTCCCCTGATGATGCTGATTTTCCCTAACCCCTTTGGTGAGGGGCCGAAAATTGCCGTGGTTGCCATCAGTGCTTTTTTTCTGGTAGCGATAAGCACCATGGCAGGGGTGCGGGGGATTGACTCGGTCTATCTCGAGGCAGGCAGAAACTACGGCGCCAACCGTTTGCAGATGCTGAGGCATGTCATCATCCCTGGAGCACTGCCGATTATCTTTTCCGGCCTTCGCTTAGCGCTGGGTACAGCATTAATCGTCGTTGTTGCAGTCGAGTTTATTCGCTCACAAACCGGAGTGGGCTTTCTGGTCTTTTACTACTGGCAAATACTGGTAACGCCCAAAATGTATGCGGCACTTTTTGTGGTGATGGTTTTGGGAGTGTTGCTAACGGTTGGCCTTCAGTGGTTGGAGCGAAAGGTCATGCCCTGGCGCAAATCCTAGTAGTAAGTCAGCCAGTGATCAAACTCAGGGATTTGTCCGCTGACAGCCTTGAGGTAGGTCTCACGCATCTTGAGTGAGTACTCGCCAGCCTTACCGTTGCCAATGGGCCGGCGATCAATCGAGGCAATGGGGGTGACCTCAGCAGCTGTACCTACCATAAAGACCTCATCGGCGGTGTAGAGTTCGTCGCGGGTGGCCATGGTGGGTTCAATTGGTGTGCCCAGCCAGCGGGCTAATTGAATAACAGAGTCTCTGGTTATGCCGCGCAGATTGACTGAATGTGCAATGGGGTAGAGCGTGCCATCTTTGAGCATAAAGATGTTCTCACCAGAACCCTCTGCTACAAAGCCTTCCTTGTCGAGCAGCAGGGCTTCATCAAAGCCGTTTTGCTGCGCTTCTACATTGGCGAGCACCGAGTTTACATAGTTGCCACCTGCCTTGGCCTTGGTTGCCATCACGTCCCCAGGGCTACGCCGCCAGCTACTGGTCATGAGTTTTGCGCCCTGACGCACGGCTTCGTCACCCAGATAGGTCCCCCAGCTCCAGGTAGCCACCATAAAGTGGGTTTTATTGCGGCGGGTATTAATGCCCAGCGATTCTGCGCCTAACCACATGAGTGGGCGGATATAGCAGGATTTGCGCTGATTTTTCTTCAGGGTTGCCAGGATGGCTTCGTTGATGTCAGTGACGGTCAGGTCAATAGGCATACCGATGATTTTGGCCGAGTCAAGCAGTCGCTGACTGTGTTCACTCAGACGAAAGACGGCCGGCCCTTTGGGGGCTTCATAGGCACGGATGCCTTCAAAGACGCTGGTACCATAGTGCAGGGCATGGGATAAAACCGAGACTGTAGCCTGCTCCTGGGGTACAAGTTGCCCTTCAAACCAGATGTAGCCTGCATCAATACCCGTTACTGGGCCAGGATTTACGGTACTGCTTGCTTGTGTACTCATGGTGACCTCCATTTAGCTATTGCCCTATGATACGACGGTTGACCTGCCTAGCGTAGGGGATAAACTGCACAGCACTGTTTTTCATACGTTGTGTAATTACTTGTAAATCGGAATGATTCCGATTTAGAATGATCCTATGACCGATGCAGCAGCAAAACTCCAGCAGGAACTTAAGGAAGAACGTCAGGAACTTCGTAGGGACGTGTTACTTACCGGTCTTACGGGAGTAGGACTCATTCTGGGTGTGGTTTTTCAGATTGCTGACAGTGCTCCATGGTTGCCGCAGGGGGCGTTCCTGCTGGCGTACTGTGCCGGGGGTATTCCGGCTGGCATCAGTGCCATAAGAGAAGTGTTTAAGGGCAAGTTGGATATTGACCTGCTGATGGTGCTGGCAGCTCTGGCAGCGGCGGCTGTAGGTGAAGCCAGAGACGGTGCCATTTTGCTGTTTTTGTTTAGCCTGGCGGGTACGCTCGAGTCCTATGCCATGGGCAATACCAAGCGTGCGGTGGTTTCACTGATGCAACTGCGTCCCGATGAGGCCAATCTGCAGCGCCAAGATGGGCAGCTCGAGCGCGTATCGGTTGAGAGCCTGAACCCGGGTGATAGCGTGATTGTTCGCCCAGGTGAGCGCATCCCTATTGACGCCATCATTACCAGTGGCAGCAGCGCTATCGATCAGTCTCCTGTGACAGGTGAATCCGTGCCGGTTGATAAAACACAAGGCGACGCGGTCTTTGCTGGCACAGTGAACGGCTATGGGGTGTTGGAACTCAAAGTCAGTAAACGCGCCAGCGAATCTACCCTGGCACGCATGATTAACCTTGTCACCGAAGCGCAGGAGAGCAAGGCGCCCAGCGAGCGCTTCAGCAACTGGTTTGGTCAGCGCTACACAGTTTTTGTTCTTTTGGGAACCGCTCTGGCCCTGCTTGTATTTATTTTTATTGGGTTGCCGCGCGATGAAGCCCTGTACAAGGCCGCCACCCTGCTGGTGGTTGCCAGTCCCTGCGCCATTGTAATCAGTGTGCCAGCGGCGATACTTTCAGCTTTAGCGGCAGCAGCCAGAAGGGGTGTGCTCTTTAAGGGTGGCGCAGCACTCGAGGATTTTGGCAGTTCCAAGGTTATCGCTTTTGACAAGACGGGCACCCTCACCCAGGGCATAATGGTCGTCAATGCGGTGGTGGCCTTACGCGGTAGTGAAGCTGAACTGCTCAGCCTGGCAGCAGCGCTCGAGTCCCACTCGGAGCACCCGGTGGCCCAGAGCATTCTTCGTTATGCGGCGGAGCAAGGTATTGGGGCCGATGCTGTCAGTGACAGTACCGCCATACCTGGCATGGGCATTGTTGCCACTATAGGTGGCGACAGCTACTGGGCTGGCAACCGCAAACTTGCCGAAGCGCAGGGCGTCAGGCTGGGTGCCAGCACCTTAAACGAGATTGACCGGCTCGAGTCTGCAGGTAACACCACCATCATGATTGGCGCTCATGAGGTTGTTGGGCTCATTGCCGTTGCTGATGCAATCCGCCCCAGTGCCAGCGAAGCGCTAAGCTCGCTTAGAGCTGCAGGCTTGCAGCGCTTTGTCATGCTTACCGGCGATCACCCAACTGTGGCACACGCAGTCGCCAAAACATTAGGCATTCCTAAAGACGATGTTTATGCAGAACTGTTGCCCGAGGATAAAGTGAGGCTGGTGCGTGAGCTGAGCCAAAACGCTGATGTTGCTTTCGTGGGCGATGGCGTCAATGATGCGGCAGCCTTAGCCAGTGCCCGTGTAGGCGTGGCGATGGGTACGGCAGGGAGTGATGTGGCGCTCGAGGCTGCCGATGTAGCCCTGCTTTCTGATGATTTGCGTAAGCTGACTGAAAGCTACAGTTTGGCGCGGCGTGCCAACCGCATCATCCGGCAGAATCTAGCTTTTGCGCTCTCCATTATGATTGTCATGGTGGTCGTTACGCTGTTCTGGCACTTGCCCCTGCCACTGGGCGTCATTGGTCACGAAGGTGGAACGCTGCTAGTGGTCGCCAATGGCTTGCGCTTACTCGTAGGTAGTCAGCGTGGTAGTTAAGGTAAAAGAGAATGCGGCATTTCCTTAATTGAGATTGGGCTTATACTGTTAAGCTATGGATTCCAGCTTTCCCCCAGCCTTCGCTGGGGCTAAAGGCAGAATGACGCATGAATGAAGAATGACCGTGCTGGGGTATTATGGGAGTAGGTTGTCAGCCTTTATTGCCCAGCCATTTTGAGTGCAATGCGCCGCCCGGTGGGGGTATCAGCGATACCACCTTCGCCAGTTTCGCGTAGTTCTGGGGGTAACAGGCGACCCACGCTGGCCATTGCCAGGACGACTTCTTCTGGAGGAATGACGCTTTCCAGCCCTGCTAGCGCCAGTTGTGCGCTACTTATGGCATGAACGCTGTAAAAAGCGTTGCGGCTCACACAGGGTACTTCAACATAGCCACCGACCGGATCACAGACCAGACCAATGGTGTTCATGAGTGCCATCGTGGCAGCGTGAACGCTCTGGCGGGCAGTACCTCCCAAAAGCTCACAGACCGCAGCCGCAGCCATGGCAGCACTCGAGCCAATCTCGGCCTGACAGCCACCCGTCGCACCAGCAATAAACATGTGCTTGCTGATCAGTTGCCCAATACCTGCAGCCAGAATCATAGGCATAACCAGAGTCTCGTCCAGGAGTCCCAGGTGGTCGGCTGTACCAATCAGCGCGCCGGGCAGGGTTCCGGCGCTGCCCGCTGTAGGCGCTGCTACGATACGGCCCATGCGGGCATTTTCTTCGTTGACTGCCATAGCATAAGCCTGTACCCGTTTAAGTAGGGGGGCATTCAGCTTGTCTGGATGATTCCAGAGCGTCTTGGCATTCCAGCCAACCATGCCAGTGATACTGGGTTTATCTGACGCTAGTCCGCGCTCTATGGCGTCGCGCATCTCGTGGATGCGGCCAAGCATACTTGTTTTGAGTTGAGCGCCTTCAGCAGGACTGCTCACTTCTTCATTCAGCACAGCCTCTGAAGCAAAACCCGCATAGCTGGCAAGGTCATTCAGCGTCACTGCTCATCACCTCCGGTAAAATGCGCAGCCAGTGAATGCTAGGTTGCTGCCTGAGATAATCTAAGGCGTACTGGGGAGGTTGGCGGTCGATTTCCAGGGTCATCATGGCACGTCCTCCGCGTTTTTGTCGGGAGGAGAACATAGTGGCAATATTTACCTCGTCATCTGCCAGCACTCTGGCTACCCTGGCAATGACGCCAGGTTGGTCGGCATGTTCAATCAGCAGGCTGTGGTAGGAGCCACTGAGACTGGTTTCAAAGTCGTTCAGCCGGAATACCTTGACGATTCCACCACCCAGACTCGAGCCCATGACAGTGATAGTTTCACTAGCGTTTGAGAGCTTGAAGCGCACTGTGTTGGGATGTACATCGCCTAAATCCTTCGCCCCGATGTTAAACTTCAAGCCTGCTTGCTTGGCATGGGCATTGGCCTGGGGAATGCGCTCGTCGTGGGGAAAAAAGCCCAGTAGTCCAGCGATAAGAGCCAGATGCGTTCCGTGCCCCACTCCGGTTTTGGCAAAAGAACCATGTAGCTCGAGACTGGCCTCTTGCGGCGCTTCTATAAGCGTATAGCGGGCGAGCAGTGCCAAGCGGCAGGCACCTGCTGTGTGAGAACTCGAGGGACCAACCATAACAGGTCCAATGATATCCAGTAGACTCATGTGACTGCTAGTTTAGCGTAGTTTGTGCTCTTTGTGTATGTGTGTAGGTAGTGTTGTGTATGTGTGTAGGTAGTGCTAGGTGGTGTATGTGTGTAGGTGGCCACAATTGTTCTTCCCTGTTCACCTGATAGACTAACGACGAAAGGAGTTACTATGGCAACAACCAAAGCTACAGCAATATGGGAAGGTAGTCTGACTGAGGGTAAGGGAAGCATGACACTGCCCAAGGGAAACTATACAGGGCCCTTTACCCGCGCGTCGCGCTTTGAAGTCGGGGAGGGTACGAACCCGGAGGAGCTGATTGGTGCAGCCCATGCAGGCTGTTACAGCATGTTTTTGTCGGCTTTGCTCTCAAATAATGGCACGCCGCCAACACGCATTTCAACCAGTGCCAGTGTAACGATTGGTGATGGACCCAAAATCAATCTGATCGAACTGGTCAGCGAAGCCGAAGTACCCGGGATTGATGTTGACAAGTTTGCTGAATTGGCACAGAAAGCCAAGGAAGGCTGCCCCGTGTCAAAAGCCTTAGCTGGCGTGGATGAGATTCGCTTAAGCGCGACACTCCTTTGACATCTGGGTGAGTTGGAAGTTGGGAAGTGCATTTCATACCAGTTCCGGATAAATCATTGGGTTTATCCCAATGATTTATCCCGAGCAGAGCGTTAGGAACCGAAGAACTGCTTTTCAAATCTGTAATCAATTTATCGGGCTCGGTATGACGTTTGATGCCCGAGCCAAAGAAAAAAGGCGGGTTTGTTACCCGCCTTTTTGAGTTATTTGCTAATTCCAATGGCTAACAACTTTTAGCAGTACAGATTTTAACGGTATAGTGGCTGGTTGCGCTGAGTGATGAGGCTCGCACCCCGTTCAAACTGCTCAAGCATGCTGCTGGGGCTTTCGCCAGGGAAAAATTGAATCTGACCTTTGCTGCTTACCGTGCCAATCGGTAGCAAAACCACCTCATGCTCGGTGATGCGCAGCTCTGGCAGACTAGCTACATTAACACTCATGCTGACCTCGAGCCCTGCTGTTTCGGCAAGCGTGCGGCCCAGCTCAGTGCCGATACCAATCACGGGAACCTCGACAGGATCGATTAAGGGGCTAAGCAAGCCAGCACGGGCTTCGCCGTTACCCTGGTTCATGATGATGACGCCGACCGCACCAGCATTGATGGCATTTTCGACTTTGGTGCTGAAGAAGCACGCACCACGCTGCACGAGTGCAATACTGCCAGCAGTGAAACCTGCAAAGTCTGCCTCGTCACAGCCGCTGACAGCATTGATGGGATGTGCGGAACTTTCGTCATCCGGGTCAGCCTCCAGATCAAGTTTCAGATTGACGGCTTCGACAGCCGCACTGGCTGAACCACTCGAGCCACCTGCCTTTAAGAAATCCACAAACTCTTCATAGCTGACGTCTGCGGGTGCAGTTTGGACAAAGGTTGCCGGCAGAGGTAACGAATAATCCTGATCCACGGCGGCCGATTCCACATCGACGGTGTAACCGATGTCACCCAAACTGGCTGCGGTCAGGCGTGAAAGTTGCTCTTCACCACCGAAATAGGGTGTCATCAGCTCATTTTCAAAGCTAATTTCGCGCCAGTGACCATTAAAGTTACCGGGACCACCCGTATTGGCAATGGGTACAGATGCCTCGGTGACTTTGCCAGCCGCTGCCAGGAGCGCCTGATACTCGGCAACTGCTCCTGCACCGGTAAAGCGTGGGTCGTAGTCAGGATTCGGTAAGCCCGGAGGTACTGTGGGGGGGTTACCCAGGACACCCTCGGTATTACCGGTTGGAACCCAGGTGGTACCGATGCCCAGCACGTGTCCCATCTCATGGACGATGGTATCTTCAAAGGCTTGCGGATCAGCAAAGAAGCCACCTTCCAGAAAATCGTCTGAATCGACCAGCATGATGCCGTAAGCCGGAATAAGTGGATTGCTGCTGCTACCAGAGCGGAGTAGCACCGGACCGGCTGAAGCGAGCACGCCGCCGGGGCCATCGCGCGGGAACGCGATGACATCAATCAGCAGGTCATCAAGCGTACCGTTAATCGGCCCGGTACCCGGGAAGAAGAACTCGGGTGGCAGGACGAAGTTCTCGATATTCTCGATATTCTCGGTGATAATCTGTGACCAGCGAGCTGCGGCGTCCGTAAAGACCGCCTGCTGATCTTCTGTCAGACCACCCGCAAAGCGTACCGTGATGTTAAAGGCATTATTATCGACAGCTGGCAGGGAAAAAGCGTCAGGTGGCGGGTTGACCCCTGCGGTAATGGTATTGGTAAACTCACCAACGGCAAAGTCTTCTTCACTCTGTCCGGCATAGGCAGTAGTTACCAGAAAGTAAGTCGTGTCAGGGCGTAACTCACTCGTGACCTGGGAAATACCTGGGGGATCTTCGTCAGGGTCAAAGAATCGTCCACCAGCATCGTCATTGTAGTTAATCAGATTGGCGGTGGGATTATTGGGGTCAAAGCTGTTTTGGTACAGATAGATGAAGCCGTCAAACTGCTGCTCACTAAGGATGGCATAAAAGCCCTGTGTGCTGACAATGAACGGCGTGACGTCATAGAAGACCGTTCTGGCAGCTTCTGGTAGTCCGCTGGTCAGTTTGTCCGAAGATGTATCGGGACGGATGAACTCAGCGTTGCTGTCGCTCAAGGTGCCACTACTAAGCGCTCCTGATTCGCTGATAGACACAGCATATGTCAGGTTAAGTGTTTGGCTATCTGTCTGCTGACCAGCGGCAGCATTCACTACCAGGCTGTTTGCGCCGGGAGCCAGTGTAACGCCAAAACTAAAGCGGTTATTGCTTACATCAACTGTTTGCGCGCCTCCATCATTTAACTGGTAGCTTACAGTGGCGCTGCGGTTAACGCTGCCTTCAACAGTTGTCTGGGGCGTGGGAATCACTGCGTTGTTCGCGGGTGCAGTGACCTCCAGCTTGAGTGGCTGGGTACAGGCAGCCAGCCATAGCAGCAGTCCCGCCCATAATAATAAACGACCTCTTCTCATTTATACCTCATTTCCAAGCCTTTTTTAAACCTTGTTTGCGCACAAGAGGCTTGTGAGACCTTACCATAATTAGAAGCGCTGTTGATTAAAGCAGTTCTGCAGGAGAATCCAGGAAGCAAAAGCCCCTAATTCTCAAAAAGAATAGAACATGATAGCTTACACTGCGTATGACCTTATGCCGAGCCTGATAAAATGCTTACAGACTGGAATAGCTTTTCCCCACTCCCTAAAGTCCTGCTCGGGATAAATCATTGGGTTTATCCCAATGATTTATGCAGAAGCGGTATTATGTGTTGTATGGTGCAAAACCCTGACGCCGACCAGATTTTCTTTAACTTTCACTATACTCGTGTAATAGTTGCAAATTTAATATTTAATACACCGTAAAACAGATGTTGATACCCATATTTCGCTTAAAACTCCATACTTGGTCAAGAATCCAAGTATCAGAGCTAATCGTACGGTGTATTTAATCTGCTTCTGAGACCTGGACAATCAGCTTGCCAGTGTTATCGCCCGTAAATAAGCTATTGATGGCGCTAGGGGCCTGCTCGAGCCCCTGCCGAATATCACTGCGGTAGTGCAGCTTGCCACTGACTAGCCAGCCTGCCAGGTCCTGAAAGGCTTCCAGCGCCCTGGGGTAATAGTCCAGCACCAGAAAGCCCTGAATGATGGCGCGTTTGGAAACCAGCACCGCCAGATTCTGAATACCGGGCGCTTGACCCGTAGCGTAAGCCGAGATATAGCCGCAAAGCGGAATCCGTGCGCCGATATTAATCTGCGTCAGGACGGTGTCCAAAATGCTGCCGCCGACATTTTCAAAGTGAATGTCGATGCCACTAGGTGCAGCTTTGCGCAGGGCTTTGTAAAGGTTGGCCTCCTTGTAGTTAATGGCGCTGTCGATACCGAGGTCATGCTCGAGCCACTCACACTTATCCTGGCTGCCCGCAATGCCGACAACTCGCAGACCCTTGAGCTTGCCAATCTGACAGACAATCGACCCGACCGCCCCCGCTGCTCCAGAAACAGTGAGGGTTTCACCCTCTTGAGGTTTGCCAATATCCAGCAGGCCAAAGTAAGCTGTCAGTCCCGTCATACCGAGTGGCCCTAAGTAGGCGTCCAGAGGTACGCCAGGCAAGCGCGGGATTTTTTGCAGACTTGTACCGTCACTGACAAGATAGTCCTGCCAGCCAGTCATGCCACTGACCAGGTCACCAGCGGCGAAGTCAGGATGCTTTGAGTCAATGACTATTCCCAGGCCCAGACTCCGCATTACCGAGCCAAGCGGCACAGCCGGGAGATAGCTGTCGTGCTGTGCCCAGACGCGTTGTGTCGGGTCAAGAGACAGATAGATCACACGCACCAATAGGTGTCCATCACTCAGCTCGGACAAGCTGTCTTCGACAAGCTCAAAGTCACTGTCTTTAAAAAGCCCCTCAGGCCGCTTGATAAGTCTTAGCTGACGATTTTGCATGTTGATTCCTTTCTGGGTTCCTGATGTTGGCTGGCGTCAGATAACGCTGATACCACCATCTATGGCGATGACCTGACCTGTGATGAATGCTGAGGCTTCAGAGGCAAGCAGCGCGGCTGTTCCCTTGAGATCATGTGCACTGCCCAGGCGTTGTAAAGGCGTGGCATTTATCAGCGCCGCTTCGGCAGTTTTGAGTGTTCCAGCCGTCATTTTGGTTGGAAAGAAACCTGGTGCAATGGCATTGACCCGAATCTTATACCTGGCCCACTCGCTGGCAAGGGCTCGAGTCAAATTGATCAGCCCAGCCTTGCTGCTGTTGTAGGCAACCGTTCCTGTCATCTGCGGGGGATTGGCCTGCAAGCCTGCGACTGAGGCAATGTTGATGATACTGCCCTGTTGGCGCGGAATCATACTGGCGCGTGCCACCTGCTGGCTGAGCAGAAAGGCCGCTGTCAGGTTCAGCCCGATGACCTTGTGCCAGGCGTGGAGCGGATACTCCTCGGCAGGCGCACCCCAGGTCGCCCCAGCGTTATTCACCAGAATGTCTATCTGTTGGTAGGCCGCCAAGACCTGCTCGAGCACCTCACTGCCGGCAGTTTCTTCAGCCAGGTCAGCTGCGACTGTCATGACCTCTGCACCACGACTGCGAAGATGCCCAGCCGCCTCCTCCAGGTCTTCTTGTTTGCGTGAAACCAGCGCCAGCCTTGCGCCCATATCAGCCAGCCCTTCGGCAATTTGCAGACCAAGCCCTCTCGAGCCTCCTGTAACCAGCGCAACTTTGCCATCCAGACGAAACAGCTCTGCCGTGTGCATAAGCACCTCCCGCTGATTTTTTACCATAACCCCTTTCCTAGCTGTCGCTGCCAAACTCCTGTATCTTGACAATCGTGCCCGTCTCGAGCGAGTGCTGGG
>CAZZPQ010000095.1:0-13201 GCA_964655595.1 uncultured bacterium
GAAGCTCTGTAACAGAGCTGACTCAAAAGTACCGTATTATACCATCATCCATTCCAATAACCTTCCAATGAACCCTATCCTATTGCCGCCACCATCCCAAACCCCTGCGCGTTCTTACTGCCTAAGCCTGTGTTGTAGGCAAGCTCAAAATACGGCTCTGGCAGACTCAGTTCAAAGTGCCCGTCATAGGCTTCGATAAAGAGTTGTTTGTAGCGGACGACCTTCTTGTCTTTGGGGGAGCGCCGCAGTGCTTTGATGGTGCTGTCAGCCAGGTCGTCTGGGCTTGGCTCGGGGAGCTTAAGCGCGTTAGCTTTTCTGGCGAGGTTGGCAAGCAGCATCACGCTCCAGTCCGCTTCGTAGGGCGCGTAGTAATGGGTGAGCTTTTTGCCATCTGGTTTGCTGAAGGTACTGTAGATGGTGATGGGGGAGAGGGTTTTGACGCGCAGCGAGGTCTGGTAGGGTGGGGGTTTAAGGATTTCGACGCTGGTTACGCTTAACTGCGTACTGCCCAGTGTGACATAGGGGCTTTTTAGGAGGTGCTCGGCGAAGCTGGCAAGCACGTCTGTATTGACGCTGGCGAGCTGAAGCGCAACTGGTGGTGTGAAGGTAATCGTCTTGTGCTGCGGGTTTAGCGCGTAGCGCCCCTGCAGGCGGCTGAAGGTGAACATGCGGTAGGTGCGCCTGGCGTGGCTGTAGGCGTCACCGTGGAGCCAGCGGGCGAGGTTGGTCTCGAGCTGTCCGTAGATCAAGCCCTGGACGATGTGATTGTGCGCTATCGGCAGGCAGATGGGTCTGTCCGCTGTTAGGGTAATGACGACACGCATGGTATCTCCCGTTTGACAGTAGTCTAAAATAGCCGGGGTTGATTGTGCAAATGATGTGAGGGATTGTGAAAAGTTTGGTATTGATGCCGACAAAGGCTATTGGGCTCAATATAAGCTAAGGGTCAGGCGATAGCTGAGAGAGTGGCTGGCCCACAGGGACTCGAACCCCGACCGACGGATCCAAAATCCGCTGTCCTGCCATTAGACGATGGGCCATCGACTTTTTTAGCACTCATATCTCGAGTGCCAGCTTTGAGAATATAGCAAATTAGATGCCCTGATGTAAATAACCTGTATCACTCTAGGTGGAATTGAGGCGGATTACACCACCCTGGCTGAGTAGTCGGAAGATAAATGAGTTTGTTGATTGTTTGGTATATGCCACGTTAGGGCTATTATTTTTAGGCTATACTGACCTTAGTACGAATGTGTCGTAAGTAATAGGAGGTTTATTATGTCAAATGCCAAGTTTGCCCAGCGGCGCGCCAGTGCCGTAGCTGCAGCTGCTTACAGCGTGCATCCGTTTTATCCGGTCAAGGCCCAGGGGAGTTATGTCTGGGACGCTGACGGTAAAAACTACCTGGACTGGTCGGTGGGCATTGCAGTCATGAATATCGGGCATTCGCACCCGCGGGTGCTGGCGGCGGTCAAGTCCCAGATGGATGAGTTTCAACACCTTTGCTTTGCGGTGGGTATGCACGAGAGTTATATCCGGGTGGCTGAAAAACTCAATGAGATCGCCCCCGGCCCCAGTCCTAAAAAGACCTTTCTGGTCAATTCGGGTGCTGAGGCGGTGGAGAATGCCATCAAGATTGCTCGAGTCGCTACCAAGCGGCAGGGAATTGTCGCCTTTACCCATGCCTTTCATGGGCGCACTCACATGGCGCTGAGCCTCACGGGCAAGGCTAAGCCCTACAAAACTGGTTTTGCGCCACGCGCCGCCGAGATTTACCGTGCAGCTTACCCATATTGCTACCGTTGTCCCTATGGTGGTGCACAGGCGAGTGGCTGTTGCCAGTCGGATCTGGCGCAGCTTAAGGACCTGGTTAAAACCACTATTGGAGAGTCGGAAGTTGCCGCTTTTATCATTGAACCTGTTGCAGGAGAGGGTGGCTTTATTCCGGCGCCGGAGGGGTTTTTACGGGCTTTGCGGGACTACGCTACCGAGATTGGGGCGCTGTGGATCGATGATGAAGTGCAAAGCGGTATCGGTCGTACAGGTGCCTGGTGGGCGGTGGACCACTATGGGCTCGAGCCTGACCTGATCTGCACAGCCAAGGCGCTCTCGAGTGGCTTTCCGCTCTCGGCAGTGATTGGTAAAGCTGAAATTATGAACAAGGTCGAAGCCGGTATGCTGGGCAGCACCTTTGGCGGTAATCCGACGGGTTGCGCCGCTGCGCTGGCTACCCTGGCGGTGATTGAGGAAGAGGGGCTTTTGGAGCGCGCTCAGGATATAGGTGCAGTGATGCGTCAGCGCTTAAGCACCTGGCAGCGCCTCTACCCGCAGTTGGGGGACGTACGCGGGCTTGGGGCGATGGTGGGGCTCGAGTTTATTCACGGCGAAAACCGCCAGCCCAATCCTGAAGCCGTGGACGCCATAGTGGCTCACGCTCGGGACAACGGTCTGATTCTCCTGCCGACTGGGACCTATAGTAATGTTATCCGCTTGCTGCCGCCCCTTAACATGTCTGATGCTGAGCTTGAGGAAGGTCTGCAAAAACTCGAGGCTGCCATTCAGCATGCACTAAAGCCCGTCACCGCGCTGATCTGAGTTTGCTTACGTCAGATACCGTGGCCTGGCGTCATTTTGCGACTGATGTTGTCACCCTGAACACAGTGAAGGGTCTCCCAATGTTGAAGTGTGCAGGTGACTGAATGGGCATCGAGCCGTACCGCATTGAGATTCTTCACTACGCGTTGCTCCGTTCAGAATGACGGAGAGGGGTGCTTTGACGTTCAGTGTATCTTGAGCTGTGTTCAGGCGTGACGCCGCATACCTTGCTGCGCTGTTCACTCAGGTATGTTAGCTCTATGAGCTACAGACAAGTAGGACAAAGTGGTTTGCTGGTTCACCCGATTGCGCTGGGTACCATGCAGTTTGGCTGGACGGCGGATGAAAGCCGTTCTTTTGAAATTCTGGACGCCTTTGTCGAGGCCGGCGGCAATCTGATTGATACCGCTGATATCTACAGCATGTGGACACCGAACAATCCGGGTGGTGTATCTGAAGAGATAATCGGACGCTGGCTGGCCTCTCGCAAGGAGCGTGAGCGCGTCATCATTGCTACCAAGGTGCGCGGCGCTATGGGGGCGATGGGCAGCGAGGGGCGCAAAAGTTCCTGGCAGCGCGAGGGTTTATCGCGCCGCTGGATTATACGCGCCTGTGAAGATTCGCTGCGGCGCTTGCAGGTGGATGTTATTGACCTTTATCAGGTACACTGGATTGACCCACTGGTTCCGATAGAGGAGACGCTGTCAGCGCTGACAGATCTGGTTCGGCGCGGCTATGTGCGCTATATCGGCTGCTCTAACTTCAGCGCCTGGCGACTGATGCAGGCACTTTGGGCCAGCGACAAGCACGGTTTTGAACGTTTTGTGTCGATTCAGCCTGAGTACAGCATCAGCAGTCCGACTCGTGAAAACTTCGAGCGTGAGATTGCCATGGTCTGTGATACATACGGTGTTGGGGTGATTCCCTACAGCCCCTTGGCAGGCGGGTTTCTGACGGGTAAGTACCGCCGCGATGACCCCTTGCCGGACAGTGTGCGGGCCGAAGGCATTGCCAGACAGCGCTTCAGTGACAAGAACTGGCAGATTCTGGACCGTATCGTGGCAATTGCAGAAGCTCACGGCGTGCCAGTTGCGCAGGTGTCTTTGGCCTGGCTACTTAGCAAGCCCTATATGAGCGCTCCCATTGTTGGGGCGAACTCAGTAGCACAGCTGCTGGATCTCATGCCTGCGGCGACGCTCGAGTTGTCCAGCGAAGAGCTTGACGCCCTCGATGAAGTGTCCGGCTGGACAGCAAGCCGGACAGAACAGGAAGCTTAACTTATCCTGGTATGACCAGGATATTTCTCAAGGTTGATACGTCTCAGGATACAGGATGACCTGGATATAGCGCTCAGGCACGATAAAGCGCTGCGCCATTTCCTGAATCTCGGCTGCGCTGATGGCATCGACCAGCTCAGCATAGTTCACAATGGTCAGCGGGTCTTCGTGGGGATTAAAAAAGTAGAAGAACTCGAGCACAAAGCGCCAGTAGCTGTTGGTTTCCAGGCTTGTCTCGAGGTTGCGTTTGACTTGTTCCTTGGCGCGTTGCAGGGTATCGGCGTCGGGGCCATGGTCGCGAACATTGTAGAGCACTTCGTTAATGGGCTCGAGCAGGTTTTCGACCAACTCAGGTGCAGTAAAGATCTGCACCCCCAGCGTGTAGCGTTTTGAGGGACGCTGAGTGTAGTTGCTGAAGACCTGTGGTGAGTAGGCAGCCCCTAACTCTTCACGGATTTTCTCACGGATGTTAATCGACAGCACACCGTCCAGAATAAAGAGCCTGAAGCGCTCTTCACGCACCGGATTGTAAAAAGGTCCATCCCAGCGCAGGTGCAAAATACTTTGCTCATCGATACCCTTGTAGACTTCCTCGACAAGAATATCCATGGGTAAGGGGGGAATATGGCTGCGCCAGGTGTCACGCTGCCTGGTGCCAGGCAGGTTGCCCAGATAGCGCTGTGCTAGAGCTGTGACCTCGGCCACATCGAAATCACCCACCAGGACAAAAGTGAAGTCATTCAAGTCAGTAAAGCGTTCTTCGAAGATAGCAAAGGCTCGCTCAAAGTCGATGCTATTCAGTTGCTCAATCGTCAGGGGTGTATAGCGCAGATGATCACCATAGAGCGCCGCTGTGATAGCGTCCTGAAAGACGGCCTGTGGCTGATTGGCGCGGTTTAGGATGCTCGCCTCGATCTGACTGCGCACGCGCTCAAAGGCTACAGAATCCTTGCGGGGCTGGGTGCTGTAGAGATAGACCAGTTGAAACAGCGTTTCCAGGTCATCACGATCAGCGCGGCCACTAAAGTTGCGGGTCAGGTCGTTCAGGCCCAGTCCCAGACTGACGTTTTTACCGGTGAGCAAGCGTTGCAGTTCGGAGCGACTAAACTCAGCCACGCCACTTTCGGTAATGACGCTGGTGATAATCGCAGCTTCGGGATAATCCTCATCGCTGACGAGTGAGGTACCCCCGTAAGCAACACCGGAAAAAAGGACTTCGTTTGCGACAAAATCGGTGGGTTTTAAGATGATCTCAATCCCGTTTGCCAGCGTGATGAGGGTAGTATTCAGCTCTGGAACGTAGGCTTGAGACGTGATAGCCACAGGTTCGGGTAGATTGATCATCAATTCAGCAGAAAGCTCGAGCTCTTCTGAGGCAGCAACCTCTTGCTCTAAGGCAGCGAGCACCAGTACTTCGAGCTCTGTGGCATCTGGAACTTGCAAGTCGGCTTTTTCTGGTGCCAGAACCAGAACCGCGCGGTTGCTTCCTTCGCTGAAGCCTGAAGCCAAGTCACTGACCTCGGCAGCGCTGATGCCAGGGAGCAACTGCTCACCCAGCTCGAGATCAGCTTCATTGCTGGTCACGACGCTGCCAGAGAGGAAGTCGTCAATCAAGGCCGAGCGCCAAAAGCGACTGTCCAAGTCATCGCGTTCGTTAAAGTTTTGCCTCAGGGCGGTCAGTAGATTGGTTTTGGCACGGTTCAACTCGGCTTCGCTGAAGCCAAACTGCTGGGCGCGCATAAGCTCTTCAAAGAGGGCCGCAATACCTGTTTCCAGACCTGTTTCAGCCGTGATGATGGTAAAGGTCAGGTCCCGCACACCACCAATAAAATCACTGCTTTCCGCCTGTGCATTTAAAAATGGCGCGTCTGCAGCTCTGGTTCTGTCGGCTAAGCGCTCATTCAGGATACGCACAAAGAGGTTGCGCAGCAGGAAATCGCGAAAGTCATTGACAGTTTGAAAGGTACTGGAAGGGGACTTGTAGATGACCTGGGCAGCGGTGACGGGAAACTCGGGGTCGGTAAAGCTGTAGTAGAGGGGTTCATCCAGGAGTGGCACAGCGTACTCGGGGCGCTCAGCAGCATTTGGGGGATTCTCGAGTACGGCAAACGCCTCTACAATCTGCGCCTCAAAAACGTCGATATCGAAGTCGCCCACTGCCACAACTGCCATCAGCTCAGGGCGATACCAGCGCTCAAAAAAATCCACAAAGGTCTCGCGCGGTACGCTGCGAACAATGTCCATGTCGCCAATAGGCAGGCGCTCGGCGTAACGCGAGTCACCCAATAAGAGCGGGATGATGGCGTTACTCAGGCGGCCATTGACGTTCTGTGAGCGCTGCCGCCACTCTTCGACAATTACACCGCGCTCGGGTTCGATCTCGGCCTCGTCAAACGTCGCCTTGCTAGCCCACTCCGCCAGAATCTGGAATGAAGTATCGATAATCTCCAGATCATCGAGTGGAATGCGCAGTGTGTAGACGGTCTCATCAAAGCTGGTATAGGCATTGACGTCGGGGCCAAAGACCATGCCGATACGCTCGAGAAAATCGATGATCTCACTGCCCTGAAAGCTTTCTGTACCTTTAAAGAGCATGTGCTCGACAAAATGGGCAAGCCCAAGTTCTTCCTCGGTTTCAAGAATCGAGCCAGCCCGAATCGCCAGAGCAAGTTCAGCGCGGTTACGTGGTTCGTCATTAAAGCGCAAGTAGTATTTAAGACCATTAGGCAACTCGCCAGTGCGTACCGCCGGGTCCTGGGGTAACGTATCCGTCAGGTCCAGGGTTTGCCCCGCAACTGTAACGGTCTGCGCCAGTGCGCCTGGCAATAACAGGCACAAACATGCAAGGATAAAGAGCATATGTTTTTTCAAAGCTAATACCTCGTTTCTTTCGGTAGCTTAAAGCAACTTATTTAGACTGAGTATTGACTCGCTTACGTTTTGCTTCTTTTGTCGTTTCACGCCTCAGCATAGTGTAGATGGTCACGGGAACAGACAGTAGACCCAGACCTACGACGGATGCCAGTACCACTGCTGGAATCATTCATTCCCTCCTAAAAGCGCTAGGACTTCGGGCAAGAGTGCTTTTGTGGTGCTGAGCGCCTCACCAGCGTAGATGCCCTCTTTGCCTGACCAACTGCCAAAGTAACCACCTGCTTCGCGCAGCAGTACCGGAAAGGGGCCACAGTCCCAAGGGTTCATGATGGGGTCGAGCATCACCTCGCAGCGACCCGTGGCGACCAGCATGTGTCCGTAGGCGTCACTCCAGCCCACTCGGTAATACACGCGCTGCTGCAGGCGTTGCCAGGCGGCTTCACGCCCATACTGATGAAAACTGGAGGCGTCAGTAAAAGACAGCACTGCGCGGTCAAGCTGAGTGGTGTTGCTGACATAACAGCGTCGCCCATTCCAGTAGCTTCCCAGACCGCTAGCAGCATAGACCATATCGCCAAGGCCCGGAAAATAACTCACGCCTACCTCGATACGTCCTTCTATCTCGAGCCCTAACAGCACCCCATAGAGCGGTACGCCTCGCATGAAGGATTTAGTGCCATCGATAGGATCAATCACCCAGCGAAAGCTCGAGCCCTGATTGGCCTCACCGTATTCTTCACCGAGCATCCCGTGCTTAGGATAGTGCTTTTCGATACGCTCCCGAATAACTTTTTCCGCCTGATGGTCGGCAAGCGTCACTGGACTGTCATCTGCCTTGAACTCTGCTTTTAGACCCGTCTGGAAGTGACCAAGGGTTACTTGACCTGCTAGAAAAGCTGTCTCAACCGCAAAGTCGAGGTAAGACTTTAATTCTGATGCGGATAACTCTGACATAGGCCACCAGTATAGCCTCATACCGAGCCCGATAAATTGTTTGAAGATTTGAAAAGCGCCTTCCCGCTTCCTAACGCCCTGCTCTGGATAAATCGTTGGGGTAAACCCAATGATTTATCCGGAACTGGTATAAGCCACTGGTTCTATGCCAAAGGGCCTATTCAGCAGTAACTCTGCTAGGATAGATTCATGCTGTTTAGCCGTGAAACCCTCGAGCGCAACGAACGTGCCACACTGGCTGCCTATGCCAGTCTGGCCCAGGATTCGCGGGGGCGCATTCATCCTGAAGCTGAGAGTAAGTACCGTACTGCCTACCAAAAAGATCGTGACCGCGTTATTCATACCAGCGCTTTCAGGCAGCTCGAGTACAAGACGCAGGTTTTTGTGAATTATCAAGGGGATTACTACCGCACCCGCCTGACACACACGCTTGAGGTTGCACAGGTCGCCAAGAGCATCTCGCGGGCACTTGGCTTAAACGAAGACCTGGCTGAAACCATTGCCCTGGCGCATGACCTGGGTCATCCACCCTTTGGGCATGCTGGTGAGCGCACGCTTAACCGTTTGGCCGCTGAAGTTGGCGGTTTTGACCATAACAAGCAGAGCCTGCGGGTCGTCACCGAACTCGAGCAGCGCTATCCGAATTTTGCCGGACTCAATCTGACCTGGGAGACCCTGGAGGGCATCATGAAGCATGAAACCGAATATGATGTTCCTGATACCAGTTGGGAACCCGATAAGCAGGCTGGTCTCGAGGCGCAGGTGGTGAATCTGGCTGACGAGCTGGCCTACAATGCTCATGATCTGGATGATGGCTTGCGCAGCGGGCATCTGAAGCCACAGCAGCTTGTCGCGGTGCCGCTGATTGCTGAACTTATGAACGCTCTGCAAATTCGTGCTGAGGGCTTTAGCGACCAGGCACGCTTTATCCTGATTCGCGAACTGCTGGGCCTGATGATTGAAGATACCGTGATGACGACAAGTAATAGTCTGGATACCCAAGGCATCGACAGCGTTCACAAGGTACGCCGGGCTTCTGGGGTACTGGTCAGTACTTCGGCTGCACTGGGCAGGCAACTTCAGGAACTCAAACAGTTTTTGTACCAGAACTTTTACTTTCACTACCGACAGATTCGCATGACCAAAAAAGCCGACCATATTCTCGAGCGTATCTTTAATGCCTACATCGACTCGCCGAATATGCTTCCTTACACGGTGCAGGCTGCCACTGAGCAGCGGGGCCTGATTCGAGCGGTGACGGATTATCTGGCCAGCATGACCGACCGCTATGCCAGTGATGAGTACCGGCGCTTATTTGATCCACATGCCCTGACCTGAGCAAGGCCTTATGCTATTCAAGGCGGTTTTTGCTCCTGTACCTGTCAGGCGGGTGATGGTGGTTTCGTTATATAAGGGATGGAAGTACTGTTTCTGGCACGCTAAGCTTATGGGAAATAAGCATCTGCAGTTTAGAGCGTCATGGGTAAATACTGGCAATCATAGCTGCTGAATGATTCCCAAAGGAGGATATATGGCAAGACCTGTAACACTTTTTACCGGACAGTGGGCTGACATGCCACTTAAGGAACTCGCGCCCTTAGCCAAGGAGATGGGCTATGACGGGCTCGAGCTGGCCTGTTGGGGTGACCACTTTAACGTTCAGGAAGCGCTAGGGAGCGATAAATACCTAAAGGATAAAAAGAAGCTGCTGGACAAGCACGGTTTGCAGTGTTTTGCCATCAGCAATCACCTGGTGGGTCAGGCGGTCTGTGACCTGATTGACGAGCGTCACAAGTCGATTCTGCCTGAGCACGTTTGGGGTGATGGACGTGCCGCAGCAGTTAAGCGGCGTGCTGCTGAGGAGATGAAGGATACTGCCCGTGCTGCTGCCAGATTTGGCGTCAAGGTGGTCAATGGTTTTACTGGTTCATCCATCTGGCATTCACTCTACGCCTTTCCGCCGACCAGCCAGGACTACTGGGACAAAGGCTTTAAGGATTTTGCGCGGCGCTGGCGACCCATTCTGGATGTCTTTGATGAGGTGGATGTCAACTTTGCCTTAGAGGTTCACCCTACTGAGATTGCCTTTGATATTGCCTCGGCGGAGCGCGCCCTTAAGGCGCTGCGCGGACACAGGCGCTTTGGCTTCAATTATGATCCCAGTCACCTAGGCTATCAGGGAGTGGATTATGTCAGGTTTATTCGCGTGTTTAGCGATCGCATTTTCCACGTGCATATGAAAGATGTCTGGTGGGGGCATGGTACGGGTGATGCGGGTGTTTTTGGTGGTCATACCAACTTCGGCGATGCCCGCAGATATTGGGATTTTCGCAGTGTGGGACGGGGTGACATCAATTTTGAAGAGGTCATTGTGGCACTGAACGATATCACCTATGAGGGCCCTTTATCTGTCGAGTGGGAAGACAGTCGCATGGACAGAGTGCATGGTGCCACGGAAAGTGCTGCCTTTTGCAAGCGGCTTGACTTTAAGCCTTCGGCGGTTGCCTTTGATGCTGCTTTTGAAAAGTAGGTTTAGGTAATACTGGTTCCGGATCAATCATTGGGTTTATCCAAATGATTGATCCCGAGCAGGGCGAGTAGGAACTGGTTTTCAAATCTGCAATCAATTATGAAGGGTTTGCAACTCTATCTGCTGGTCGATAGTCGTAAGCGTATGGTTAAGAGTTTTCGGTATGCTAAAGGTAAGTGGATCGAAACTGAGCATCGGGAAACGGATGGTATTGATATTCCCTGTATTGATGTAACACTGACATTTGAGGACATCTACAGTAAAACGGATCTTAGTCATAAGGAGACATCATGATTACTGGTACAGACACAGTTGGCAATCGTAAACTCAAATACGGCATGGTAGGGGGGGGACGGGACGCCTTTATTGGTGAGGTTCACCGCAAAGCCATGGCACTGGATGCTCAGTATGAGTTTGTGGCGGGTGCGCTATCGTCAAGTCCTGAAAAAGCCAGGGCCTCGGGTCAGGATTTGGGTCTGGCGGATGAGCGTAACTATGGCAGTTGGCAGGAGATGCTCGAGAAAGAACTGGCCCGCCCGGAAGGTGACCGCATTGATATGGTGGCAATCGTCACCCCCAATCACGTTCATTACCCGGTTGCTAAAGCCTTTGCAGAGGCAGGGTTTCATGTGGTTTGTGACAAGCCCCTGGTTCATACCAGCGAACAGGCACGTGATTTGGTGCAGACCGTCAACAAAAGTGGCGTAGTGTTTGGCGTTACCTATAACTATACCGGCTATCCCATGATCAAGCAGGCGCGGCACATGGTGCAAAGTGGTGAGTTGGGTGAGATTCGCAAGGTCATCGTTGAATACAATCAGGGCTGGCTGGCAACCAAACTGGAGGAAACGGGTGCCAAGCAAGCTGAGTGGCGGACGGATCCGGCCCGCAGTGGGGCAGCGGGTTGTATTGGCGATATTGGTTCACACGCGGAAAATCTGATGGCGACGGTAACAGGGCTCGAGCTCTCGCATATCTGCGCCGATCTGAGTACCTTTGTACCTGGTCGCCTGCTTGACGATGATGGTAACTTACTGCTGCGCTTTGCGTCTGGTGCCAAAGGGGTGCTTATTTCTTCACAGATTCAGGTCGGTGATGAGAATGATATTCGCCTGCGGGTATTCGGCAGCAAAGGCTCGCTTGCCTGGTATCAGGAAGACCCGAATTACCTTATCTATCGCCCACTGGATGAAGCCACACGCATTCTGAAGCGGGGTAACGGCTACCTCTGCGCTGCTGCCGCCAAAGCCAGTCGCATTCCTCCCGGACATCCTGAGGCGTTTCTTGAAGCCTTTGCCAACGTGTATCTAGGCGTGGCCGAAGCCATTCGTGGCAAGCAGGAAGGTCGGGCACTTACCGAACTCGAGGGTGACTTCCCCACGGTGGTCGACGGAGCCAGAGGAGTTCACTTTATTGAGAAGACAGTGCAAAGCGCCGCCAGTGACGTGAAGTGGACGGACGTGCAGTTTTCAGTCTGAGCATAGCAAGGCCAACAACTGCTCATGTGAAAGCAGCTAGACTATAGGGGCTTTTGCGGTAGACTTCAAGGCTACCCGTAGAGGATCTATGCGTGGAAAACTATGCTTATAGTGCGAAAGGGTTCAGGGTGCAGGTATGAGGAAAGTACAGATGGCAATAACGGTGATCGGACTACTTGTGTTGCTGAGTAGTTGTAGCCTGCTGCTTGACTTGGGTAGAAAGCAATACAGCTTTCAGGTGGTTTATCAGGATAAACCTCTCGAGTCCCTGAGTGTGGCGCGTGGGGCGGAGGCGGAGCTGACTGTAAGTATCAGTCCGGTGACAGGTATTGACCTTACGGCTGATATTGCCACGATCACGCTCACCAAAGCACCGCCAGGGGTCAGTATCGACCCTGATCCGCTCACCCTGCCCAGTGGCATCAACCAGCGTAGTTTGAAGCTGGTAGTGGCAGCTAACGCGTCACCTGTTACAGACACGACGATTGAGCTGCAGTCTGAAAAGGGTGGCGTGGGGCGTCGATACGAGTTTAAGTTAAGCATCACAACATTCTAAAAAGGGATGGGGTACACTGAAGCTCCATCCAATCCTTGAGGGAGGACATTATGGAGTTACTCAATTTGTTAAGTCAGCAGCTGAACCCCCAGGTTACACGGGGTCTTGGACAACAGGTCGGTGTGGATGAAAGCCAGGCCAATCAGGCCATCAGTGCGCTTTTGCCCATGATGATTGCGGGTTTATCCAAGAATGTCAGCAAAGGGCCTGAAGCCCAGGCGTCCTTAAGCCGCGCACTCGAGCGCGACCATGACGGCAGCATCCTGGATCACCTGGGTAGCATGCTTGGTGGTGGTACGCAACAGGCAGGCGGTGGTTTAGGAGCAATGGCTAGTTTGGCTGGTAGCCTGCTGGGTGGCGGAAAAAACACTGGTGGAGCCGCAGCAAATCTGCTTGGAAGTCTCATGGGTGGTAGCCAGGGTGGTGCGGGTGGACTACTTGGTAGCTTGCTGGGAGGTAACGACAGCGGGCTTGGCAATGTGCTTGGTTCCCTGCTTGGTTCGGCTCCTGTCAGCTCCAGAGCCACCAATGTGGAAGGCATGTTGCAGCACATGCTGGGTGGTCAGGCAGTACCCGTGCAGCAGGGTGTTAGTAAAGCTACCGGGCTTGATGCTAAAAAAGTAGGTGCTATGATGGCGGTTTTGGCGCCTATGGTTTTGGGTGCACTGGGGCGGGTCAAGCGCCAGAATAATCTGGATGCAGCAGGGGTTGCCAAGCTGGTTCAGGCGGAAGAACATGAAATTGAAAAGAAAGTTCCAGGCTTTTCACCAGGGCAACTGATGCAACTTCTGGATAAGGATGGCGACGGTAGAATTGACGACGATATGATTGGTTTTGCGCAATCGCTGGCAAAAGCAGGCGTGCTGAAATCATAGTAAAATTATTTAGTGTTTCCATGGGTCATTGAGATATCTCAATGACCCATGCGACCTGGGGG
>CAZZPQ010000096.1:0-12819 GCA_964655595.1 uncultured bacterium
GCGACGTAGCCACCCATGTCATAAGCAGAGCTAAATGTGGGAATTATCCCGAGCAGAGCGTTAGGAAGCGGGGAAGCGCTTTTCAAATCTTTAAGCAATGTATCGGGCTCGGTAGACGGGAAGTCGTTACGAAGATTTTGGATATAGCGGGAAGATGATTCTCGAGACTCCACAAAAGCAACCGGTTATACTTCAGATCATGAGCATTGAGATTAAACACCTTACAGCAGGTGATGAAACCGTGCTAGATCATGTAGCAGTAGACGTGTTTGATGCTGCTATTGACCCAAAGCTCTTCACTGCGTATTTAACCGAAACCAATCACCACATGATGGTTGCCATCAGTAACGGTGAAGTCGTTGGGCAGATACGCGCGGTGATTCACAAACACCCCGACCGAGCCGATGAACTTTATATTGACAACCTGGGTGTTACACCTTCATTACAACGTCAAGGGATTGCAACAAGGTTACTCAATGCAATGTTGGAACTTGGGAGAAACTTGGGCTGCGAAGATGGCTGGCTCGCTACAGAAGATGAAAATGCGCAGGCAAGAGGGTTTTATGCGTCCTTTGATACCAAAGCTGAAGCGACGGTGGCTTACTTTTTTAAACTCTAAATCCATATTCAAACTCTAAATCCTCAGTAAACCTCGAAATCCTCGGGCAGCATAATAGGACTCTGCGCCGTTGTGATACACAAAAACCCTGCCAAAACGGTAATCACCAAAGATAGCACCACCCAGTTTTCTAATCTCAGAGGGTGTTTTTAGCCAGCTCGAGGTCTTCATATCGAAACTGCCAAGTTGCTGCAACTGTTGGTAGTCATCCTCACTTAAAAGCTCGATACCCATAGCCGTAGCAATATTCACCGCACTATCTTTGGGTTTATTTGCTTTTCTGGACTCGAGTACCTCTTTGTCATAGCAAAGACTCCTGCGACCTTTGGGGCTTTCTGCCGAGCAATCATAAAAAATGTATTCGCCTGCTTTTTGATCAAAACCAACAACATCTGGTTCCTCCTCGGTTCTTTCTATTTCAATGAGGGACCAAAGTTTCTCAGGGTTAGCCTCTAATTTCATTTGTATCTTTGACCACTCGAGCCCTTGGTGGCGGTTCATATTTTTCTCAAAACGAGCTTTTAATGGATGTGATATTGGAGGGCTCGAGCAAGATAACGCTTACAATTTAACCACACCCTTGACATAACTCTCATCACCCTGCAAAATCTGCTTCATCAGCGCAGGATAGTTTTGCAGACTCTCAACATGCGTCACCAAAGGGCGCAAGTCAAACACGCCTTCGTGCATAAGCCGAATCGCAGGCGGAAAGGGGTCGCGCAGTCTTGCCGAAGGCGAGGAATTAACTATACTAAAACCACCCAAATGCCACTTGGTAGAATTAAACGTGGCACTTTCCCCTTTGATCCAGCCAAACAGATTGATCAGCCCACCTGTTCTGACAATATCCGTCGCCAAATCCAAGCCTGCCTGCACACCCGAGCTGTCCACAACAACATCAAACTCGTAAGGTTTGAGTTCTTTAACAAGCTGGTCATATTCAAGCTGTGCTGAATTATAGGCAGTCTTCACACCGATTTTTTGTGCTAACTCGAGCCTGCTTTGCACCACATCAACAGCCACAAGCTGACCGAGTGGTGAATGCAACAAAGCTTGAAGAATAAGCAAGCCCATAAAACCCACACCAATCACAGCAACGCTGTCACCTGGCTTTAAGCGGCAGTGATCTAAACCTGTCACTGCACACGAGACAGGTTCAACCACCCAGTATTCATCAGCGAGTTTACTACTCTCGGGGATTTTGTAAACGCTCGAGGCTGGCAGGTTACGCAAGGTTGCAAAGCCACCACCCGCCACGCGGTCACCCTCTTTAAGACTCGTTACGCTACGCCCCACTTTGACGACATGCCCCATGCCCTCGTGTCCTGGTGGAGCTTTGGGAACCATCTTATCACCGAGTTTAGCGGTAGCTATATCCCAGGAGCAGATGCCGCACACCCCACCCTGCACTTGTACCTCGTGATCTTGAGGATCTTCCACCTTCATTTCAAGAAGTTCAATGCTGCCATCGGATGAATATTGGATCGTTGTGACCATAGCCAAGCACCTCTTTATGATTTTTGACGAATGCTAGCACTAATCACATAAAGCATCAAGACACTCATCAGTAAACTGAGAGCAACCGCGAGCACCATCACACCCGGCCCAACTCGCTCAAACATCTGCCCAATCAGCCAGGGAATCGTAGTCGCCCCCAAACTCACACCGGTAAAAAAGATACCCATAATCTGACCCTTAATGGTCATGTGACGTTCGGCAAAAGATATGACCGCCGGGAAAATCGCCGCAATGGATAAACCCAACCACAGACTACTCATCCAAAGCACCAGGCTGGATTCTGGATAGAGCCATAGGGGTACGATTCCAAAACCAGCCGAGAGCAGGCTCAACCAGAGCAGGCTTGACGGGTTTAGTCGTGCAGCTAGAGGTATGGTCAGCAATCTGCCTAAAGTATAGGTTCCCCAAAATGCCGAAGTCAGATAGCTTGCGCTGATTTCATTAGCCAGGTTGGTCTTTAGGGCGTAGCTATAAATCCAGTTGCCAAAACCGATTTCGATACCGGCGTAGAAAAATAAAAAACCCGCAATCAGCAGAGCCAGTGAGGTATTGACCTTGGTAGGGCTTGGGCCGTCTTGGGTTTCCTCTAGCCTTGAGGGGCTAGGCATACGCCAGAATAGTAGCGATAATGGTAAGGCAAAAAAAGCCACCAACCAAAACGCCCAGGCCGGACTCCCTAGCCAAAGCGTCGCTTGGGCTATCACAATCGGCATCAAAAAAGCCCCCACACCAAAGGCAAAATGCAGTCCATTCATAAAAGGTGCAACCTTATCACGGTGAAGCCAGACTAAAAGCGTATTGGTACCCGCGTCAACAAGGCTCTGCAAGATGCCTGTCATCAGCAGACAGGCCGCTAAGATATAGAGAATCGGGATAACTGGAATCAGCGATAGACAAAACGCCAAGCCCAAAAAGACCATTGCAATTAAGGGGTGTCCGGGAAGCACATCATAAAGTCGTGCGCCAAATAAGGCCCCAAGGAAAAATCCAAAGGGCCGGGCTGCCAAAAGAATGCTGACGGCCTCGAGGGTGCTCCGAGTATTGCTAGCCAGATAGGGCAACGTAGGGCCAAGTGAAGCCGCTGCCAAGCCCAGCATGACAAAACATGCGTAATAAAGGGCCGTGGTACTTAGAACGTTTCGAGGAGTCTGGCTTAAGACGCGCATAAATGGTCATCATACGGCAAAAACAGTGAGGGCAAACCACTTGTTTGTTTACCATCTCATGTCTAGATCTCTAGCACTATGCAGACCCCTTCCTGGTAAGCAGGAACTTCAGGATGTTGTGATTAAAAAATACGAAATTAAGCGCAAACAAACCACGTTGGGTGCTGGCCCGCCGTTAGCCCACTAAACCTTTGACGCATCATGGCCTTATACCGAGCAGTGCGAGCAGGAAGCGGGGAAGCGCTTTTCAAATCTTTAACCAATGTATCGGGCTCGGTATAAGCAACCTGACTGTTGAGAGAAAGCACATCCTCAGCTTCTTCTCACCAGCTTGCCGTAAGTGCTACTTGCTTATCTGATACCTGCGAAATGTGGGATAAAGCTAGGGATTGCTTCTATAAATGTGAGATGAATTGGCTCTTAACACTGTGGGAGAAGTTGGTTTTTTGCATACCCTTGACAAATACTGTATAGCGCTCTATACTTACATTTAACAGCGCTTAAGAGGCGCTTCTTTTTTTGCCCCAACAACCTGTTTTGCCCCAACAACCTGAAACGCTTTAGCTTAAGACCTGCCGAGCCTGAATCTCGAGAGTGTAGGCGTCCTGGCCCTGTTGCGGATAGTTGGCGCTGCCGGCACTGGCGCGCACCAGTAGTTCGTGACCAGCCAGCTCAAAAGGTGAATCCAGAGCGCTCAGAAGCTTACGCTTGACCTGTGTCAAGGCAGAATTTTCCTTCAGGTCATTAATAATAATACTAAACTCACTGGCATGACTAACCAGGATGTCGCTGTTACGCAACCTGAATTGTAGTCTCTCCCTGATATCAGTGGAAAGCCGCTGGCTTATTTCTGCACCATACTGCTCTTTAAGGTCATTAAAGTTATCTATACGAATAATGACCATGCCTATACCAGCTTCGGGTGGGCAATGCTGGATAGTCTTCTGGAGCTGCGCCGTAAATGATCCTGAATTAGTGCTTTGAGAGATACATTCTGCAACAGGTGCAGCAAACTGGCTTGGGGAAAGAAATTTTGACATGATGACGCTCCCTTTTTTGTATTATACTTTGCTGGGTCTAACGGCTTTCTTACACTGCAGCAAGCAGCACATGGAAAGGAAAACACATGAAAGCCATCGTACATGAAAAATATGGGTCACCAGATGTGCTTCAACTCGCAGAGTTGCCTAAACCCATTCCGACAGACGATCAAATACTGATCAGAATCCGTGCAGTTTCGATCAATGGATCAGACCGGGAAGGCTTGATTGGTAAACCGTTATATGCCCGAATTGGCGGACTTCGAAGACCTGCCAATCAAATCCTCGGTTCGGATATTGCTGGGCAGGTGGAATCTGTCGGCAAAAACATCACCGAATTCAAACCTGGAGATGAGGTATTTGGTGAACTCCCAGGCTATCGCGGAGGTTTTGCTGAGTACGTCTGCACAGATGGAGAAACATTGATACTGAAACCAGCAACACTGTCCTTTGAGCAAGCCGCAGCCATACCTCAAGCAGGTGTGATTGCGCTGCGGGCAATTCGTGATATAGGACAGGTTCAAGCCGGGCAAAAGGTTTTGATCAATGGTGCGGGCGGTAGTGCAGGTTCGTTTGCCATCCAGTTAGCCAAATTGTGTGGCGCGGAAGTGACGGGGGTGGATAATACGCACAAGCTGGACTTCATGCAGTCACTGGGCGCAGATCATGTAATTGACTATACTCGAGAAAACTTTACTGCCAAGCAAAACCAGTACGATCTAATCCTCGACCTTATTGCTCATAGATCGGTTTTGGCCTATCAGAGAGCACTACGATCTAATGGTACTTACTTTTTCGTCGGCGGCTCTGTTGCCCTAATGTTCCAGATCCTGGCCCTGGGACCCTTGATTAAAAAAATGACCGGCAGAAACATCCGTATACTGGCAGTTCCGCAAAACAGGACTGACCTGAACTCAATTACGACGCTTTGTGAAGCTGGCACCATTGTTCCGGTGATTGACCGAGTGTATCCCTTAGGTAAAGTTGCCGAAGCGCTCCGGTATGTTGAAAAAGGGCGCGCAAAAGGAAAAGTTGTGATTACCGTGGAAATTAAAGAGTTGTAAAAGGCACTCAAGAATTATCTTTGTGGAGCGATTTTTCTGAGGGGTGAAGTTTGTGTGGCTGATCTATCAAATCACATAAGGCGTTAAATGACCGATCTGTGTGTTCTAAACGCATTGTTCGGGGAGCATCAAGCGCAATCACGGCATCTCCAATCTTTGAGCACTCATTACAGTTAAATGATTCTGACCCCTTTTGATTTAAGTTGTTTACGCGATCTATCACGTCGTGAAAACCCTTATTAGCGGACTTCTTGATAGTTGGGGTTTGTTCAATATATTTCCCAATCTCCCTGCGATATTTTTGCAAGAAGAAGTGATCAATATTACATTTACTGCGACAAGTTTTGGTGTCGTCAAAATCACTTATGAATTTCCGTACATCTTCTGCAAACGTATTAGAATTAAGATTAAAATCTATTTTTGCACGTTGGCAACGAGCAGAATCAACTCCAGTTTTCTTAAAACTCCGACGTAACTTTGATTCTATCCTTCTAATATAAACAGCCACTGCGCTGGAAGCTTTTTCTTTATGGGAGGGTTTATCCAGGTCTATTCGTTGCGTAGATAAAAGCTCTGTCACAAGTGTCAAAACAGCTTTTACTTCTCTACTACTAAAACTTTGACCAAATACCTTAATTACGTCAGCCACAGTGTTATAAGTTGGAAAAGATAGAGCCGAATAAAAACTAATCACATAAGAAAGATAACCTCGCCGGTACTCCATTAAAACATAGTCTGAAATATAAAGTGGACTATCACCAAACTCGGCTTTGAAATATTCCCTCGTCCGCGTTGTTCCGTGCAATTGGGATCGAACAATAGTTGTGTCTAAAAAATGCTTACTAACTCCTGTGTTTTCCATTAACACCTATTGATCTTCATCAACAGCCTTTAACTCGTCAAACAAATCAATATTATCAGAAAACGGCAGGCTATCAAACCCTAACTTATCAAGTTTATCTAAGCCACGATCCACATCTCCCCGATTAAGGGTGGATTTATCAGAAAGACGCATCAGCATTCTTCTGGCTTCCTCGTACTGCTCAGGGCGATAATGCACCCAACCATCTTTGTAAGCAATCGCATCATAAAAAGCCATAGCAACTTCTACATAAGGGTCTAGCGGAATGGTATCGCGCATTCCGAGGATTGAGTTTAATAAAGGGGCAATATAATTTGCAGCTTGTGGCTTTCCACAAAATTGCTGAACCTTTTCTAAGTTAGTGAGAAGTGTTTTGGCATAATGCTTACGAATCACGAACTGGGCTTCTACATCGAGTTTGGGTGTACTCGAGGGAAAAGATTTGGGATGTGGCAAAGATTGATTTGCTTCTACATCTTGATTCGTCTCACGCTGAGTTGAGATATTGGTAGCATCAGGAACTTTTATTGCCTTGCTCTCAAATACTGGCGTGGATGGCTGGTCCGATTTAATTGAGCGAGAAGTTGCCTTACTTGCACCTTTAGAATCAGTAACTACCCCGGTAGGTAAGTCAAAACGGTTATCAAGGCTCAAGTGTTGATACTCTAGTGCTGTAGTTTCGCTAGATGTAGCTTGCGGGTTGTATGTCGAGAACACTCCGTATCCCTCTATTCCAGTAAGTAATCACTAATCGTAGATGATAACGTTTGAACTTTGTGTCGTGCGTCTTTCAAAAACCCCTCTGTTTTACTCAGTTCCAGAGCTTCACCCACCATAAAAACGTCAATATCTATCACAATAGCTACCTCTGGATATGCATCAACTATATTAGTCATCGCCTTAGCCTGGTTATATCCTGAGGGGGCATAGTTGTTTTGTAGATTAGGAGAAACATGCCTAGATATTTCATTTTTTCGGAGGGGTCCCACAGTCAGATGATAGTCCAACGGGGGTTCACTTAGATCAACACGGTACATTAAGTCTTTAACGGGCGGAAGACTATCCTTCAACGAAGGGTCTTGTGTCAGAAGCTTTACCTCCATCACCTTAACCAATGAGGCGAAATCCATTTTAACTGGGTGGAGTAAAATTTTCCGATAACCCAACCTGCGAAAGACCTTTATTTGAAGACTCTTAGGTAATTTCTCTACAATTTCATCAATTCGCTCAACCTCCAACTGCTCACTATCAAAATCCTGTTCGTAGGTAAATGAGTCATGTCCTATCTGGACACTACAATGGTTATTGAAATCTTTAAGAGTAGCTCGTAATCCATCAGTCTCCCAATCTTGATAAGTTTCTGTGAGCTCTTGAGCTGCTACATGAAGAATGTTATGGAAAGTAATCTGAGGATTATAACGTGCCTGAAAAATCACTTTCTGGACATCAGATTTTGTTTTTTTACTCATGCAATCAACCCCTGATTTATACGGTTCTACTTTTTTATTTCGGGCAATGAACCTGAATATCTAAGGTGTACTTTGATGCTCATTCCCCACATTCTATAATGATTTAAGTAGACGTTTCTACGTTTTATTGCATATTCCCAGGGTATCCCCAAACCTCTACATGCTTATTCAGATAGCCTGAACGCTGAACGCTTTTTAGCTAGCTTTTAACAGCCGAGCGCTCTTCCATACTCTGGCTGCACTGTGTGTTTGAGCTATTTTCGTTATGATGCAGCATGCAGATAGATCTGAATAGTGATCTGGGCGAGTCCTTTGGTAACTGGCATTTGGGACAGGATACTGACATGCTGGCGCTTGTTTCGTCAGCCAATATTGCCTGTGGCTTTCATGCGGGAGACCCGTCGGTGATGCGCCAGACGGTGCGACTGGCAGCAGTAAGGGGCGTGGCGGTAGGAGCGCATCCGAGCTATCCTGATTTGCGCGGTTTTGGACGTTTTGACATGGAGCTTCCACCTGCGCTTATCACTGACGATTTGCTCTATCAACTGGGTGCACTAGCGACGATGTGCCAGGTTGAGGGGGTGCAGCTAAGCTATGTCAAGCCGCATGGCGCGCTTTATAACCGTATGAGTGAGGACGTCGTGGTCGCTACCGCCGTGGCAGAGGCGGTGCGACTTTTTGATAGTTCCCTGCCAGTTCTGGTATTGGCACAGTCAGCAGCGGAGACCGTGTTAAAAGATAGAGGACTACGTGTGAAGCGGGAGGCATTTATCGACAGGGCGTATTTGCCAGATGGTCGTTTGCAGTCGCGACGTGAGGTTGGTAGTGTGATTCAGGACCCGGCTGAAGCTGCACGTCGTGCGCTGGAAATTGTACAAATGGAACGGATTACCGCGGTAGATGGCAGTACTGTGGAGCTGGCAGCGGATTCCCTCTGTATTCATGGGGATAGCCCAAAGGCAGTAGCGCTGGCACGTGCGGTACGACAGGCTCTCGAGCAAGCTGGCGTGAGTATTGGGGCTAACTGGCATACATGAAGATTCGTTCGGCAGGACCAGCGGCACTTTATATCGAGGTTTCTACAAGTAGTTCGGTTGAGGTCTCACTGCAACTTGCTGCGCTACAAGCGGTGATTCAGCAGTCTGGCTTGCAGGCCTTGCGCGAAGTGATTCCGGGTTACCGAAATCTGCTGATTGAGCATGACCCGCAAGTACCCCAAAAGCGTTTTCTTCAGCAGCTGGCGTCGCTGACACAACGGGAGCTGCCCAAGCCTGTTGCCACACATCACCGTGTCAATGTGCACTATGGACTCGCTGCCGATCAGGAAGCGCTGATGGCGCAGACGGGTCTATCCTGGGAGACCATTGTCCAACGCCACCAGGCAACGTGTTTTACGGTTGCCTTCATTGGCTTTACCCCGGGCTTTCCCTATCTGCTAGGTTTGCCAGCAGAGCTTGAACTGCCACGCCGCAGCGTGCCACGTAAGCAGGTGCCTGCAGGTGCAGTAGCGATTGCGGGTCAGCAGGCAGGTATTTATCCGGTAGCGAGTCCGGGCGGTTGGTGGGTGCTTGGCTGTACAGACAGTGTACTCTTTGACGCTCAGCGCACACCAGCCAGTTTGTTCAAAGCAGGTGACTCGGTGAGCTTTCGGTCAGTCAAAGCGCTCAGCTCGCCATCTCAGGTAGCAGCTACGTCTCCAGAAGGTGCTTCAGTTGCCCTGCGGGTTCAGCGGGCTTACCGTGGCAGTGCCAGCTTGCAAGCGTCGCCGCGCTGGGGTCAGGGGCACGTGGGGCTGGCGCAGGCGGGCGTACTGGACCCCTTGGCCGGTGCTTCGGTCAATCAGCTGCTGGCTAATCCTGAGGACAGTGTTGTTTTAGAGCTGATGGGTCAGGCACTCGAGCTTGAAGTCCTGATACCTGTGAACCTGGCAGTGACGGGGGGTGGTTTTCTACTCAGTATAAATGGC
This sequence comes from uncultured bacterium, assembly GCA_964655595.1. Taxonomy (GTDB): domain Bacteria; phylum Deinococcota; class Deinococci; order Deinococcales; family Trueperaceae; genus CAZZPQ01. The sequence continues at coordinate 9,705 of CAZZPQ010000096.1, forward strand.
CGTGAGGTTAAGCGCTGGGCTGTTCATGCCGCAAAAAAAGGGGATATGATAGCCCTGACACCGCAGGCGAAAATTACGGGCAATACCGCCTATCTGGCAGTAGGAGGCGGCTTTGCTGCTTGTGACTATGCTGGCTCGAGAAGCACAGACAGCCGTGGTCGGGTGGGGGGATATGCCGGGCGCAATCTGCAAGCGGGTGATGAGCTGGCGCTGGCTGGGGCATTAACAGGTTCAGTCAGACAGTCTGTGGGACAGGTGCGCTATCCTCGGCGCATTCAATTACGTATTCACCCTGGCCCCCAGTATCAGGCAGAGGCTTTTGAGCGTCTTCTGAGCCACGCCTATCATGTGGATGTGATTGACCGCATGGGTGTTCGACTTGAAGGTGAAGCCGTTGCCTTGCCTGACCATGAGGTCATCAGCGAAGGGAGTCCCTGGGGTGCCGTGCAGATACCTGCCAGTGGACAACCCATTATTCTGCTGAATGACCGCGGTCGCACGGGTGGCTACGCCAAGCCTGCTATCTGTGATTTGCGGGATCTGTGGCAACTGGCACAGGCCAAGCCTGGTACTGAGGTCTGGTTTGTAAGCCAAAAAGCCTTACCCTGAGCGACGCCTCGGACTGCTACACTAAAGCTATGACAAAAAAATCCGTAGCGCTCATCGCTCATGACAAGAAAAAACTGGATCTGGCAGTCTTTGCTAAGGACCACGCGGAGGTTCTATCACAGTTTCACCTAATTGCTACTAGCACCACGGGCAACGTGCTGCGCGATAAGGCACACTTGGAAGTTGAGAGGCTACGCTCCGGGCCAGAAGGTGGGGATTTGCAGGTTGGGGCGCGTATCGCTGAAGATCGGGTGTTGGCTGTGATTTTCTTTCGAGATCCGCTCACAGCTCAGCCGCATGAACCGGATGTGTCGGCCCTGCTGCGTATCTGTGATGTTCATAACGTACCACTAGCGACAAATCTGGGCTCGGCTGAGGCCATTGTGGCCTGGTTAGAAGAGCAGCTTGAAGGAGGTCAGCATGTCTAGGGAAAAAAAGATGATTGCCGAGTTTATCCAGCAGATGAAAGACAACCACAGCAGCGAAATTGGTGGTATTCAGTTGCCCGATGGTACCCGTGAATACATTCTCGAGCGCATTGAAGCAAACGACATGGATACCATCGAGTTTATGCTCAAGCTGGGCTATCTGATGGGCTTGCAGACGGGTTTTGCAGCCAGCCAGGCTGGTCAAAGTCCACCCACCTCACCGATTGGACCGCTGCAAGCTTGACAATCAGACAATGCTTAGCAGCTCGAGTTCAAAAGTCAGTGCTTCGCCAGCGAGTGGATGGTTGGCGTCGAGGGTCACAGAATCATCACTTAAGTCGGTAACGATCACCGGAACAGCTTGACCGCTGCTTTGTTGCATTCCCAGGCTCATGCCCAGCTCCAGCTCGATATCTGCAGGAATCTGCTCACGACCCAGCTCGATAACAAGCTCAGCCCGATGCTCGCCGTAGGCTTCAGGTGCTGGCAGTCGGATGGTCTTCTTTTCACCAGCCTGCATGCCTGTTACCGCCTCATCAAAGCCCTGAATCACCTGACCGGTACCCAGAGTAAACTCGAGTGGCTCACGGTTGGCAGATGAATCGAAGGTACTGCCGTCGTCTAGTGTGCCGTGATAGTGAACCTGAACTTTATTGCCAGCTTGTGCTGTTTGCATGCTAGCCTCCAAACTACCCCTCCCAAGTCTAGCCTAAAGATTTTGGGCCAAATGTCATGCTGGTTTTGAGGAATTTTAGCTGATTCATTCATTTGTCATACAGGTTGTGGGCATGAAAGTGGTAGTGAGCAATGAGCAACGAGAAAATTGTTGTTATTCCCGCATACTGATCCCAATAAGAAACGGAACAAAACCTGCGGGATTTTGTTAGTACCGGTTCCGGATAAATCCTTGGGTTTATCCCAATGATTTATCCCGAGCAGGGCGTTAGGAGGCGAGGAAGCGCTTTTCAAATCCTTGACCAATTTAGCGGGCTCGGTATAAGTTCGGTATAAGTGTAGTAGCTTCTTCATACCTGTATCTTCCGGGTTGTGACTGACAACCCATCAAAAGCAAAGGGTGCAACGACAAAGCCGCTCAAAACTGGTATAAGATGCAGCTATGCTTTTGACTGTTGAGCACCTTACTGAATATGTCTACAGTGTAGATGCCTGGGATTCTTTTAACGAACTGCGCTTGCGTCCGGCGGATGATTACAGGCAGACACTCATCGGTTTTGATTTGACAGTGGAACCCGGCACCCACTTGCGCAACCATCTGGACTATTTTGGCAATATGACTCATCACTTTCACAAGGCACATTATCATCAGGAGTTGCGCATCAAGGCACTATCCAAGGTGAGTACCTATGCTATCCCGCTGCCACATTCCTGTTCGGCCAGCATTTTACCCGAATTGAGACATCGCTTTTTTGAATATCTGGCACCTACCAAGCGCATCTCACTAAATGAAAACTGGCTCGAGCTCTTTGCGGTGCATCCTTTGGCCCCGACATATGAGCTCGTAAGCTACTTGCAGGATCTGACCCAGTATCTCCGTGCGTCATTCACTTACCAGCCCAATAGCACTACTGTAGACACCCCGCTACGAGACTTTGCCAGGACGAAAACAGGGGTCTGTCAGGATTATGCCCATGCTATGCTGGCACTGTGTCGTAACGAAGGCATACCGGTGCGCTATGTCAGTGGCTATGTTCACAGCAATCCCTATGGTGATGAGTATCTGGTTGGCTCTGAAGGTTCCCATGCCTGGATAGAGGCTTTTATTCCAGGCAGTGGCTGGGTGGGCTTCGACCCAACCAACGGCTGTCTCATAAGCGAAGCCCATATCAAGGTAGCCGTCGGGCGCGACTATGATGATGTGCCTCCAGTACGCGGTTTAAGACGAGGTGGGGGCTTTGATAGCATGAATGTGCAGGTACAGGTACGACATGCTCGAGAAGAAGACCTCATTAGCAGTGTTGTTTGAGGAGATTTGCCTGACTTATCAGCAGTGAAGTTGTCATTTATACCAGTTCCGGATAAATCATTGGGTTTATCCCAATGATTTATTCTGAGCAGAG